>NZ_CP050308.1:2228750-2560000 GCF_014189535.1 Rhizobium lusitanum | reverse complement strand
GGGCGTACAGGACCCCGCTACGCTTGCCTTTGTCGATCAGCCGCCGACGATAACACTTAATGAGGCGCGCGCGCTGCTGCGGCAGCTGGGAGCATTGGACGCCGACAATGGGCTGACCGCGCGCGGGCGGCTGATGCGCGATCTGGCATTGCCACCCCGGCTATCGGCCATGGTGATCTCGGCGGCGGATTTCGGCCAGGCGCGGGAGGCAGCAATGCTCGCCGTCTTGCTAACGGAACAGGGGCTGGGTGGGCCGAGCGTCGATCTGGAAGAGCGACTGCGACGGTTCAAGATGGAAAAGGGCGAGCGCGCCGAGGCGGCGCGCCGACTGGCCGGAAGGCTGGCGACGGCGGCGGGCGGTAGCAAGAGCACGACCGCGGGTGCGCCGATATTGGCCGGTTCCCTGCTGCTGCACGCCTTCCCGGATCGTATTGCCCTGCAACGCGGAGGACGCGGACGTTTTGTCATGGCGAACGGGCGTGGGGCCGAGCTGCCGGAAACGGAGCGGCTTGCCGGCTCGCAGATGCTGGTGATCGCCGATCTGACCGGCCGGGCCGCGCAAGCCCGTATCCTGGCGGCGGCGGAGATTTCGCGAGGCGATGTCGAAGAGCATCTACCCGGCGAAATCCGCACGGAAGACCAGAGCGTTTTCGACAAGACGAGCCGACAGGTGCGCGCGCGGCGCGTCACTCGCCTCGGCGCCATCATATTTGAAGAGACCCCCTTGCCGCGCCCATCCGGTGAAAAGGCGGCAAAAGCCTTGGCCGAGGGCATTCGCGAGCTCGGGATCGGCGTGCTGCCGTTTTCCAAGGAAGCAGCACAATTACGGGACCGGATCGGTTTCCTCTACCGCACGATCGGCGAGCCCTGGCCCGACATGAGCGACGAAGCTCTTCTTTCACAGCTTGACGACTGGTTCACGCCGTTCCAGACGGAGGCGCGCGGCCTTTCCGATATCTCTTCCGGCGGGCTCTCCAATGGATTGATGTCGCTGGTGCCACACGCGCTGCAGCGCGACCTTGGCCGGATGGCACCAACGCATTTCGAAGCGCCGACCGGCCAGCGCCACCCGATCCACTATGAGGGCGAGGAGCCGCTGTTGACGATCCGCGTACAGGAACTCTTCGGGCTGAAGCAGCATCCGGCCATCGGCGGCGGTCGCTTGCCGCTGGTGCTGGAACTGACGTCTCCGGCACATCGGCCGATCCAGACGACGCGCGATCTGCCCGGTTTCTGGGCGGGATCGTGGAAGGATGTGCGCGCCGACATGCGCGGGCGCTATCCACGGCATCCCTGGCCGGAAGACCCGGCGGAGGCTTCCCCCACAACACGAACCAAGCCGAGAGGAACCTGAACATGGCCAGCTTCTTCAGAGGATTGGACAAGATAGCAATTGCGGACGCCAAGCTGCAGGACGACTACCACACCAGCCGGCGGCTGAGATTGCAGACGTTGGTGCGCCTACGCTGGCTTGCCGTCGGCGGCCAGACGGCCACGGTGATGATCGTCGCCTTCTGGCTGAAATTTCCGATGCCGCTCCTGGCCTGCTGCGTGCTGATCGCCTGCTTGGCCTGGATCAACTTCTTCCTGACGCTGCGCTATCCACCGACGCACCGGCTGGAGCCGGCCGCCGCCTTCGCGCTGCTTGGGCTCGACCTTCTGCAGCTCTGCGGGCTGCTGCTGATTACCGGCGGGCTTGCCAATCCGTTTTCAGCGCTAGTCTGCGTGCCGGTCATCATCTCGTTTGCCTCGCAGCCGATCCGCTACAGCATGGTGTTGATCGTGCTGGCGATGATTTGCATCACCGGTCTTGCCTTCTCGCCCTTTCCCCTGCCCTGGTATGGCGGTATCGAGGTCAACGTCCATAGCGTCATGCAGCTTGGCGTCTGGTGCTCGATCGCCTCCACCATGGCCTTTGCCGCCTTCTATGCCTATCGTGTCTCCATGGAGGCGTCGCAGCTCGCCGATGCGCTGGCAGCGACGGAACTGGTGTTGCAGCGGGAAAAGCATCTGTCTCAGCTCGACGGGCTGGCGGCCGCCGCTGCCCATGAGCTCGGCACGCCGCTTGCGACCATCAGCGTCGTTGCCAAGGAGATGGAGCGCGAACTCAAAGAGGATGACCGTTTCCGCGAGGACGTGGCGCTGCTGCGCAGCCAGAGCGAACGCTGCCGCGATATCCTGCGGCGGCTGACGACGCTGTCGGCCGAAGACGAGGCGCATATGCGGCGGCTGACGCTGTCGTCGATGATGGAGGAGGTCATCGCGCCGCATCGGGAATTCGGGATAAAATTGGAGCTGATCGAAAAGAGCCCGAGGGCCGGCGAGCCGGTGCTCAACCGCAATGCCGGCATCATGTACGGGCTCGGCAATCTCGTCGAAAACGCCGTCGACTATGCGCGCAAGAAGGTGACCGTCACGGTGGAATATGGCCCTGACACGCTCATCATCATTATAGAGGACGACGGCAACGGCTATGCGCCCGATATTCTGACCAGGATCGGCGAACCCTATGTCACGACCCGGCAGCGTGACGACACGGCCGGCGGCCTTGGGCTAGGGCTGTTCATCGCCAAGACCCTGCTGGAGCGCTCGGGTGCTGCCATTTCCTTCGGCAATCGCGATCCGGAGACGCCGGGCGCCCGGATCCGCGTCGAATGGCCGCGCGTTTTGATCGACAGTAATTCGACAAAATGAGTTTCACGGCTTAAAACACCGATCGTTAAAATCAGTAGGACTGTGCAGGCGGGATGCCGCCGGGATTGAAGATGATGACGGATAAAGAGCTTGCCGACCCTCATGCGGGGGCCAAGGATATTGCGGACCATATCGGCCCGGATGCGACATTGTTGATCGTCGATGATGACGGCCCCTTTCTGCGCCGGCTGGCGCGCGCCATGGAAACGCGGGGCTTCACCGTCGAGACGGCAGAATCGGTGGCGGAAGGTGTCGCCAAATCCAAGACCAATCCACCCAAATACGCCGTGGTCGATCTTCGCCTCGGGGATGGCACCGGCCTCGAGGTCATCGAGGCGATCCGGCAGCGGCGCGACGACACGCATATCGTCGTCCTGACCGGCTACGGCAATATCGCAACGGCGGTCACTGCCGTGAAGCTCGGCGCGCTCGATTATCTCGCCAAGCCGGCGGATGCTGACGATGTCTATGCGGCGCTGACGCAGCGGCCGGGCGAAAAGGCCGAAGTGCCGGAAAACCCGATGTCGGCGGATCGGGTTCGCTGGGAGCACATTCAGCGTGTCTATGAAATGTGCGAGCGCAACGTTTCCGAAACGGCCCGTCGCCTCAACATGCACCGCCGCACGCTGCAACGCATCCTCGCCAAGCGCGCGCCAAAGTAGCCATCATTCAGGTGAAAAATCCTTGCCTGTCGCCCATTCGGCCAATAGCAGCCGCTGGGCGGCGGCGCGGGAGAAGTTCAGCGTCACCGACTTGCGCGTCGCCGGCGGCAGGCGATGCTCGGACGCCTCGCGGATCATATGGGCACCGTAACCATCCGACAGGAACAGCCCGCAGTCTTCCGGGAAGATATCGAGCGGCACATCCTTGTGCGTCGCGAAGAACAGACGGTCGCAATGCTGGCGGTAATCCGGCCATTTGCGATCGACACGGAAGTCCTCGATCGAGGTCTTGATCTCGATGATCCAGATCTCGCCCTTTTCCGACAGGGTGATGAGATCCGCCCGGCGGCCGCTTGCGAGCGGCAACTCCGGCAAGATGGCGTGACGCATCTCATGCAGTAATAGTTGCATGCCCCTACGTACAAGCATCGCCCGTTCAGACTGGCGGCCATCTATTAACGGATTATTATTGTAAACATTCAAAATCGTCATGAATTGCCTCGGGAACCGGCAAGAATCGTTGCAAAAAAGCCATGTCCCTTTAATTTGCGCAGCGGCGCCATTGAAGTAGGAGCGCTGCCGCTTGCAAAGCTAAGTTTAATGGAAAATAAACCATATTCAAAGATGGTGAATACCATCCCATTCCCTGCCACAACGCACCAAGAGACTTCCATGCGCACCCGCAATGCTATCACCGCACTCGGCCTTGTCGCAACGCTCGCTATGGCTGGCTATGCCACCACCGCCGCAGCCACGCCGACCGCCACAGCCAATTCCTCCGCCGACACCGTCCAGACATTCGACAGTGACTACGGCGTCACGAGCGACAACGGCTTCCAGCTGCCGGCGATCCCGATCCAGAAGGTGAAGCCGCAGTTCCGCCGCCAGATCGTCAGCTACACGTCTGGCGAAGCTGAGGGCACGATCATCGTCAACACGCGCGAACGTCATCTCTATTATATCCTCGGCAACGGCGAAGCGATGCGCTACGGCATCGGCGTCGGCAAGCAGGGTTTCTCCTGGTCCGGCACCGCCTATGTCGCCTGGAAGCAGGAATGGCCGACCTGGCATCCGCCGAAGGAAATGGCAGTGCGCCGTCCGGAAATCGCCAAGTATGTCGACGGCGGCATGAACCCGGGCCTCTCCAACCCGCTCGGCGCCCGCGCCATGTATCTCTACAATGAAAAGGGCCAGGACACGCTGTTCCGCCTGCACGGCACGCCGGAATGGGCCTCGATCGGCACGGCTGCTTCTTCGGGCTGCATCCGCCTGATCAACCAGGACGTCATCGATCTCTACAGCCGCGTTCTGCCGGGGCACAGCACCAAGGTCGTCGTGATCCAGTAATCACTGGCACTCGGAATTTAGAAAGGCCGCCGGACATCGATCCGGCGGCCTTTTTGTTTAGAGAATTGGGTCGATGCTATACCGCCCCATCCGCCCTCGTCCTTCGAGGCTTCGCTTCGGCTGCGCACCTCAGGATGAGGGCTGATCTTTCCGCCTAACCGCAAGATCCTCTCCACCTCATCCTGAGGTGCCTTGCCGTCAAAGCGTCAGCGCAGACGACAAGGCCTCGAAGGATCGAGGTGGCCTCCGATGGAGCGCAGGCTTACCCCGCCTGCTTCGCCTTCAGTTCGATGCGGCGGCGATGCAGGACCGGCTCGGTATAGCCATTCGGCTGTTCGCGCCCCTTGAGCACAAGATCGAGCGCAGCCTGGAAGGCGACAGAGCCGTCGAAATTGCCGGCCATGGCGCTATAGAGCGGGTCGCCGGCATTCTGCTGGTCGACCACAGCGGCCATGCGCTTCATCGTCTCGACAATCTGCGCTTCGGTGATGACCTTGTGATGCAGCCAGTTGGCCATGTGCTGCGCCGAGATGCGCAGCGTGGCGCGGTCCTCCATCAGGCCGATATTGTTGATGTCGGGCACCTTGGAGCAACCGACGCCCTGATCGACCCAGCGGACGACATAGCCGAGAATACCCTGACAATTGTTGTCGATCTCACGCTGGATCTCTTCCGGCGTCCAGTTCGGGCGCGAGGCGACCGGCACAGAGAGGATATCGGAAAGTTTGGCGCGGGCGCGGCTCTTCAGGGTCTGCTGGACATTGGCGACATTGACCTTGTGATAATGCGTGGCATGCAGCGTCGCGGCCGTCGGCGACGGCACCCAAGCGGTGTTGGCGCCGGCTTTTGGATGGGCGATCTTCTGTTCCAGCATCGCCGCCATCAGGTCCGGCATGGCCCACATGCCCTTGCCGATCTGGGCATGGCCGGAGAGGCCGCATTCGAGGCCGATATCGACGTTCCAGTTCTCGTAGGCGGCGATCCAGGCGGCCTACTTCATGTCGCCCTTGCGGATCATCGGGCCGGCTTCCATCGAGGTATGGATCTCGTCGCCGGTGCGGTCGAGGAAGCCGGTATTGATGAACACGACGCGATCGCTGGCGGCGCGGATGGCTTCCTTGAGGTTGACCGTGGTGCGGCGCTCCTCGTCCATGATGCCCATCTTGATGGTGTTGCGCGGCATGCCGAGCACATCTTCGACGCGCGAGAAGATCTCGACGGCGAAAGCGACTTCTTCCGGCCCGTGCATCTTCGGCTTGACGACATACATCGAGCCGGCGCGGGAATTCTTGCGACGACCGTTCGGGCCGATGTCGTAGAGCGCGATCAGGCCGGTGATCATGGCATCCATGATGCCCTCCGGCACTTCGTTGCCGTCACAGTCGAGGATCGCCGGATTGGTCATCAGGTGACCGACATTGCGTATCAGCATCAGCGAACGGCAATGCAGCTCGAAGCTCGAACCATCGGGGGTGGTGTAGACGACATCCGGGTTGAGACGGCGCGTGAACGTCTTGCCGCCCTTGGCGACGTCCTCCGTCAGATCGCCCTTCATCAGGCCGAGCCAGTTGCGATAGACCTCGGCCTTGTCTTCGGCATCGACGGCGGCGATGGAATCTTCGCAGTCCATAATCGTGGTGATCGCCGATTCCAGCCGGACATCGGAAATATGCGCCGGATCGGCCTTGCCGATATCGGTGCTTGGATCGATGACGATCTCGATGTGGATGCCGTTGTTCTTCAGGAGAATATGCGAAGGAGCGGCGACATCGCCGAGATAACCGGCGAAACGCCTGCCGTCGGCAAGAGCGACAGTGCCGGTCTTCGTCGTAATCGTTAGCGCCCCACCATTGACGGCAAAGCTCGTGACATCCTTCCAGCTGGCACTGGCAAGCGGCGCAGCAGAGTCGAGGAAATCGCGCACCCAGGCGATGACCTTCTCGCCGCGCTTGGAATTATAGCCCTTGCCCTTCTCGGCGCCGTCGGTCTCGGGGATGGCATCGGTGCCGTAGAGCGCGTCATAGAGCGAGCCCCAGCGGGCATTGGCGGCGTTCAGCGCGTAGCGGGCGTTCATAACGGGAACGACGAGCTGCGGGCCGGCGATAGAGGCGATTTCGGGGTCGACATTAGCGGTCGAGACCGTGAAGGCCGGGCCTTCGGGGATGATGTAGTCGATCTCGCGCAGGAAGGCCTCGTAGGCGGCCATGTCGACCGGCGCACCGTTCTTGCGATACCAATCGTCTATCATTACCTGCATCCGGTCACGCTTGGCGAGCAAATCGCGGTTTTTCGGAGCGAGGTCATGGACGATCGCCGAAAAGCCGGCAAAGAAGGTATCCGCCTCGACGCCGGAGCCCGGCAGGGCCTCCTTGACGAGGAAATCATACAGGACCGGTTCGATCTGAAGCCCGTTTTTCTCGATGCGGCTCATACACTCAACTCCTCACGGCCGTTTGACGGCTCAATTCTGACATGGTGCCACTTTGCGGTCAGTTTCGCCTTCCGTCAATTTGGCAATAGTTCGAAAGATTTATGCAATTCTGGAAACAATCAATCCACGGCAATCCGCGGGCGACCACTGGCTGTCGCGATAAAGCGCGCCTCGACCAGCTTGCGATTGCCCTCGACCTCTGGCGCATCGACCTGCTCATCCATGGCGATGACGGGATCGACGGCACCGTTCAGCCGTGCCTGCGCCATCGCCACCGCGATTGCCCGCTCCCGCGCCATGGAGAAACTCTTCTCCTCATCGGTAAACCGCAAGGTCTCACCGGCGCCGTTCAGCACATAGATGCCGTCCTCCGGCATGGTGACGAAGACGGTGGCGCTGATGCGGACCTGGCCGACGACGGCGCCAATGGCGTTCGCCACGTCCGAATCAGCGGGAATGGCGCTCTCGCTCGCCAGCATCGCGGCGATGGCTGGGTAATAGACCGGGGCGGAAGCACCGAGGCCGACCAGGGGACGATCGAGCGAGATGGAGAAACGGGCGATGCCTGGCGCGCGGCGAAGAGCGCGGTCGATCGAGATCGACTTGGCCGGATCGAGATCGGCAACACCGTCCTCGGCAAGACAAGCTGCGAGGATGACATCGGCGGACTGCCGCGTCAGGCGATCGACGATCTTTTGCGCCAGCTCCTCGACGGATGCCGCGATCGGGCGGCCGGAACCGTCCTTCATCCGCATTGCCAGCCCGAGGCCAAGTCGCGCGGCCTCCCCGTTCCACTGGCTCTGGCGACCAAGCACATGCATGGCATCCGATGGCGTCAGGCCGCTAAGATGTACGAGGCCGCGCGCCACCAGCCGATCCAGCGTCGCCTTCTGCGAGGTCGAGGTCAGAAGCTGGTCGAGGGCCAGGGGTGTCGTCCCGATCTTGTCGAACAGCGCCTGTTCCAGTGGCGTCAGCCCGCTTGCCAGATGATCCGGCACGCCGGTTCGCACCGCAAAGCGGCCGGCGTTGCGGCCGAGATGCGGCGCGCGGAGCTGCTGTTCCAGCACGGCGATGATGGTCTCGCTATGCGTATGGGCGACAAGGCTGAGGGGCAGCAGGCGGCGCGGCCCAAGCTCGAAGCCGGCGACAAGGCCACGATCGTTGATCTTCACCTCGGAATCGCCGCCGAGGCCATAGGTGCGCATGGCGACAGCTTCGACCATGGTGCGGTAACCGCCGACGACGGCGCCATCGGCATCGAGTCGTGGCCGGCCAGCCTCCATGACCGCGACATCGGTGGTGGTGCCGCCGATGTCGGACACCACGGCATTGTCGAGACCGGTCAAATAACGCGCGCCGACAAGGCTCGCGGCCGGGCCGGAGAGAATGGTCTCGATCGGACGGAGCTTGGCCTCGGCGGCCGAGATCAAAGCACCATCGCCGCGCACCACCATCATCGGTGCAGCGATGCCGCGCTCAGCCAGAAAGCCTTCGCAGGCGCCGACTAGTCGGTCGATCATCGAGACCAGGCGGGCATTCAGCAGCGTCGTCAGCGCCCGGCGCGGGCCGCCGAGCTTGGAGGAAAGTTCATGGCTACAGGTGACCGGCAGATGCGACAGCTCGCGAATGGCATCGCGCACGCGGATTTCATGGGCCGGATTCCGCACGGCGAAATAGCCGGCGATAGCAAAGGACGAGACACTCTTCGAAAGCTCCGGCAGCGCCTCTTCCAAGGCCGTCAGATCGAGCGGGCTCTCATTGCCGTGGACATTGTGCCCGCCGGGCAGGAACAGCACGGGATCGGATCCCAGCGCCTCGGCGAGACCATCGCGCTTCAGATCCTCCGGGCCGAAGCCGATCATCACCAGCCCGGCACGGCCGCCCTGCCCTTCGACCAGCGCATTGGTGGCAAGCGTCGTCGATAGCGACACGAGGCCGATGGCGGAGACGGGAACCCCGGCCTTGGCGATGACTGTATCCACGGCGCCGGCGATGCCGACAGCCAGATCATGCCGCGTGGTCAGCGACTTCGCCTTGGCAATGATGCCATCGGTTTCATGAAAGAGAACGGCATCGGTATAGGTTCCACCCGTGTCGATGCCGAGCAGGAAGTGAGATGTCACGCTGATATAGAACCTCTGGCCCCGGTAATAACTACGAACATCCGCAACACCGATGAGACACGGGCGAAGCAGCAAGCGCTGAGCCTATCTCGCCCTTGGCGGGCGAGAAAGCAATTTCATTGGTTTAGGAATTGCGACACGGAAAGCTCCACACGCTTAAAACCTAGCGCAATTTCTAAGCCATTGAAATTGCAAGAGAGGGGATTCTTTTCTTGCTCGAACAAGGTCAGAGCGCAGCATGCCCCTGCCTACCCCCGCCCTTGAAATTCCTAAGAAATTGCTTTCTCGCCCGCCAAGGGCGAGATAGGCCCCGCATTCACCGGACCCCCTACCGCCTCGACACCCGCATCGGCAGCCCGCCTTGCGGCTGCGTCGTCAGCTTCTGCACCGGCCAGGGATTGGTCTCGTCGGTGAGGTCGAAGCGGAAGCGGTGCATCATCACGGCAAGGGCGATGACGGCCTCCTGCAGGGCGAAGGTGGCGCCGATGCAGACGCGCGGGCCGGCGCCGAAGGGCAGGTACTGGAAGCGATTGATCTTGCCGCGGTTTTCCGGAAGGAAGCGTTCGGGCATGAAAGCGCGGGGCTTATCCCAATAAAGCGCGTGGCGATGCAGTGTCCACGGCATGATCAGCACGGTGATCCCGGCCGGTATCTCGACGCGTTCGCCGCTGGGGCTCGTCCATTCATCATCGGCGATGGAAGCGCGGTTGATCGAGGGTGCCGGCGGATAGAGGCGCATCGCCTCCTCGAAGGCGGCGCGGACATTCGGCATCAGGTCGAGCCAGGCGACGGGCTCGGCGCCGGTGGCAAGCACGCGGTCGATTTCCGCCTCCATGGCCTCGCGTATATGCGGGCTATTGGCGACGCAATAAAGCGTCCAGGCAAGCGCGCGGGCCGTCGTCTCGTGGCCGGCGCCAATGAAGGTGAGAATATTGTCCTCGATCTCCTCCATGGTCAGGCCGTCGGGGCCGGTCTTTTCCAGGAGCAGCGTCAGGAAGTCATCGGGTGCGGACGCGCGATCCCGGCGCATCTTGTCGAGGCGCAGGTTCATGGTATCGCGGACGATGCCACGAAACTTGTCGAGTACCTTCTGGCCGCCGATGCGGGTGACGCGCGGCACCCAGGAGGGCGCACGCAGGAGGTCCATCGGATCGACGCGGCCCATGCGATGCAGCAGCTGGTCGACGTCATCGGCGAAACTGTTGCCTTGCGTGACGATCTCGCCGGAAAACAGTGTCTCGGCGAGAATGACAAAGGTGAGCTCGGTCATATCGACAGCGATATCGAAAACCTCTCCCTCGCTGCCGACCTCTTCGTATTTGCGAACATAGTCCTCGCTCTGGCTCAGCATCTGGCCGGCGAAACCCTGGGCATGGCGCGGCGTGAAGACCGGGGCGACGGCCTTGCGCGAACGTTTCCAGACGGGGCCTTCCGCTGTCAGCAGACCGTCGCGCAGGATCGGTCGGAGTATGAGCTGGCGGATATCGGACATGCGGTAGTTGGAAGCATTGTCGACCAGCACATGCTTGATCAGGCCTGGATCGTTGACGATCAGCGTGCGCTCGCGAAAGAAGCGCGTCATGATCCAGGGCAGCGTATAGGAGGGCTCGCCCCATAATTCGAGCGGATTGCGCAGGATGGTGCGAATGATCGTCAGCCGCGACGGCGGCACGGTGCGCGGGATCGGGGCCGGCGGAGAAAAGGCTTCCGGGATCATATCCATGAGATCAAATCTCCTCGAAAACCTTATTTTCCCGACAGTTTGGAAGTCTAGAGCAGTTTAGCGTTTCACGGAAACGCTAAACTGCTCTATCTGTTGTTTTGACGCAATTCCGGACGGAAAACCGCTGCGCACTTTTCCTGGAATTGCTAGAGCAGCGACTTCAGATCGTCCAGCTTCTCATTGATCAGCCAGCCATAGTAATTTTCTTCCGGCCATACCGATTGGCCCGCGCCCCGGTTTTTGGCGGCAAGTGCTGCGGCGCGCTGGCGGGAATTGCCGACATTGTAGAGCGTCGCCGTGAGGCCGGGATTGCCTGATATATCCATGCCGGCGATCGAACGGTAGTCGTCGATCGACTTGCGGATCGAGCCGGCAACGAAGGCAAGCGACAGATCCGGATCCATGATCGCCTTGTAGACGCCGCTGGCATCCTTTTCATCCAGCTTCGGAATGCCCGACGTGGAGCTGACGAGATCGGAAAGCTCCAGAGCGGTCAGCGGATTGATCTGGCCGAGGCCGAAGGTCTGGCCGGCATAGAAGGGCTGGAAGAACACGGCGCTGAAACGATTGTCGGGGAAGGATTTTCCATCGACCTTCTTGCCCCGGAAAGCACTGTCCCAGACATCTTCGCGGCAGGTCCAGAGACTATAGGAATCCCTCTTGGCCTTGCAGACGTCGAATTGCGGCCGGGCAACGAAATCATCGATATTTTCGCCACTATAGGCAAAACGGAAGCTCTGGCCGGCATAGGAAGCGGCCTTGACGTAATAGGACTGCAGGCCGTCATAGGCGTCGACATTATAGGTATGCTCGCCGACCAGCGCGCCTATGATGTGGATCGGATCTATGCCGTAGTCGCGCGCCGTCGACTTGATCTTCGACATCAGCCTTGTGTCGGTCGCCAGCAGCTCGCGAACCTTCTGGTATTTGCGGTCGAAGGTCGAATTCGTGCCCCTTGTGCGACGCACGGAGGCGCCGGGGATCGCCGGCTGCTCGGCATTGCGGTTGCCGGGCGGCACCATGGTCGCCGCATCCGCATAGGCCGGTATCCAGGAAAAGCTGACAATCGCCAGGAGAAGGGGGATCAGTATGCGTCGCACGATGGCTGCCCTATCGAAGTTTTATCCGATGCTTCCATGCGGCTGCCTGAGGGACAATCTTGGCCGAATAAAGCCAAGCCACGCAAAGAAACGGGCCCCTAACTAAAAAGTTAACGGCCCGCTGTCGAGTGATTAATATTTCAAGATGCCGAAGCCGGCATCGGTCGCGCTAAAGGATGAAGCGCGACAGGTCGGTATTGTTGGCGAGATCGCCGACATGCTCGCGGACATAGTCAGCATCGATGGTCACCGATACGCCGGCACGATCCGAGGCATTGTAGGAAATCTCGTCCAGCACCCGCTCCATCACCGTCTGCAGGCGGCGGGCGCCGATGTTCTCGACGGTGGAGTTCAGATGCACGGCGACATCGGCCAAAGCGTCGATGGCGTCATCGGTGAAGTCGAGCTTCAGGTCTTCTGTCTCCATCAGCGCCTTGTACTGACGGATGAGGCTGGCTTCCGGCTCGGTCAGGATGCGGCGGAAATCTTCCTTGGTCAGCGGCCGAAGCTCGACGCGGATCGGCAGGCGGCCCTGCAATTCCGGCAGGAGATCCGAAGGCTTCGAGACATGGAACGCGCCGGAGGCGATGAAGAGGATATGGTCGGTCTTGACCGGACCATACTTGGTCGAAACCGTCGTACCTTCGACCAGCGGCAGCAGGTCGCGCTGCACGCCTTCGCGGGAAACGCCGGCACCCATGCCGCCGTCGCGGGCCGCGATCTTGTCGATTTCGTCGAGGAAGACGATGCCGTCATCCTCGGCGGAGCGCACGGCCTCGCGCTGGATCGCCTCATTGTCGATCAGCTTGTCAGATTCGTCGCGCACCAGTTCCTTATAGGAATCCTTGACCGTCGTGCGCACCTTCTTGGTGCGGCCGCCCATGGCCTTGCCGAACATTTCGGAGAGGTTGAGCACACCGATATTGGCGCCGGGCATGCCGGGGATCTCGAAGCCGCCGGGCATGCCGGAGCCGCTGTCGGCAACTTCGATATCGATTTCCTTGTCGTCCATCTGCCCGTCGCGCAGCTTCTTGCGGAAACTGTCGCGCGTCGCCGGCGAGGCGGTCGCGCCAACCAGGGCATCGAGCACACGCTCTTCAGCGCTCATATGCGCCTTGGCCTGCACCTCGGCGCGCTTCTTTTCACGCACCAGGCCGATGCCGACTTCGACGAGATCGCGGATGATCTGCTCGACGTCGCGGCCGACATAGCCGACTTCGGTGAACTTCGTGGCTTCGACCTTGATGAAGGGGGCGCCAGCGAGCTTGGCGAGGCGACGGGAGATTTCCGTCTTGCCGACGCCGGTCGGGCCGATCATCAGGATATTCTTGGGCATGACTTCGTCGCGCAGATCGGGCTCGAGCTGCTGGCGGCGCCAGCGGTTGCGCAGCGCAATTGCCACGGCGCGTTTGGCCTCATGCTGGCCGACTATGTAGCGGTCGAGTTCGGAAACGATCTCGCGGGGAGAAAAAGTGGTCATTTCGTTTGTTTCCCGTCAGGGCTGGATACGATCAAGATAGGAATTCAGGCTTCGGCATCGAGCGTCTCGATCACCACATTATGGTTGGTGTAGACGCAGATGTCGGCGGCGATATCGAGGGCGCGGCGGGCGACCTCCTCTGCGGATTTGTCTGTATCCATCAGCGCACGCGCGGCGGCGAGCGCATAATTGCCGCCGGAGCCGATCGCCAGCGCGCCGTGTTCCGGCTCGAGCACATCGCCGTTGCCGGTGATGGCGAGCGTCACGCTCTTGTCGGCAACCAGCATCATCGCTTCGAGGTTGCGCAGATATTTGTCCGTGCGCCAGTCCTTGGCGAGCTCGACGGCCGCGCGCATCAACTGGCCGGGATATTGTTCGAGCTTCTTTTCAAGCCGCTCCAGCAGCGTGAAGGCATCGGCGGTCGCGCCGGCGAAACCGGCGATCACGTCGCCCTTGCCGATGCGGCGAACCTTGCGGGCGTTGCCCTTCATTACGGTCTGGCCAAGACTGACCTGGCCGTCACCGGCCATCACAACCTTGCCACCTTTGCGAATAGTCACAATTGTCGTCATGTAACACCTGTTTGCCCCCATTCTGGCGGGCTTTCTGCCGGGCCGCGTTTCGGCCCCGTCGTGATCTATGTAAGAGGGCTTTTTGCGATTGCAAATGCCTTCCATTTTGGAATGATGCTTGGAAGCCGGCTAGATAAGTCATTGGCGACTTAACTTCTGGATATTTGCCGATGTGCCTGATAAGGAACGGCCGTCATCCCGATGGAGCAGCCCATGGCAGAGACTGTAGCGAGCCGCACGGCAAGCGTTTCCCGCAAGACCAACGAGACCTCGGTCTCCGTATCCGTCAATATCGACGGCAGCGGCAAGTCGACCATTTCGACGGGCGTCGGTTTCTTCGACCATATGCTGGAGCAGCTGTCGCGACATTCGCTGATCGACATGGAGATCGACACCAAGGGCGACCTGCATGTCGACGATCACCATGCCGTTGAAGATACCGGCATCGCCATCGGCCAAGCCATTTCCAAGGCGCTGGGCGACCGGCGCGGCATCACGCGCTATGCTTCGATCGATCTCGCCATGGACGAGACGATGACGAAGGCGGCCGTCGACCTCTCAGGCCGGCCATTCCTCGTCTGGAACGTTGCCTTCAGCGCCCCGAAGATCGGCACCTTCGATACCGAACTGGTGCGCGAATTCTTCCAGGCCTTAGCGCAGAATGCCGGCATCACGCTGCATATCCTCAACCATTATGGCGCCAACAATCACCATATAGCCGAGACATGCTTCAAGGCCGTTGCCCGCGCGCTGCGCACGGCAACCGAGATCGACCCGCGGCAGGCAGGCCGTGTGCCCTCGACAAAGGGCACCCTCGCCTGAGCCCCATCAATGGGGGAAGTGAAGAGATGGCAAGCTATCTGATTTTGACGCCACCCGGAGGACCGGACGGTAACCAGGACAAGACGCGCTTCATCCGCGACGGCTTTTCCTGGAGAGCGTTTCTGTTTCCGAGCCTGTGGATGCTTTACCACCGGCTGTGGCTGCATGCGGCCGCCGCCTTTCTGATGCAAGGCATCGCCCTTGAGTTGATCCGCCAGCCGGGATTTTTCGCCGCCGGTATCACGATCCTCATCGGCGTGCGCATCCTTGCCGCGCTCGAAGGCCCCCATGCCGCCTATCGTCGTCTTACCGACGCCGGATGGAAGGCGGAAGGGCTGGTTTCGGCGTATAATCTGGCGACGGCTGAAGAGATCCATTTCTCGGGCATCGAGCCGAAAGCGCAGGAAAATATCCGCGCGAACGGCTGGGATATTCCTTCCTATCCAAACAATAATTCCGGCCACGGCGGATCGACATTCGGTCTTCCCGGCTATGACGGAGGACGCTGATTATGCGCGTCGCGATTATCGACTACGGCTCGGGCAACCTGCGTTCGGCCACCAAAGCCTTCGAACGCGCTGCCCGCGAAGCCGGCATCGACGCCGAGATTGATCTGACCGACGATGCCGAACGCGTCGCCACGGCTGATCGCATCGTGCTTCCGGGCGTCGGCGCCTATGCCGACTGCCGTCGCGGGCTGGACGCGGTTTCCGGCATGGCGGAAGCCGTCATCGACGTCGTGGAACACAAGGCCCGCCCCTTTCTCGGTATCTGCGTCGGCATGCAGCTGATGTCGGCGCGCGGGCTGGAAAAGACGATCACTGAGGGCTTCGGCTGGATCAAGGGCGACGTCAAGGAGATGACGCCAAGCGATCCCTCGTTGAAAATTCCGCAAATCGGCTGGAACACGTTGGATCTGAGGCACCCACACCCGCTCTTCGACGGCATTCCGACCGGGCCGGATGGGCTGCACGCCTATTTCGTGCATTCCTACCATCTGGCGGCCGATCACGCCGACGACGTCATCGCCACGACGGGCTATGGCGGGCCGATGACCGCTTTCGTCGGCCGCGACAACATGGCCGGCTCGCAGTTCCACCCGGAAAAAAGCCAGAAGCTCGGCCTCGCCCTAATTGCTAATTTCCTGCGCTGGAAGCCTTAGAGTGCGCATGATCCTGTCCGAAAACCGCTTCACACTTTTCGGGATCATGCCTAAGGCTCGCGCGGAAGAAACGGAAAAAGTAAAATGATCTTGTTCCCCGCCATCGACCTAAAAGACGGCCAGTGCGTGCGGCTGAAACTCGGCGATATGAACCAAGCGACAGTCTATAATCCCGACCCCGGCGCCCAGGCCAAGGCCTTCGAGGACCAGGGCTTCGAATGGCTGCACGTGGTCGATCTCAACGGCGCCTTTGCCGGCGAGACTGTCAACGGTGCTGCCGTCGACGCCATCCTCAAGGCGACAAAGAACCCGGTGCAGCTTGGCGGCGGCATTCGCACGCTCGACCATATCGAGAACTGGCTGGCACGCGGGCTCACCCGCGTCATCCTCGGCACCGTTGCCGTGCGCGATCCGGCGCTGGTGATCGAGGCTTGCAAGAGGTTTCCGGGCCATGTCGCCGTCGGCATCGATGCCAAGGGCGGCAAGGTGGCGGTCGAGGGCTGGGCGGAAGCCTCTGAACTCGGCATCATCGAACTGGCAAAGAAATTCGAAGGCGCCGGTGTCGCCGCGATCATCTATACCGACATCGACCGCGACGGCATTCTGACCGGCATCAACTGGGCTTCGACGCTGGAATTGGCCGATGCCGTTTCGATTCCCGTCATCGCCTCCGGCGGGCTGGCTTCAATGGACGATATCCGCCGCATGGTCGAACCGGACGCCCGCAAACTGGAGGGTGCGATTTCCGGCCGGGCGCTTTATGATGGCCGTATCGATCCGAAGGAGGCCCTGGCGCTGATCAAGGCGGCCAAGGCGAAGGAGATCGCGCAATGACCTTGAAAGCCCGCGTCATCCCCTGCCTCGACGTCAAGGACGGCCGCGTCGTCAAGGGCGTCAATTTCCTCAATCTCGTTGATGCCGGCGATCCTGTCGAAGCCGCCAAGGCCTATGATGCCGCTGGCGCCGATGAACTCTGCTTCCTCGATATCACCGCCTCTTCCGACAACAGGGAGACGATCTTCGATGTCGTCGCCCGCACCGCAGAACAATGCTTCATGCCCGTGACGGTCGGTGGCGGCGTTCGCGCGATCGCCGATATCCGCAAGCTGCTGCTGTGCGGTGCCGACAAGGTGTCGATCAACTCGGCGGCGGTGAACAATCCGGATTTTGTCGCTGAAGCCGCCGACAAGTTCGGCAATCAATGCATCGTTGTCTCGATCGACGCCAAACGGCGGCGTACGCAAGAACTCGGCGGCGACAATCTGAGCGCCTGGGAGATCTATACCCATGGCGGCCGCAACGCGACCGGCATCGACGCCGTCGATTTTGCCCGCAGGATGGTCGAGCGTGGTGCTGGCGAGCTGCTCGTCACCTCCATGGACCGCGACGGCACCAAGGTCGGCTATGACCTGGAACTGACGCGGGCGATCGCGGATGCCGTGCGCGTGCCGGTCATCGCATCGGGCGGCGTCGGCGACCTCGACGATCTCGTCGCCGGTATCAAGGAAGGCCATGCGACCGCCGTGCTCGCGGCGTCGATTTTCCACTTCGGCACCTATTCGGTCGGCGAAGCAAAACGGTATATGTCAGAGCATGGCATCCCCATGCGGCTCGATTAGAAGGGACAAGGCGGATGAGCGGATTTACCCTTTCCGACCTCGAAAGGATCGTCGACGAGCGCTCCAAGGCGCCGCCGGAGGAATCCTGGACGGCGAAGCTTTGCGCCGCCGGCCAGCCGAAAGCTGCAAAGAAGCTGGGCGAGGAAGCGATCGAGGCCGTGATGGCCGCCGTGACCGGCGATCGCGACAATCTCACCTATGAGGCAGCTGATTTGCTTTATCATCTCATGGTCGTATTGAAGATAGCAGGCATTCCGTTGCAGAATGTCATGGGTGAGCTCGAAAGGCGCACCGCTCAATCCGGCCTTCAGGAGAAGGCAAGCCGGTAGAACGCGATGACAATAGCAACCAAAACCCCGACCACACCCGAGACGCTCGATATTTTTCAGGCGAAAGCCTATTCGCCCTACTATTTCTTCTCCACGGAGGAATGGGCGAAATTCCGGGCCGATACACCGCTGACCTTGACCGCCGACGAAGTGACCCGGCTGCGCTCCATGGGCGACCCCATCGATCTCGACGAAGTCCGGCGCATCTATCTTTCGCTATCGCGGCTTTTGTCGTCGCATGTCGAATCCTCGCAGATCCTGTTCGAACAGCGCAACCGGTTCCTTAGCCTCAACGGTGTCGCCAAGACGCCCTTCGTCATCGGCATCGCCGGCTCAGTCGCCGTCGGCAAGTCCACCACAGCCCGTATCCTGAAGGAACTGCTGCGCCGCTGGCCTTCGAGCCCGAAGGTGGACCTGATCACCACCGACGGTTTTCTGTTTCCGAATGCCGAATTGCAGCGCCGCAACCTGATGCAGCGCAAGGGCTTTCCGGAGAGCTACGATACCGCCGCCCTGCTGCGCTTTCTCTCGGCCATCAAGGCCGGGCAGCCGGACGTCAAGGCGCCCTGCTATTCGCATCTCGTCTATGACGTGCTGCCCGACGAATACAAGACCGTCGACCGGCCGGATATTCTGATCTTCGAAGGCATCAACGTGCTGCAATCGCGGCACCTGCCGGCCGACGGCAAGATCATACCTATGGTCTCGGACTTCTTCGACTTCTCGATCTACATCGATGCCGACGAGCCGCTGATCCACAATTGGTATGTCACCCGGTTCATGCGGCTGCGCGAAACCGCCTTCCGCGATCCGCACTCCTTCTTTCACCGCTATGCCTCGATCACCGAGGAAGAGGCGCTCGGGATTGCCGAGGGACTGTGGAAGAACATCAACCTGAAGAACCTGCGCCAGAACATCCTGCCGACCCGCCCGCGCGCCGACCTGATCCTGCAGAAGGGCAAGAACCATCTGATCGAGCAGGTAGCGCTGAGGAAGCTCTGACGCCCGCTCAGGGATTGACGCGCCGCAGCGTCAAATTGATCCGCCCGCCATTTTTCAGGAGCGTCGATGTCGCCGGATGGATGCGATCGACGCCGTGGAAGCAGAGCCTGCCCTCGCCACCGAGGACGACGATGTCGCCACTGGAGAGCTTGAAGGATAGCGTGCGATCATTGCGGTTGAGACCACCGACGCGAAAGAGGCAGGTATTGCCGAGCGAGATCGACAGCACGGGTGCCGCCAGATCCTGTTCGTCGCGATCCTGATGCAGGCCCATGCGGGCATCGTCATTGTAGAAATTGACGAGACAGGCTTCGGGCGGCTTTTCATAGCCGGCTATATCGCTCCAAAGTTCCAACAGTTGCGGTGGGATCACCGGCCACGGCCTGCCCGTAGCAGGATGGGTCGGCTGATAACGATAGCCGCGCTGCTTGTCCGTCACCCAGCCAAGCGGGCCGCAGTTGGTCATGCGCACCGACATCTCCTTGCCGGTGCCAGGCATGGCCGGCGTGTAGAGCGGTGCCTCGGCAACGACAGCGCGGATGGCCTCGACCAAGGCTTCCTGTTTGGGCCGGTCGAGATAGCCGGGCAGAGGGCGAATTCCGTTGGGAAGAAGCATCGATGTTTTCCTGTGGGTAGTGCCGGTCAGGTAGATGCGTGTCGCTGCATTTTTGCGGTCTTGTGTAGCAAAGGCTACCAATAATTTTGGCTCCACGCGCTCATCGACTTGGCGACTTGCCTATTGAAGGCGACAATTGAAGCCTATTGCTAGAAGCTAGAAAATTCATAAGCTGCGCTTACTATCTATTCGAATGGTTGAGGGAGTGACTGAAATGGGCCAGCATATTGGTGATTTGGTTGTGACCAAGATTGTGGTTGCAAGCAACACTGTCACCGGAGTTACCCATGTTAAACGCGGCGGAAAGCTGGTGTCGTCAGGAAGCCTGCTCGGTGGGCTCGTTATTGATGCCGGGGGAAACGCTGTGGTTTCTGGTAGGATAGGTCGAAATGTCGTGAATGACGGAAATTTCGTTTTGAGCGGCGAGGTCGCGGGGCGAATTGTCGGTCAAGGCATAGTCGTTATGGGTTCTAGCGCTCATGTTTCCGGTGACGATCTACCGATTAAGCCCGTGGCGGAGAATTCAGCCGCTTAAAGTCCTCTATTGGAGCTGCGGTGACACGAAACTCGCTTGAAAGCTCAGACAAACCACGGCCTGAAGTCTAGTCGCCGCCCGGCTTACCGCGCATCTTCTTCACCTCGGAGCGGCCGGATTTCTCCTTCAAGCGCCGCTCGATGGAGCCTTTGGTTGGCTTGGTCTTCTTGCGTGGCGGCGGCGGCGGAACGGCGGCTTCGAGAATTAATTCCCTCAGGCGCTCGCGCGCATCCTCGCGATTGCGGTCCTGGCTGCGGAAACGGCTGGCCTCGATCATCAGCACGCCGTCCTTGGAGACCCGGCGGCCGGCGAGCCTCACGGCATTGGCCTTGACGCGGTCGTTGAGCGACGGCGAATTCACGAGACCGAAGAAGAGCTGGACAGCGGTTGCGACCTTGTTGACATTCTGCCCGCCGGGACCGCCCGCCAGAACGAATTGTTCCGTCAGTTCCCAGCCGGCAATGGTGATCCGGTCGTTGATGTAAAGCGCGTCGCTGGCCATGGTTTTCTCCGCGCCTGTCTATCCCATATTGTTCGGCGGTTGAAAACAGCATGGCGGCAAAATGAAACCCCGGCAGACCAGCTGCCGGGGTTTCACGTGAGTCATCAATGCGATGCGGCCGATTATTCCGCCGCGGCGCGCAATCCCGGTGCCGCGTCGCGAACGTTGCCGTCGACATGGTCCTCGAACTTGGCGAAGTTCGACACGAACATCTGCACCAGCTTGGCTGCCTGCGCATCGTAGGCCTGACCATCGGCCCAGGTGGAGCGCGGGTCGAGAATGGCGCTGTCGACGCCCTCGACGGCAACCGGCACGGCAAACCCGAAATTCGGGTCTATGCGGAACTCGGCCTTGTCGAGGTCACCCTTCAGAGCGGCGGCCAGCAGCGCGCGCGTCGCCTTGATCGGCATGCGTCGGCCCGTGCCATAGGCACCGCCGGTCCAGCCGGTGTTGACGAGCCAGCAGCCGGCACCGTGGCGAGCGATCAGCTCCTTGAGCAGATTGCCGTATTCGGTCGGATGGCGCGGCATGAAGGGAGCGCCGAAGCAGGTCGAGAAGGTGGCTTCCGGCTCGACGACACCCTTTTCCGTGCCGGCGACCTTGGCGGTGTAGCCGGAGAGGAAGTGGTACATTGCCTGTTCCGGCGTCAGCCTGGCGATCGGCGGCATAACGCCGAAAGCATCAGCCGTCAGCATGATGATCGTCCCGGGATGACCGGTCATGCCGGATTCCGAGGCGTTCGGGATGAACTCCAGCGGGTAGGCGCTGCGGGTGTTCTCCGTCAGCGAGCCGTCGTCGAGATCCGGTACGCCATGCTCGTCGAGCACGACATTTTCCAGCACGGTGCCGAAGCGGCGAGTGGTTTCATAGATTTCCGGCTCGGCCTCGGCCGACAAGCGGATGGTCTTGGCGTAGCAGCCGCCTTCGAAGTTGAAGATGCCGTTTTCACCCCAGCCGTGTTCGTCATCACCGATGAGCGTGCGCGTTGGATCGGCCGACAGCGTCGTCTTGCCAGTGCCTGACAGGCCGAAGAAGATCGCCGCATCACCTTCCGGCCCGACATTGGCCGAGCAGTGCATCGGCATGACACCGCGTTCCGGCAGGAGGTAGTTCAGCACGGTGAAGACCGACTTCTTCATCTCGCCGGCGTAAGACGTGCCGCCGATCAGGACGATGCCGTTGACGAGGTCGCAGGCGATCACTGTTTCCGTGCGGCAGCCATGACGCTCGGGATCGGCGCGGAAGCTTGGCAGGTCGATGATCGTCAGCTTCGGCGCGAAGCTTTCCAGCGTCAAGCGTTCGGGGCGGATGAGAAGATTGCGGATGAACAGCGAGTGCCAGGCAAATTCCGTGACGACCCGCGTCGGCAGGGCGTAATCGTGGTCAGCGCCGCCGATTAGGTCCTGGACGAACAGATCCTTGCCGTGCACATGCGCCAGCATGTCCTTGTGCAGCAGTGCGAAATGCTCCGGCGACATCGGCTTGTTGTTGTCCCACCAGATCTGGTCTTCGGTGACGGCGTTGCGGACGACGAACTTATCCTTCGGCGAACGGCCGGTATGTTGCCCGGTCAATGCCCTCAGCGCGCCATGAGCGGTCAGATCGGCTTCGCGCCGACGAATCGCTTCCTCGTACAGGTGGGACTCCAAGAGGTTATAGCGCACGCTAGCGGCGGCTCCCAGGCCGATCGAGTCGAGTTCGATTGCGGGATTACGGACGCCGATTTGCTCCATCGCTTCATTCCTCTACAGGGCCGTGGCCGTTAAACTAAATCAAACGTAGCGGCGTCTTTTTAAAAGCACAAGAGCAAATAACGAGAAATATCGAATGATATCAGTCATTTAATCGATTTAGATAAATATCAATAATTTTAAATCGTTTGAATGTGCGCCATCGGGACGTTTCGTCGCACAACTCCTGATCAGGGTTTTTCGGGCTCGACAATCTACCCCTTTATCTTTGCCACAATTTGTTCCACCTTTACCCCCATAAGCGCGCCAGGTTATCGCCAACGAGCTGGCAACCCACCTGGGCTGGATTCCAAATCCGGGAGATGCGCACTAATGACGGAGACGAACACCATGTTGACAATCGCGCTCGTAGATGACGACCGCAATATCCTGACTTCCGTGTCGATTGCCCTGGAAGCCGAGGGATATAAGGTCGAAACCTACACCGACGGTGCTTCCGCGCTCGATGGTCTGCTCGCCCGGCCGCCGCAACTGGCAATCTTCGATATCAAGATGCCGCGCATGGATGGCATGGAGCTTCTGCGCCGCCTGCGACAGAAGTCGGATATACCGGTGATCTTCCTGACTTCGAAGGATGAGGAAATCGACGAACTCTTCGGCCTGAAGATGGGCGCCGACGACTTCATCACCAAGCCCTTCTCGCAGCGCCTACTGGTCGAGCGCGTTAAGGCCGTGCTTCGCCGCGCCTCCGCCCGCGAAGCAGCAAACAATGTCGGCAGCGGCACAGCCCCGAAGCCGGGTGCCACCCAGCAGGCCCGCTCGCTGGAACGCGGCCAGCTTGTCATGGACCAGGAACGCCATACCTGCACCTGGAAAGGCGAGCCGGTGACGCTGACAGTTACCGAGTTCCTGATCCTGCACTCGCTGGCACAGCGCCCCGGCGTCGTGAAGAGCCGCGACGCCCTGATGGACGCCGCCTATGACGAGCAGGTCTATGTCGACGACCGCACCATCGACAGCCACATCAAGCGGCTGCGCAAGAAATTCAAGATGGTCGATCTCGATTTTGATATGATTGAAACGCTGTATGGCGTCGGCTATCGCTTCCGCGAAGCTGCCTAGAGCCGGATGTCGTCCGGAAACCGCTTACACTTTCGGCATCATGCTCGAATAGCTAACTAGACCATGCGGCGGACAATGGAATAAGAGCATGCGGGCGGGATCGACGATCCCGCTCTTCGAAAGGGCCGTTGGCTTGGCACAGCTGGTGCAGCACAGAGATATCGACGACGCAGAAAACCCGAGCGGTGCCAGAGCCGCCCGCCGTCGATGGACTCATCCTTTCACGCTGATCCGCCGCATCTTCGGCAATGCCGTCTTTTCGAGCCTGACCCGGCGCATCCTGTTTTTCAATCTGGCCGCCCTCGTCGTTCTCGTCGGCGGCATCCTCTATCTCAATCAATTCCGCGAAGGGCTGATCGACGCCCGTGTCGAAAGCCTGCTGACCCAGGGCGAAATCATCGCCGGCGCCGTCTCTGCGTCCGCCTCCGTTGACACCAACTCCATCACCATCGACCCGCAGAAGCTGCTGGAGCTCCAGGCCGGCCAGAGCATCACGCCTGTCCCGAACGACGAGGACCTGGAATTCCCGATCGACCCGGAAAAGGTAGCGCCCGTACTGACGCGGCTGATCTCGCCGACGCGCACCCGCGCCCGCATCTTCGACGCCGACGCCAACCTGCTGCTCGACAGCCGCCATCTCTATTCGCGCGGTCAGGTGCTGCGCTACGACCTGCCGCCGGTCGATGACGAGAAGCAGAGCTGGTCCGACTGGTTCAGCGGGTTGCTCAACAAGATGCTGCAACCGGGCAACCTGCCCGTCTATAAGGAAGCGCCGGGTGGCGACGGCTCGATCTATCCGGAAGTGATGAATGCGCTGACCGGCGTGCGTGGTGCTGTCGTGCGTACCACGGAAAAGGGCGAGCTGATCGTCTCGGTCGCCGTTCCCATCCAGCGTTTCCGCGCCGTGCTCGGCGTGCTGCTGCTCTCAACCCAGGCCGGCGACATCGACAAGATCGTCCATGCCGAGCGGCTGGCGATCATGCGCGTCTTCGGCGTGGCGACGCTGGTCAACGTCGTCCTGTCTCTGCTTTTGTCCTCGACGATCGCCAATCCGCTGCGCCGGCTTTCGGCCGCGGCGATCCGCGTGCGTCGTGGCGCCAAGGAGCGCGAGGAGATCCCCGATTTCTCCGCCCGCCAGGACGAAATCGGTAACCTGTCGATCGCGCTGCGCGAAATGACCACGGCACTTTACGACCGCATCGACGCGATCGAAAGTTTCGCCGCCGACGTCAGCCACGAGTTGAAGAACCCGCTGACATCGCTGCGCAGCGCCGTCGAAACGCTGCCGCTCGCCAAAAGCGACGACTCCAAGAAGCGGCTGATGGACGTGATCCAGCATGATGTGCGTCGTCTCGACCGGCTGATCAGCGACATCTCCGACGCATCGCGCCTCGATGCCGAACTCGCCCGCTCGGACGAGAAATCCCTCGACCTCGAAGTTCTGCTGCGCGACATGATCGATATTTCCCGGCAGGTCGGACACAGCAAGAAGTCGGTCGAAATAGAATATATCGTCGACCGCAAGCCCGGCGCGAAAACCAAATTCACCGCCAACGGCCATGACCTGCGCATCGGGCAGATCATTACCAATCTCATTGAAAACGCTCGCTCCTTCGTTGCCAAGGAGACGGGAAAGATCACGGTCAAGCTGACGCGCACGAGAACGCGCTGCGTCATCTATATCGAGGATAACGGCCAGGGCATCCAGGCGGAAAATATCGACCGCATCTTCGAGCGCTTCTATACCGACCGGCCGGAAGTGGAAGATTTCGGTCAGAATTCGGGTCTGGGCCTGTCGATCAGCCGGCAGATCGCCGAGGCGCATGGCGGGTCGCTGCGCGCCGAAAACATCGTCGATGCCGACGGGACGACGCTGCTCGGCGCTCGCTTCATCCTCTCGCTGCCCGCCGAAACACCGGCATGAGTACCGAGACGACCAACGTCCACGCAACGGCGATCGTCGTCGGCAAGACCGGCCTGCTGTTTCTTGGGGCCTCGGGCAGCGGCAAATCCTCGCTTGCCCTTTCCTGCCTCGCCGCCGCCAAGCCGCTCGGCCTTGCCGCCGCTTTGGTCGCCGACGATCAGGTTTTTATCACGCGTCGGGACGGCGCCGTCATCGCCGAATGCCCGCCTTCGATCGCCGGCCTGATGGAGATACGCTACACCGGTATTGTCCGGCTTGCGCATGTTTCTGAGGCCGAAATGCATTTCGCCATACGCCCTGTCGATCCGGCAACGGCGGAGCGGCTTCCGCCCGAGAATGAGCAGGTCGATGTCACCGGATCCATCTGTCTGCCGCTGATCCGGCTCTCGGCAATATCGGTTAATCCGCTCGCCGTAATTATGGCAAAAATCGCTGTGGATTTAGATTAATCGGCCATTCTCGCCTCTACAACCGCGCAATTATCGTATTTTAAGCTTGCACTTCGTCTTTTCATCGCCAAGATGTCCCCCCACTGGTGGACGACATTGCTGCATTGCGATATGGCCCACCTGTTTGCGTGTGCGATGGGAGCAGTAATATCATGATCGGACTTGTGCTTGTCACTCATGGCAAGCTGGCTGAAGAGTTTCGGCATGCGGTCGAGCATGTCGTTGGTCCGCAGAAGTTCATAGAGACGGTATCGATTGGTCCCGAAGACGACATGGACAAGCGGCGGCAGGATATCCTGCAGGCCGTGACCAGCGCTGACGATGGGCATGGGGTCATCATCCTGACCGACATGTTCGGCGGTACCCCCTCCAATCTTGCGATCTCCGTCATGAATAGCGGCCACACCGAGGTGATCGCCGGCGTCAACCTGCCGATGCTGATCAAGCTCGCAGGCGTGCGCGGCGACAACAACATGGAGCGGGCCCTGGTCGAAGCTTCCGAGGCCGGGCGCAAATACATCAACGTGGCCAGCCGCGTACTCAGCGGCAAATGACGAGACAAGCATCCCGCCTATGACAACAGCGCTTTCCCGGGAACTTCTGATCATCAACAAGCGCGGCCTCCATGCCCGCGCCTCCGCCAAATTCGTACAAACCGTCGAAGCCTACGACGCCACCATCACCGTCTCGAAGGACGGGACCACGGTAGGCGGCAACTCGATCATGGGCCTGATGATGCTTGCCGCAAGCCCAGGCTGCAGCGTGCTGGTAACCGCCAGCGGTAAGCAGGCTACAGAAGCGCTCGAGGCGCTGGACCAACTCGTAGCCAACAAGTTCGGCGAAGAGATGTAAGCACTCGCTGCTTGGTCTCACGAATTGGGATATAAAGACATAAAGACTTCTTTATATCATTATTGATTTCCAGCCTGAAGCCTGCTACACGGCATCATCCTACCACGCTGTCAGCGTGCAATTTTGTTGCATTCGGCCGAGGCGTTAGCCCAGGCGCGATTGCATCGTTCAGGCTGGAGACCTCTGATGAGCACTGAAAACGACTACATCGTCGCGGATATCGGCCTTGCCGACTTCGGCCGCAAGGAAATCACGATCGCCGAGACCGAAATGCCGGGCCTGATGTCCTGCCGCGCCGAATTCGGCGAAACGCAGCCGCTCAAGGGCGCGCGCATCACCGGCTCGCTGCACATGACGATCCAGACCGCCGTTCTCATCGAAACGCTGGTCGCCCTTGGCGCTCAGGTTCGCTGGGCCTCGTGCAACATCTTCTCCACCCAGGACCATGCCGCCGCCGCGATCGCCGCTTCCGGCGTTCCGGTCTACGCCATCAAGGGTGAAAGCCTCGAAGACTACTGGATCTACACCGACAAGATCTTCCAGTGGACCGACGGCGGCGTCTCCAACATGATCCTCGACGATGGTGGCGACGCCACCATGTACATCCTGCTCGGCGCCCGCGCCGAAGCCGGCGAGGATGTCCTCTCCGACCCGCATTCGGAAGAAGAAGAAATCCTCTTCGCACAGATCAAGAAGCGTCTGGCGGCTTCGCCGGGCTGGTTCACCAAGCAGCGCGACGCCATCAAGGGCGTCACCGAGGAAACCACCACCGGCGTCAACCGTCTGTACCAGCTCAGCCAGAAGGGCCTGCTGCCCTTCCCGGCGATCAACGTCAACGACTCAGTCACCAAGTCGAAGTTCGACAACAAGTACGGCTGCAAGGAATCGCTGGTCGACGGCATCCGCCGCGCCACCGACGTGATGATGGCCGGCAAGGTCGCCGTCGTCTGCGGCTACGGCGACGTCGGCAAGGGTTCGGCTGCCTCGCTCTCGGGCGCCGGCGCCCGCGTCAAGGTCACGGAAGTCGATCCGATCTGCGCGCTCCAGGCTGCGATGGACGGCTATGAAGTGGTCCTGCTCGAAGACGTCGTCTCCAGCGCCGACATCTTCATCTCCACCACCGGCAACAAGGACGTCATCCGCATCGACCATATGCGCGCGATGAAGGACATGGCGATCGTCGGCAACATCGGCCACTTCGACAACGAGATCCAGGTTGCAGCACTGCGTAACCTCAAGTGGACGAACGTCAAGCCGCAGGTCGACCTGATCGAGTTCGCCAAGGGCAACCGCATCATCCTTCTGTCCGAAGGCCGCCTCTTGAACCTCGGCAATGCCACCGGCCATCCGTCCTTCGTCATGTCGGCTTCCTTCACCAACCAGACGCTGGCGCAGATCGAGCTCTTCACCAAGCCCGACCAATACCAGAACCAGGTCTATGTGCTGCCGAAGCATCTCGACGAAAAGGTTGCGCGCCTGCATCTTGGCAAGCTCGGCGTGAAGTTAACCGAGCTTTCTGGCGAGCAGGCTGCGTATATCGGCGTCTCAACGCAGGGCCCGTTCAAGTCTGACCACTACAGATACTAATCTTACGATCTATATCCACAACATCTTGTGGCCCCGGCATTGACAAATGCCGGGGCTTATTTTTTGGCCGACTCCCTTCCCGACGATTCCCTTAGGCGGTATTGTTTTTAGACTTGATTCGTGACGAACCGGGGCATGCCCGGAGCCATGAAAATGGGATGTCTTGTCGAGATGCGGCACATTATGGGACGGAGACAGACCGCTTATGTCTGAAGCGAACGACAACCTGCTTGAGTCGGCAATGCCCGAAAAGGCATCCGCGCGGCGATGGCAGGGCGGCGCAAATATGCTTTTGCCGTGGATGAAGCGGCGCAGGGATATCCGCCCATTGGCCTCGTTGGCGCGCTTGTTGCGCCTCAGCATTTTCGGCGGCATCGCAACCGGCCTGGCGGGTCCAGTTCTTGCGCAGACCATTTCGACCTCGCCGACGGTAGTCCGCCTCTTCACCTCCTCCGAAATGGCCGTGTTTTCGGTCATCATCGGCGTGATTTCAGCGGCGCTGCTGTCGACCGTATGGATGGTCCGCCAGCGCGGCAATCTGGAGAGCGAGAGCCGCGAAATCCGCACGGCGCTCTCCGATGCCAACCAGCGCATCTCGCAATATCAGGCGCTGATCGCCGACAAGAACCGCCGCATTATCATCTGGGACGGCCAAAACGCACGGCCGGAGCTGCTGGGCCAGCTCCCCGTCGAGACCGGCGCGCCGCAGGACAACGAGTTTCTCGCTTTCGGCCGCTGGCTGAAATCCTGGTCGGCCGGCGAGCTGGAAAAGGCGATCGACAAGCTGCGCGGCAATGGCCAGAGCTTCGACATCGTGGTCGAAACGAACCGCGAAGAGATATTGGAAGCGCAGGGCCGCATCTCCGGCGGTCGCGCTTTCGTCCGCTTCATCGCGCTCAACAATCTGCGCGCCGAACTGGCCGAGCTGAAGATCGAGCGCGAACGGCTGATGACTTCGATCTCCGCCTTCCAGAACCTGCTCGACGCCATCGACCTGCCGGTCTGGCAACGCGACGCCGACGGCCAGCTCACCTGGGTCAACCACGCCTATGGCGAAGCGGTCGAGGCCGTGTCGCCGGATGAGGCTATTCGCGAAAGCCGCGAATTCCTGACCACCATCGCCCGCGAGCGCATTCGCGCCTCCGCCACACCGGAATCGCCCTTCCACGACAAGATTTCCACCGTCGTTCACGGCAACCGCACCTTCTTCGACGTCGTCGACGTCAAGTTGCCGAGCGGTTCGGCCGGCATGGCCATCGACGTTTCTGAAACGGAGACCGTGCGCGCCGAGCTGGAACGTACACTGAAGAGCCACGCCGAAACGCTCGATCATCTGGCAACACCGGTTGCGATCTTCGACGGCGACCGGCGGCTGCAATTCTACAATCAGGCCTTCGTTCAGCTCTGGGAATTCGATATCGCCTTCCTCGAGAAGAAGCCGGACAACAGTGAGCTATTGGACCGGTTGCGCAGCGCCAAGAAGCTGCCGGAGCAACTGAACTGGAAGACCTGGAAAGACGGCGTGCTCTCCGTCTACCGCGCGCTCGACACGCAAACCGACCTCTGGCACCTGCCGAACGGCCAGATTCTCCGCGTCTTCGCCACCGCCCATCCGCAAGGCGGCGCCACCTGGGTGTTCGAGAACCTGACCGAGCAGGTCGATCTCGAAACGCGCTACAATACGCTGGTCAAGGTGCAGGGCGAGACCATCGACCATCTCTCCGAAGGTGTGGCCGTGTTCGGCCCCGATGGCCGCATTCGCCTCTCCAACCCGGCGTTCCGCATCCTGTGGAACATCACCGAAATCCAGGCCAAGCCCGGCACGCATATCCAGACGCTGGCCGAAGCCTGCACGCCCTCCTATGACCGGCCGGATGGCTGGAAACGCTTTGCCGAGCAGATCACCAGCTTCGACGACGAACGTCCGTCGTCGCAGGGCACGCTGGAGCTCTATTCCAACCTCGTCCTCGACTATGCCGTCATTCCGCTGCCGAACGCGCAGACCATGCTGACCTTCGTCAACAAGACCGACAGCGTGCGGGCCGAGCGGGCGCTCACCGAAAAGAACGAAGCGCTGCTGAAGGCCGACGAGCTGAAGAACGATTTCGTCCAGCATGTGTCCTACGAGCTGCGCTCGCCGCTGACCAACATCATCGGCTTCACCGATCTCCTGAAAACGCCCGGCATCGGTTCCCTGAACGACCGGCAGGCGGAGTATATCGACCATATCTCCACTTCGTCCGCAGTCCTCCTGACGCTGGTCAACGACATTCTCGATCTGGCGACCGTCGATGCCGGCATCATGCGGCTGAACTATTCCGAGATTGCGCTCGACGACCTTCTCGACGAAGTGTCGATGCAGATCGCCGACCGGCTGCAGGAAAGCGGCGTGACGCTGGAAATCACCGTCCCCGCCCATCTCGGCTCCGTCGTCGCCGATCAACAGCGGCTGAAGCAGATCCTGCTCAAGCTTCTGACCAACGCCGCCAATTTCGCGCCTGAAGGATCGACCATCGCGCTCAAATGCGCGCGTGACGGCACTGATTTCGTTTTCTCGGTCGCCGACAAGGGTCCGGGCATTTCGGAAGAGATCATGCGCACGGTGTTCAAACGCTTTGCCTCCAACGGCAAGGGCGGCAAACGCAGCGGCGCGGGCCTCGGCCTCTCCATCGTCGAAAGCTTCGTCAGCCTGCATGACGGCCATGTCTCGATCGAAAGCCAGCCAGGCAAGGGAACCACGGTCAACTGCCGGATCCCTTCCGCCGAATCGCCGCACTCCGTCGCAGCAGAATGACAGCAGCAAACACCAGCATCTCCCTTTTCCTGGCAGACGACGCAGCGACCACCCGGGTCGGCGAGGATTTGGCGCTGGCGCTAAGGGCCGGCGACTGCGTGGCGCTGTCGGGTGATCTCGGCGCCGGGAAATCGTCGCTTGCCCGCGCCCTCCTGCGCGCCATGGCCGACGACACCGAACTCGACGTGCCAAGCCCGACTTTCACGCTGGTGCAATCCTACGAGCTGCGCATTCCGGTCTCGCATTTCGACCTCTATCGCCTCGGCGATCCGAGCGAACTGGCCGAACTCGGCTTTGACGAAGCGCTGCAAACCGGCATCTGCCTGGTGGAATGGCCGGAGATGGCCGAGAGCGAGCTGCCGAGAGAGCGCATCGACCTCAAGCTGGAGCACGAGGGCGAAGGGCGCCGGGCGACGATAACGGCGCCTGCCAAGCAATTGGCCCGCATCCAGCGCGTTTTGGCGATCCGCGCTTTTCTCGATGCCAACGGCTATGCGGCTGCCGAGCGCCGGTTCCTGACGGGCGATGCGTCACTGCGCGCCTATGAATCGATCTATCCGCAGGACGGCGGCAGCCAAGTGATCCTGATGGACTGGCCGCGCCTGCCGGAGGGACCGGCGGTGCTCGACGGCAAGCCCTATCCCAAGGTCGCGCATCTGGCCGAAGACGCCTATCCTTTCGTGGCGATCGCCAATGAATTGCATAAAAACGGCTTTGCCGCCCCGGAGGTCTTTGCGGTCGATTACAACAAGGGCATCCTGCTGATCGAGAATCTCGGCACCGACGGCGTGCTCGACGATGATGGCAGGCCGATTGTCGAGCGCTATCGCGCCAGCGTTGCCTGTCTCGCGCATCTGCACGGTCTGACTATTCCACGGGATATTCCGGTCACGCCGAACCATATCCATCACGTCCCCGATTTCGACCGCACGGCCATGAAGATGGAAGCGCGGTTGCTCATCGACTGGCATCTGCCGTGGAAACGCGGCACACCCGCCACCGACGAAGAGCGCGCCGACTATCTGGCGATCTGGGACGCTCTGATCGATCAACTGGACGGTGCCGAAAAGAGCCTGTTGCTGCGCGACTTCCACTCGCCCAACCTCATCTGGCGGGCAAAGGAAAAAGGCATCCAGCGCGTCGGCCTCATCGATTTCCAGGATGCGATGATCGGGCCGACTGCCTACGACCTCGCTTCGATCGTCCAGGATGCGCGCGTCACCATCGAGCGTCCGCTGCACGACCAGCTGATGGCCGACTATCTCACGCTTCGACATGCGCAGGGCAATTTCAATGAAGCCGGCTTCCAGAAGAGCTGGGCGATCATGTCGGCGCAGCGCAATTGCAAGCTTGCCGGCCTCTGGGTGCGGCTATTGCAGCGCGACGGCAAGCCCGGCTACCTGAAGCATATGCCGCGCACACTCAGCTATCTCGCCATTGCTTTCGAGCATGAGGCGCTCGCCCCCTTGCGCGACTGGTGCGCGAAGGCCGGGATAGGCGAGGCATAGCCCTCGAGACCGGGCGACGGTTTTCCGGCGTTATGCTAAAGGAAGACAGCAGCCGAATCACGAGTTCGAGACGAGATGACCATCAAACAAGCCATGGTGCTGGCCGCGGGGCTCGGAACCCGTATGCGCCCGATCACCGACACCATCCCGAAACCGCTGGTAAGGATCGCCGGCAAGCCGATGATCGACTATGCGCTGGATGCGCTGGCAGACGCCGGCGTCGAGCAAGTAGTGGTCAATGTCCATCACCATGCCGACCAGATGGAGGCGCATCTGCGCAATTACCGCAAGCTCGAAATCCTGATTTCGGACGAGCGGGAGGCGTTGATGAACAATGGCGGTGGGCTGGCCAAGGGGCTGAAGCTTCTGGGCCGTGACCCGGTTTTCGTCATGAATTCAGATTTGTTCTGGATCGGTGAAACACAGGGTCGCCCCACCAATCTGCAACGCTTAGCCGGATTCTTCGATGCCGAGCGCATGGACATGGCCATGCTCTGTGTCGCGCTCGAAAAGACCACCGGCCATAATGGCAAGAACGATTTCGGCCTGGCTGACGATGGCCGGCTTTCGCGCTATCGCGATGTCGCTCAGAATGGCGTCGTCTATGCGGGTACGCTGGTCATGACCCCAGCCGTTCTTGACGATGCGCCTGATGATGCCTTCAACGTCAATACCTATTACGACAAGTCGATCGCCAAGGGCCGGCTTTACGGCACGATACTCGACGGTCATTGGCTGACTGTCGGCACGCCGGAGGCGGTCGGCGAGGCGGAGGAAACGATCCGGACTTTCCGGGCGTTTGCGTGAGACGATGACGAGTGGGCACCGGCAACGCATCCTGACGATCCCGGCGGGCCTGCCCTTCCTGAAGACCCTTGCCAGCGCCCTTTGCGACGGCCGGCTGACCGAGCATTTCCGCCATGATCCGAGCGATCCGCTGTCGCTCGCCAAGGTCACGATCTTCCTGCCGACACGGCGCGCGGCGCGCGTGCTGCGTTCGGAATTCGTCGATCTGCTCGGCGGCCGCTCCGCCATCCTGCCGGTGATCCGTCCGCTCGGCGAGACCGACGACGACAGCGGCTATTTCGAGGAGACGCTGCCGGCGACTGCGGATCTGGCGCAGCCGCTCGCCAATACCGCCCGCCTGCTGGAGCTGGCACGGCTGATCCTTGCCTGGCGCAACAAGCTGCCGCAGATCGTGCGCGACATCCATTCGGACTCGCCGCTGGTTGCCCCCGCAAGCCCGGCGGATGCCATCTGGCTCGCCCGCAATCTTGCAGAACTCATCGATTCCATCGAGACCGAAGATCGCGATTGGGCAGCCCTTGCCGATCTCAGCGCCGACGACCATGCGCTCTGGTGGCAACTGACCGCCGAATTCCTGCAGATTGCCAGCGCCTTCTGGCCGGCGCGGCTGGAGGAACTCGGCAAGTCCTCGCCCGCCCGGCACCGCAACGCCATTCTGCGCGCCGAGGCGCAGCGGATCGCCACCATGCAGCATGCCGGCCCGATCATCATCGCCGGCTCGACCGGTTCGGTGCCGGCAACGGCGGAGCTGATCGCGGCTGTCGCCTCCCTGCCGCAAGGGGTGATCGTCCTGCCGGGGCTCGATCTCACAATGCCGGAAGAGGACTGGCAGCTGGTGGCACCGGAAACCGGCATCGGCGAAAGGGTCGATCCGACGACGCGCAGCCATTCGCAATATGGCCTGTCGTTGCTGTTGAAGCGGCTGCACACGCCCCGCAGCGATGTCGAAGCCATCGCCGAGGCGACCGGGGACATGCAGATGCGCGCTGAGATCCTGTCGCGCGCCCTGGCGCCGGCAAAGGCGACCAGCGGCTGGGGCGCGTGGCAGCAAACACTTGGCTCCGACATGATCGCCAATGCCTTTGCCGATGTCGCCCTGATCGAGGCGGCAAACGAGCGCGAGGAGGCGACGGCGATTGCCATCGCCTTACGTCTGGCGCTGGAAAAGCCGGGACGGGATGGCGGCGAAAGCCAGGCGGCACTGATCACGCCGGACCGTAATCTGGCGCGGCGGGTGACGGCGGAGCTGGCGCGCTTCGGCATCACCGCCGACGATTCAGCCGGCACGCCGCTGACCGCCACGCCGCAGGGCGCGCTCTTGCAGTTGCTGCTCGAAGCGACGCTGCGCCCCGGCGATCCCGTCGCCATCGTTTCGCTGCTCAAGCACCCCCTTGCCCGTTTCAGCCTTCCGCAGGACGCGTTGCAACTCGGCGTCGATGCGCTGGAGATCTTGGCGCTCAGGGGCGGCATTGCCGATGTCGACATCGGCGCGCTGGAACCGCTGCTCGACCGCCAGCTTGCCGAACAAGCGAAAAGCCGCCACGCGCCGCAATGGCGCAAATCCTTGGCCCCCGAAGCGGTGGACCGGGCGCGCGAACTGGCACGCCAAGTCACCAGGGCATGTGAGCCCCTGGCATCCGCGCTTTCGCAGCAATCACCTGACGGCCTCCCCACCCTTTCCGAATGGGCCGAGCGCACCGGCCGGGCGCTGGAAGCCGTCGCCGCCGACGAGCGCGGCGATCTGGCCGCACTCTGGTCCGGCGAGGCAGGCGATACGCTCGCCAGCCTGCTGAAGGAAATCATCGATACCGACGGGCAGCTGGAAGCGGACGGGCCGCAATGGATCGATATCATGGCGGCGCTCTGCGCCGGCCAGGCGGTCAAGCCACGCGCCTTGAGCCATCCGCGCCTGTTCATCTTCGGTACGCTGGAAGCACGCCTGCAGAGCGTCGATACGCTGATCCTCGGCGGGCTGAACGAAGGCTCCTGGCCCGGCCAGACCGCCAACAACCCCTTCATTTCCCGCACGATGAAAACCGAGATCGGCCTGGAGCCGCCGGAGCGGCGCATCGGCCAACTTGCCCACGATTTCGAAATGGCGAACGGCACGCGCGACCTGATCTATTCGCGCGCATTGCGTCAAGGTTCGACCCCGACCGTGGCCTCTCGCTGGCTGCAGCGGCTGATGGCGCTGGGCGGCAAGGCATTTTCCAGCGAATTGAAGGCGCGCGGCGATCAATATCGTCATTGGGCCGGGATGATCGACCAGGGTGAAAATCAGACTCCGGCGCAAAGACCGGCACCAAGACCGCCCGCCGAGCTGCAGCCGAAAAGCTATTCCTTCAGCGAGGTTGGCCGTCTCCGCCGCGACCCCTATGCGATCTACGCCCGGCGCGTGCTGCGGCTCGACCCGATCGATCCCTTCAACCGCGATCCCGGCCCGGCCGAACGCGGCACGCTCTATCACAAGATCATCGACCGCTTCATTCGCGAGGGCCATATCGCCGGCACGCCGGATGCATCGCTGGCTATGGACTGTATTCTCACCGAGCTGTTCGATGCGGAACAATTGCCCGTTCATATCGACAGCGTCTGGCGGCCGCGCTTCCGCGAAGTCGCGCGTGCCTTCCTTATCTGGGAAGCGGAGCGACGGCCGGAGATCCGCAGGACGGCAACGGAAGTGCCGGCCGGCGTCCAGATCGAACCGATCGGCATCCGGCTCACCGGCGTCGCCGACCGCATCGACTTCAAGGGTGGCAAGGCTGCCGATATCATCGACTACAAGACCGGCTACAATCCCTCGCCGGCGCAGGCCCGCACGCTGCTTGATCCGCAATTGGCGCTGGAAGCCTATGCGCTCAAGGCCGGCGCCTTCCGCGATATCGACGCACTCGTCCCGGAAAACCTGCTTTACGTGCGGCTGAGACCCGGAGATCGCTTCAAGGTCGATCAGGTCAACAACGAGCTCTCGAGCCGTGGCGGCAAGACGGAAACGAAATCGGCTCTGGATCTGGCGCAGGAATCGATGGACCAGCTCGTGAAATTCGTTTCCCTGCTGCAATCCGGCGAAAAGGGCTTCTCCTCGCGGCTGATCCCGGCGCAGCAATTCGAATATGGCGGCGATTACGATCACCTCGCCCGCGTCTCGGAATGGTCGACGGCGGAGACCGAGCAGGAAGGCGGCGGCGATGAGTGATCTTCCCGTAAGCGAACTGGCCGCCCTGCCCGAGAGCGACGATGCCGGCGCCTGGATCGGCTGGACGACGGTGCAGCAATCCATCGCCTCCGATCCCGAGCGCTCCGCCTGGGTCTCGGCCAATGCCGGTTCCGGCAAGACGCATGTACTGACACAGCGTGTCATCCGCCTGCTGCTCGACGGCGCGCGGCCTTCGGCCATTCTCTGCCTGACCTATACCAAGGCCGCCGCCTCCGAAATGTCGAACCGCGTCTTCGACCGGCTGGCCGCCTGGGCAACCTTGTCGGATGAAGAGCTTAAAACGCGGATTACCGAGATCGAGGGCGCGGAGCCGGATCTGTTCAAGCTCGCCGAGGCCCGGCGGCTCTTTGCCAAGGCGCTGGAAACGCCGGGCGGGCTGAAGATCCAGACGATCCACGCCTTCTGCGAGGCGCTGCTGCATCAATTTCCGCTGGAGGCCAATGTCGCCGGCCATTTCTCCGTTCTCGACGACCGCGCAGCCGCGACCCTGCTGGAAGACGCACGTCGCTCGTTGCTGACGGCAACGACGCCGCAGCGGGATGCCGAACTTGCGGAGGCCTTTTCCTATGTTCTCGATCTCGGCGATGAATCCGGCCTGGAGACGCTGCTTGGCGATATTGTCGCCAAGCGCAACGCCATCCGACGCTTCACCACGGATGCAGAGCGGAAAGGCGGCATCGACGCCGTGCTGCTCGCCCGGCTTGGTCTTTCCGCCGATGACACGGAAGCCGGCATCGCGGAGCAATATTGGCCGCTGCCCGGCCTTTCCGGCGCGACGCTGGAGCTTTATCTGACGCTTGCCGACGAGAAAGGCGGCGCGAAGGCGCAAGAGGTTGCCTACGGGCTGCGTCTCGCCAAGCGCGAGGTAAATCCGGTCGCCCGGGCGGACATCCTCGAAAAGGTGATGCTGACCGGCAAGGGCGAGCCGAAATCCGACAGCCAGTTCTTCGTCAAGGCGATGCTGGCGGATGCGCCGGCACTTGCCGAAGCGGTAGCCACCGCCCGCGCTCATGTCGTTACCTGCCGCGACAGACTGAAGCTGATGCGGATGTATCGCGCCACCCGCGCGGCGCTCGTTCTGGCCGACCGGCTGAACCGCGACTATGAAGAGCTGAAGAAACGCCGCAGTCAGCTCGACTTCGAAGACCTGATCACCCGCACCGCCGATCTTCTGACCAAGAAGGATGTCGGCCCCTGGATTCACTACAAGCTCGACCAGGGCATCGACCATATTCTCGTCGACGAGGCGCAGGATACCAGCCCGATCCAATGGAGCGTCATCCAGTCGCTGGCGGAGGATTTCTTCTCCGGTGAAAGCGCGCGGCAGACGCTGCGGACAATCTTCGCGGTCGGCGACGAGAAACAGTCAATCTATTCCTTCCAGGGTGCGCGGCCCGAACGTTTCTCCGAGGAGAGCGACCGGACACGGCGGCGGGTGGCAACCAGCGGCCAGCAGTTTTCCTCGATCCGCCTGCCGCTCTCCTTCCGCTCGACAGCCGATGTGCTCGCCGCCGTCGATCATGTCTTCACCGCGCCCGAAAATGCCCGCGGGCTGAGCGCCGTCGACGAGCCGGTCGTGCATCGCTCAAGCCGCATCGGCCATCCCGGCGCCGTCGATCTCTGGGAGATGATCGCGCCGGAGCCGGCGGCGAAGGAAGAGGATTGGACGGCACCGTTCGATTCGACGCCGGAAAGCGCGCCGGCGGCGATCCTGGCGCGGCGCATGGCGCAGACGATCGGCAATCTCATTGGCCGCGAGACGATCATCGACAAGGGCAAGGCCCGTTTCATCGAGGCCGGCGACATTCTCGTGCTCGTGCGCAAGCGCGACAGCTTCGTCAATGCGCTGACCCGGGCGCTGAAGCGACGCAACAATATCCCCGTGGCCGGCGCCGACCGGCTGGTGCTGACCACCCATATCGCCATTCAGGATCTGCTAGCGCTTGGCCGCTTTCTGCTGCTGCCGGAAGATGACCTGTCGCTCTCTGCTCTTTTGAAAAGTCCGCTGTTTGATCTCGGTGAAGACGACGTCTTTGCCGTCGCGGCCCTTCGCGACAGCAATGAAAGTGTGTGGACCCACCTGCAGAAATTTGCCGATGACGGCAATGAGCGGTTCCGATATGCGGTCGACCGGCTGAAAACCTTCCTCGCTTTGTCGAAAAGCCTGTCCGTTCATGATTTCTATGCCCGCGTGCTCGGCAGCTTCGGCGGCCGGCGGCAGTTTCTGGCGCGGCTCGGCACCGAGGTCAGCGATATCCTCGATGAATTCCTGACTTTCACGCTCGACCACGAGACCTCCGGCCTGCCGGGCCTGCAGTCCTTCGTCTCGACGCTAGAACTGGAAGCGCCGACGGTGAAGCGCGAGCAGGACAAGGGCCGCAACGAGGTGCGGATCATGACCGTGCATGCCTCCAAGGGCCTGGAAGCGCCGATCGTCTTCCTCGTCGATGGCGGCGGCAAGGCCTTCACCCATACGCACCTGCCGAAGATGCGGTTGATCGAGACCGGCAAACAAGACATCCCGCTGCCGGTCTGGGTGCCGGTCTCGGCGCTCGCCAATTCATTGACGCAGGCCGATACAGCCAGACTGCAATCGCTGACGGAAGAGGAATATCGCCGCCTGCTCTATGTCGGCATGACCCGCGCCGCCGACCGGCTGATCATCTGCGGCTATCGCGGCATCCGTGAGAATGCCGATACATGGCACGCCATGATTTCCGCGGCACTGCGCCAGGACGGCGAGCGCTGCACGCCCGTCAGTTTCTCCGGGCCGGATGGCGAGTGGCAGGGATTGAGCTGGCGCGTCACCCAGGTCGAGCGCAGTTTCGAGCGTATGGAGCAAGCGGAAAAAGCCATCGACCGTGGCGCGCTACCCGTCGGGCTCAGCCGACCGCTGCCGCCGCAGCGAAACCTGCCTCGGCCGCTCAGCCCTTCCGGCGCCGGCACCGTCATCGACGACGAAGCTGACAATCTGCTCGTCGCCTCGCCGCTGTTCACCGAGAAGGCCAAGTCGGATCGCTCGCTGGAAAAGGGCCGCTTCATCCACCGCATGCTGCAGACATTGCCGGAAATCGCGCCAGCGGATCGCGCCGAGGCAGCGCGGCGCTATGCCGAACGGGCCGCACGCTTCTGGCCGCAGGCAGAACGCGATGCGCTGCTCGGCTCAGTGATGGCGTTGCTATCGCACTCGGAACTGCAGGGCGTTTTCAGCGCCCATGCCCAGGCCGAAGTCTCGATCATGGGCACGCTGACACTCGATGACCAGGCCTATGCCGTCTCCGGCCGCATCGACCGGCTGACCGTGCTCGACGACCGCGTCGTCATCCTCGACTACAAGACCAACCGGGTGCCTCCACGCTCGGCAAAGGAAATTCCCTTCGCTCATCGGGCGCAGCTTGCCATCTATCGCGAGATCCTCTCGCCGCTCTATCCGGGCAAGCGTATCGATTGCGTGCTCGTCTATACCGAGAATGCCTCGATCCACACGCTGTCCGGCGAGGCGCTAGCATTGACGCTTGCGGAGCTCAAGACAAAGTGAAATACCGAACATTGAAAATGAGGCACCGTACCCTCACATACATTCCAACCGCAAATCCCGGTAAAGGAGCAGCCTATGGCTACCGTAAAAGTCGATAATGCTAACTTCGCCTCCGAAGTTCTTAACTCCGCAGAGCCTGTCATCGTTGATTTCTGGGCCGAATGGTGCGGTCCGTGCAAGATGATTGCCCCGTCGCTCGATGAACTCTCCGTGCAGTTCGAAGGCAAGGTGAAGATCGCCAAGCTCAACATCGATGAGAACCCGGAACTGGCTGCCCAGTTCGGTGTTCGCTCGATCCCGACGCTTGCCATGTTCAAGGCCGGCGAAGTCGCCGACATCAAGGTTGGCGCCGCTCCGAAATCAGCTCTGGAAAGCTGGATCAAAGGCGCTGCCGCCGCCTGATCAGGTATCGACTGATATGAATCAAAAAGCCCGGTTTGTCCGGGCTTTTTTGTTGGGCTCAACTGCTTTGCAAAGGTGGCTCATCGCCCGATAGATCAATTGTCGTCCCAAACCTCTACGTCCGCATCGATGAGATATTGCGATCCATCGTACCAAACATAGGCAATGACGAGTTCCTTTTGGCCCGCACCTTTTGCGACCTCATAACGGCACATCAGACGATAAGCTCCCTGACGATCACGATTGGTGCCGCGCCGATCGGTGAAATTGCCTTCGCCATCGTCGACCTCACCAGTCACTCTCAGATTGTCGTCACCGCGCAGCCGGCGAAGCGCACTTTGGGCAACAGTGACCGGAGCGCAGGCCGCGCTCGTCTCCGCTGGCTTTCCTGTCTTGTCCAGCAGAACCGCCCAATGGCCTTTGGAAAAGCGGAATGGGATTTCCTGAAAGCCATCATAGGAGCCCTGTAATTTCAGGACGCAGAGCCGCACATTTTCCGGCCGCTGAAAAGCTGGCAGACAACCGGGAAACTCCGCAATCCGGGGAACACCCGACTTTACCGCTTCCATCGCGCTGTGCAATTGCACGGCGGTCGGAGGCGGCGGCGTTGCTGTGGAAGGAGCCGATTGGGCTGGAGCGGCTAAACCGAGATACAATGCGCCAATGGTAACGAGAGGCAGATACCAGGTGTTGAGAACGCCCTTCTTCATTTAGCCTCCTCGCAAGCCGTATTTGTTACTTCGGCGGCGTGCCGTTGTCGGCAAGGACATCACCGACGAGATAGAGCGAGCCGCCGATCAGGATGCGCGGAGCGGGCATGTTGGGTACGGCCAGTTCCCGGATTTCGTCCAGCGCCTGGCGGACCGTCAACATGGGCTCGGCCACCAGGCCGGCGTCATAGGCCGAATTTGCCAGGATGACCGGATCGATCATCGCTTCGCTGCCACGGATCGGCACGCAATAGACCTTTTCCGCCAGACCCGTGAATGCCTTGAAATAGCCTAGGGGATCCTTGGTGTTGATCATGCCGATGATCAGGAATAGCGGGCGCGGCTGACGCTCCTCGAAACTGGCCATAGCTTCGGCAATGACCTCGCCGGCGCCGGGATTGTGACCGCCATCGACCCAGATTTCCGCGCCTTCCGGAGCGTACGGCAACAGCTCGCCCTCTGTCAGGCGCTGCAGGCGACCCGGCCATTCGACCGAGATCATCGCCTTTTCCATCATCGTCTCGGTGACGACAAAGCCTGCGGCCTTGACGGCGCGGATGGCGGCGGCGGCATTGGCATATTGATGCCGGCCCGGCAGGCGCGGCAGCGGCAGGTCGCCAAGGCCGAATTCGTCCTGATAGACCAGTCGGCCATATTCCTCATGGGCAGAAAAGTCCTGGCCGAAGACGGCGGTCGGGCAGCGCAGCCGCTCGGCGGTCGATACCAGTACGTCGAGAGCCGCATCATGGTCCTGATGACCAATGACGACAGGCCGGCCGGCCTTCATGATCCCCGCCTTTTCGGCGGCGATCAGCTCGACCCGGTCGCCAAGATAGGGCTGGTGATCGAGCGAGATTGGCATGATCACCGAAACGGCCGGCTCGGAAATAACATTGGTCGCGTCGAAACGACCGCCGAGGCCAACTTCGATGACTGCGGCGTCGGCCGGATGCTCGGCAAACAGGATGAAGGTCGCCGCTGTCAGGATCTCGAATACCGTGATCTTCTCGCCGCCATTGGCATCGGCGATACGCCGAAGCACTTCGGCAAAGACCGCGTCGTCAACCAGCTCGCCACGGCTGCCATTGACGCCGATGCGGTAGCGCTCATGCCAGTTGACGAGATGCGGCGAGGTATGGACATGCACGCTGTAGCCGCCCGCTTCGAGAAGCGCGCGGCAGAAGGCCGTCACCGAGCCCTTGCCGTTGGTTCCAGCGACATGGATCACCGGCGGCAGCTTGTTCTGCGGATTACCGAGGATGTCGAGAAGGCGGGTGATCCTGTCCAGCGAGAGATCGTAGCCCTTGGGGTGCAACCCCATCAGCTTGGCGATTTCCTGCGCTGCCTCGCTCACTGCGGATTGATCCATCGCCGTCACCCGCACCTCCGCCTTTCGGCCATCCGCTTCAGGTCAGCCGTTCGCCACCAGCGGCGCTGCTGCGCCGTTCAGGCTCTTCGCGGACACATCATTTGCCGGAGCCTTGGTCAGGATCTTCAAAAGCGTCGCCAGGGTATCGGGGATATCATGGCGCTTGATGACCATGTCGACCATGCCGTGCTCAAGCAGGTATTCCGAGGTCTGGAAGCCTTCGGGCAGCTTCTCGCGGATCGTCTGTTCGATGACGCGCTTGCCGGCAAAGCAGATCTCCGCGCCCGGCTCCGCCAGGTGGACATCGCCGAGCATGGCGTAAGAGGCGGTGACGCCACCCGTGGTCGGGTTGGTCAGGACGACGATATAGGGCTGGCCGGCCTCCTTCAGCATGTCGACGGCAACCGTCGTGCGCGGCAGCTGCATCAGGGACAGAATGCCTTCCTGCATACGGGCGCCACCCGAAGCCGGGAACATCACCAGCGGGCACTTCTCGGCAATCGCACGCTCAAACGCCTTGACGATCGCCTCGCCGGCAGCGATGCCCAGCGAGCCACCCATGAAATTGAATTCATGGACGACGGCCACGAGCTTCAGGCCACGAACCTTTCCGACGCCGGCGACAATCGTGTCTTCCTGATCGGTCTTGATGCGGCTGTCCTTCAGACGGTCGGTGTATTTCTTCGAGTCGCGGAACTTCAGCGGGTCCTGCGCGACCTTCGGCTGCTGCAAGGCTTCGTATTCGCCCTTGTCGAAAAGATCGGCAAGGCGGGCCTTGGCCGGCATCTTCATATGGAAGCCGGAGGCAGGAATGACCCACTTGTTATCTTCCAGATCCTTGTGGAAGACCATCTCGCCGGTCTCCGGGCACTTGATCCAGAGATTTTCCGGTACTTCGCGGCGGCCCAGCATAGAATTGATCCGCGGGCGGACGTAATTGGTGATCCAGTTCAATTCGAAAACTCCTGATCGACTGAATTAATCGATATCGTAGTCGTCACCTAATGCCCATAGGCCTTTTCTTCAACCGTTTCCGATCGAAGGGTCCAGCCTATGTGGGGAAACTATTCGGCGGCAACAAGGCGCGCCGAGCGCGTTCCCGTCGACAGGCCTCGCACCAGCGTCGCAACAGACTGAATAGTGTCGGGGCCGGCCTTGCCATCCTTGGTCAGGCTGGTGGCGATCTGGTTGACAATCGCCGTGCCGACGACCACGCCATCCGCGGAACCGCCGATGACCTTCGCATGCTCAGCCGTCTTGACGCCGAAGCCGACGCAGACCGGCAGATCGGTATGCTGCTTGATGCGCTTGACGGCGCCGGACACCAGGGACGGATCCGGCAGGGCCGAGCCAGTGATGCCGTTCATCGAGACATAGTAGACGAAGCCGGATGTGTTTCTCAGCACGGTCGGCAGGCGCTTTTCGTCAGTAGTCGGCGTCGCCAGACGGATGAAGTTGATGCCCTTGCGGATCGCAGGGATGCAGAGCTCGTCGTCCATTTCCGGCGGCAGGTCGACAACGATCAGGCCGTCAATGCCGGCGGCGATCGCGTCATCGAGGAAGGTCTCGACGCCGTAGATATAGATGGGATTGTAGTAGCCCATCAGCACGATCGGCGTATCGACGTCCGTCTTGCGGAAATCGGCGGCGAGCTGCAGCGTCTTCTTCAGCGTCTGGCCGGCCTTCAAGGCACGCTGGCCGGCAAGCTGGATCGCCGGGCCGTCGGCCATGGGATCCGAAAAGGCCATGCCGAGTTCGATGACGTCAGCGCCGGCTTCCGGCAGCGCCTTCATGATACCGAGCGAGGTGTCGTAGTCGGGATCGCCACCCATGAAATAGGTGACGAGTGCCGGGCGGCCTTCAGCCTTCAGAGCGGCGAAGCGTTTGTCCATACGTGCGGTCATGGTGTCTAACTCACATTCCCAGAATCTTGGCGACGGTGAAGATGTCCTTGTCGCCGCGACCGGAGAGGTTCATCAGGATGATCTCGTCCTTGCCCATCTTCGGCGCGCGCTTAATGACTTCGGCAAGCGCGTGGCTCGGCTCAAGTGCCGGAATGATGCCTTCAAGTCGCGTCAACGTCTGGAAAGCTTCCAGCGCCTCGTGGTCCATGATCGGCACATATTCGGCGCGGCCGATATCGTTCAGCCAGGAATGCTCCGGGCCGATGCCGGGATAGTCGAGGCCGGCCGAAATCGAATGTCCCTCTTTGATCTGGCCGTCGCTGTTCTGCAACAGGTAGGTGCGGTTGCCGTGCAGCACGCCGGGCGAACCGGCGGTGATCGAGGCGCAATGCTCGTCGCCCTGCAGGCCCTTGCCGCCGGCTTCGACGCCGACGATCTTGACGCTTTCGTCATCGAGGAAGGGATGGAAGATGCCGATCGCGTTCGAACCGCCGCCAACAGCTGCGATGACGAGATCCGGCAGGCGGCCTTCGGCTTCCAGCATCTGCTGCTTGGCTTCGGTGCCTATCACGGCCTGGAAATCGCGGACCATTTCCGGATAGGGATGCGGGCCGGCGGCCGTGCCGATCAGGTAATAGGTGTCATCGACATTGGTGACCCAATCGCGAAGCGCCTCGTTCATGGCGTCCTTCAGCGTGCCGCTGCCGGCCGTCACCGGAATAACCTCGGCGCCCAGCAGCTTCATGCGGAAAACGTTCGGCGCCTGACGCTCGACATCGGTCGCGCCCATGTAGACGACGCAGGGCAGGCCGAAGCGGGCGGCAACGGTTGCCGAGGCAACGCCATGCTGGCCGGCGCCAGTCTCGGCGATGATGCGAGTCTTGCCCATGCGCTTGGCAAGCAGGATCTGGCCGATGCAATTGTTGATCTTGTGCGAGCCGGTATGGTTCAGCTCTTCGCGCTTGAAATAGATCTTGGCGCCACCAAGCTCGGCCGTCAGACGCTCGGCGAAATAAAGCGGGCTCGGGCGGCCGATATAATGGGTGCCGAGCGACGTCAGTTCGGCCTGGAAAGCCGGATCGTTCTTCGCCTTTTCCCATTCCGCCTGTAGGTCCAGGATCAGCGGCATCAACGTCTCAGCGACGAAGCGGCCACCATAAATACCGAAACGGCCGTCCTCATCGGGACCGGCGCGGAAGGAATTCAGCTTTGGCGTCTGGTTCACTCTTAACTCCCTGCTGCCGGTTCCGGCAGGCATGCTTCTGCAACAGCGTCGAAAAATTCGTCGATCTTCTTCGGATCCTTCACACCGGGCGCGCTTTCGACGCCGGAAGAAAGATCGATGCCCGTGGCCTTGGTGGATGCCAGTGCCTGGGCGAAATTGTCCTTGTTCACGCCGCCGGACAGCATGTAGTCGACGCTATCGTCGAGCCAGCTCATCAGGCTCCAGTCGAAGGACACGCCGTTTCCGCCCGGCAACTCAGAACCGGCCGGCGGCTTGGCGTCAAACAGGAAGCGGTCGGCAATACCGATATAGGCTTCGACCCGCTTCAGATCGTCGGCGTCACGCACCGACATGGCCTTCATAACAGGCAGATTATAGACCGCTTTGATCGTCAGCACACGCTCCGGGCTTTCATTGCCGTGAAGCTGGAGGATATCCGGACGCACCAGCGAGATGATCTCATCAAGATCGTCATTGGTCGGATTGACGGTCACCGCAACGATCTTTGCCTTGCCGCGAGCGCGCTCGGCAAGCTTGCCGGCAAGATCCGGCTCGATATAGCGGGGGCTTTTTTCAAAAAGATAAAACCGACATGCGTGGCACCGCGCTCAAGCGCACGATCCATAGCTTCCGGCGTTTTCAGACCGCAAATTTTGATATCGGGGTTCATGGCAGCGGAGTGACATGAAAATTAGAAAGAGTCGAGCCTAAAGGCGACAGACTGGGAATTTTACGCGTCTCCTACGGGGCCGAATATGGCTCAATCGAAATCGATCGCATGCAGGTGGCTGCCATGGCGCTTCAGCCAGGCCTTGGCCTCGTCCATGTCAGGGCAGAGCTTGCGGCAGAGCGCCCAGAAGCGCGGGCCATGGTTCATTTCGCGCAAATGCGCGACCTCGTGGGCGGCGAGATAATCGATCACCAGCGGCGGCGCCATGACGATGCGCCAAGAGAAGCTCAGATTTCCCTCCGACGAACAGGATCCCCAGCGGCTGCGGGTATCCTTCATGCTGATCGAGGAGACGGGCGCACGGATCGCTCCCGCATGCACAGCCACCAGTCTTTCCAGATCGGCACGGGCCTCCTTCTTGAGGAAGGTGGCGATGCGCCGGCCCGCATGTTCCGGCATGCCGCTGACGCGCAGCACCGGTGCGCCGTCGATAGTGGTCGCCTCAGTCAGGCCGCGCAGGGTGCCGGTATGCACGATGCGATGGCGGATGCCGCGCAGAAGGATTTCGCCGCCGCTGCGCAGGCTGCTTTCAGTGGAGAATTTAGCGAGCTTGGTGAGCAGCCAGCCCTGATGCCGGTCGAGGAAGGCGTTGACCTCGCGCGCCGCAAGGCCGCGTGGAATGGTCATCTTCAGCGCCCGTCCACCGGGCTCGATGCGAAGCGTGATCCGTGTCGCCCGCTCGTTCTGGCGGATCGTCAGCGGCATCAGCCGGCCGGCAACCTCGAGCGTGCGCGTTTCCGGCGCAGGCGGCTGGGGAGCGGATCGGCGGGATCTGGACAGAAGCGGAAACATGAAGAGCAGTTTTATACGATTCGCACGGGTTTCTGGCAAAGAAAAACCGGCATCGTTGGATGCCGGTTTTGTCGGAAAGCTGGCTGTCGACTACGGCGTCTTGAATTCCGGAGCCGGGCCGTTGTCGTCATTGCGCTTGACGTTGTTACGGTCGCGCATGAAGCGGTCGAACTCGTCCTGATCCTTGGCGCGGCGAAGCTCGCGGGCATAGGTGTCGAAGTCGGCACGCATTTCATCGAGCCTGCGGCGCTCCTCGTCGAGGCGCTCCAGCTCTGCCCGGCGCCAGTCGTCGAAGGCGACGTTGCCGGTGGTGAAATGAGCGCGATGACGGCCACGGTTGCGACCGCAGCCGGAGAAGCCATTAAACATGCCGTCGGCCTTCTGGTTCACATCCCGTTTGAAATCCCTCAGGCGTTCGCCGAAGAGAATATAGGCAAGCATGGCGAGACCTAGCGGCCAGAAGACCACGAAGCCAAGCACCATCAGAGCAATGGTGGCCGGAGTCCAATCCGGGCGAAGCAATGCTGACTGGTTCATCGTGAGGTATCCTCGCAGTAAGTCGGTTCGACCACATGCCGAACCGCTGGAATCGAGATGGTTACCTCGTCATGAGCCTTCAATGGTATTTGCCGGGGAAATCGAGCAAGCCTTTGATTCAAGCTCAATAATTCAGCAAAAGCTAATTCTTTGCGATCTCAGGCGGATTTGCCGCCCTTGATCACACGCTTGACGACCGGCTTGCCGCTGCGCGCGTGCTCGCGGGTGAAGGCGATGATGCGCGGCGCGATCTCGCGGCGGAAGCGTGAACCGTTGAAGACGCCGTAATGGCCGACATCGGGCTGCAGGTAATGCATCCGCATGTCGTCGGGAATATTCGTGCAGATGGTCTGCGCCGCCCCGGTCTGGCCGACGCCGGAAATGTCGTCGTTTTCGCCCTCGACCGTCAGCAGCGCCACATTGCGGATCGCCGCGGGATCGACGCGCTGGCCGCGATGCATCAGCTCGCCCTTCGGCAGCGCATGCTTGATAAAGACCTCATCGACGGTCTGCAGATAGAATTCCGCCGTCAGGTCCATGACCGCCAGATATTCGTCATAGAAATCGCGATGCTTCTCCGCCGGCTCGCCGTCGTTCTTGACGAGGTGCACGAAGAACTCTTTGTGGGCGATCATGTGCCGGTCGAGGTTCATCGACATGAAGCCGGAGAGCTGCAGGAAGCCGGGATAGACCGGACGCATGAAGCCCGGCTGCGGCCAGGGCACATTCATGACGACATTGTCGGCGAACCATTCCAGCGGCTTGTCCTTGGCGAGCTGATTGACCGCCGTCGGATTGATGCGCGTGTCGATCGGACCGCCCATCAGCGTCATCGAGGCAGGCGACAGTGGGTCACCGGCCGCTTCCATCACCGCGGCTGCGGCCAGAACCGGCACGGAAGGCTGACAGACGGCGACAACATGGGTATCCGGCCCGAGATGGTGCAGCATCTCGATGACGTAGTCGATGTAATCCTCCAGATCGAAGGTGCCCTCGGTCATCGGCACCATGCGGGCATCGATCCAGTCGGTTATGTAGACATCGGCGCCCGGCAGCAGCGCTTCGACGGTGCCGCGCAGCAGCGTCGCGTAATGGCCGGACATCGGCGCGACGATCAGGATACGCGGATCGCTGACATGACCGGCAGGCAGGCTGCGCTCGAAATGGATCAGATTGCAGAAGGGCTTCTTCCAGACGATCTTTTCATGGACCGAGACCGGCTTGCCGCCTATCTGGGTTTCAGGGAGCCCGAATGCCGGCTTGCCATATCGCCGCGTGGTGCGCTCGAACATCTCGAGGCTTGCCGTCATCGTGCGGCCAAGCACCGTATGGGAGACAGGATTGAGCGGATTGGCATAGGCCAGGCGCATCATGTCGGCGGCGGCGCGGAACGGCGCGAGGGCGGCATGATTGAGTTCATAAAGCTGATAAAACATCGGAAAGCGTCTCCTCTCGAGAAGCTGGTGCTAAGCCTCGAAAATCAGCGATTTCCGGAAAGCTTAAATGCGCCTTTAAGCGTTACTGCGTCCTCCGCAACGTGCTCCCGGACACGCTGCACAATCAGATAACGACCGCTCCCCACGCGTGGTCCTCATCCTTTGAGCCAAGATAGCATCTTTTGCTGCGAAGCAATATAAATTTTGCGTCGCACCAACCAGCAAAAATGCCGGGGAACAGGCTCCCCGGCATCCAGAATGGTCTCAAAACCTTAACGCACCGATTATCAGGCGTCGGCCAAGAACGTCTGGCGCTGCGAACCGAGGCCTTCAATCCCGAGCTCGACGACATCGCCGGCCTTCAGGAACTGCGGTGGCTTCATGCCCATGCCGACGCCGGGAGGCGTGCCGGTGGAGATGACATCACCCGGATGCAGCGACATGAACTGGCTGAGATAGGAAACCAGATAGGCGACGCCATAGACCATGGTCTTGGTCGAGCCATCCTGCATCGTCTTGCCATTGACCTTCAGCCACATGCCGAGGCTCTGCGGATCGGCGGCTTCGTCCTTGGTGACGAGCCAGGGGCCGATCGGGCCGAAGGTGTCGCAGGACTTGCCCTTGGTCCACTGTCCGGAACGCTCGGTCTGGAAGGCACGTTCGGAGACGTCGTGCGAAACGCAATAGCCGGCGACATAATCCAGCGCATCGGCTTCGCTGACATATTTGGCAGTCTTGCCAATGACGACGCCGAGTTCGACTTCCCAGTCGGTCTTTTGCGAGCCGCGCGGGATCAGCACATTGTCGTTCGGGCCGACGATGGCCGAGGTCGCCTTCATGAAGATGATCGGCTCTGGCGGCACCGTCGCGCCGGTTTCGGCAGCGTGGTCGGAGAAATTCAGGCCGATGCAGATGAACTTGCCGGTGCCGGCAACGCAGGCGCCGATGCGGTCTTCTGCCAATTCCGGCAGGCTCTTCGGATCGAGCGCGGCGATCTTCGCGAGGCCCGCGGGCGAAATCGCCTCGCCACCGATATCGGCGACATGCGCGGAGAGATCGCGGATCTTGCCATCGCTATCCAGAAGCGCCGGCTTTTCCTTGCCGGCCGCGCCAACACGCAACAATTTCATAGGTCTTCCTTCCCTGCATTTTAAAAGACGAGATTGATTTCACCATATATGAACGAATTATTCACCAGTGTCATCAATCGATTTCGGAGCATAACACGTCCTGTTTGGCCGCGCCGGAACAACAGCTTTTCCTATGTCGTCGGCAAGGATCGCGCAATCTCAACAATCGTCGCGAAGGCCACATCGATATCTTCCGCCGTGGTCTCGAACTGGCCGGCCTGAAAACGGATGACAAGCCGGCCGGCGACCCGCGTCTGCGTCAGATAGATACGGCCGTCATTGTTGATGGCGGCGACAAGGCGCTGAGTATGGCTCTCCTGATCGACGCCGGCTGGCGCCTTGTGATCGAAGGAGAACAGCGACAGGAACGGCTCCGTGACAATCTCGAAATCCGGCTCCGCCGCCAGGCGCTTGGCCAGATTTTGCGACCAGGTGACATGGTTTCGGATCATCGTCCGCAAGCCTTCAAGTCCATGATAACGCAGCAGGAACCAAAGTTTCAACGCACGAAAACGGCGGCCAAGCGGCACCGACCATTCGGAGTAATTGGTGATGCCGTCATGACCGTGGGTGCGTAGGAATTCCGGATGGATCGCCAGCGTCCGCACCAGCGATTCCGGCTCACGGATAAACTGGACCGAGCAATCAAACTGGGCGCCGAGCCATTTATGCGGATTGAAGACAATGGAATCGGCCTGCTCGACGCCTTGCCATAGCGTCCGGAATTCCGGGCAGATCATCGCCGAACCGGCCCAGGCGGCATCGACATGCACATAGAGACCATGAGCATGCGCGACATCGACAACCGCCGCAACATCGTCGCAGCCGCCGATGCTGGTGCCGCCGACACAGGCGATCACGCCGGCCGGCAGCAGGCCCGCAGCACGGTCCCGCTCGATCGCGGCCGCAAGCGCCTGCGCATCCATGGCACTGTTCGGGCCGATTGAAGGGATGCGAACAAGGTTGTCCGCGCCGATGCCGGAGATCCAGATGGCGCGGTCGATCGAGGTATGAACCTGATCCGTGCAATAGATCCGCACCGTCTTGTTTGCCGTGAGGCCTTGCTTGTTGCCCTGCCAATCCAGCGCCTTTTCGCGCATGACCAGCACAGCCGCGAGTGTCGCCGTCGAGGCGGAGTCCTGGATGACGCCCGTAAAACTGTCAGGCAGACCAAGGGCTTGGCGCAGCCAGTCAACCACCTTGGTTTCCAGCTCGGTGGCCGACGGCGAGGTTTGCCAGAGCATGCATTGGGCGGCGATGGCGCTGACCAGATACTCGGCGACAACCGAAACCGGAGCCGCATTGGCGGGGAAATAGGCGAAGAAGCGCGGATGCTGCCAATGGGTCATGCCGGGCACGAGGATATCCTCGAAATCCTTGAAGATATCCTCCATGGGTTCGCCGGATTCTGGTGGAAAATCAGCGATATGCGCCGCGATTTCGCCGGGCGCCGTTTGCGCCCTGACCGGCCGGTCGCGCAGCGATGCACGATAATCCGCACCCCAATCCGCCGCCTTCTCCGACCAGCGCCGAAACTCCTCCCAGTCCATGACGACCTCCCCGTTCCACCGAAGCGAGCGGACCTTAGACCGGTTTTACGAGATGGTCGAGTATCAGAAAGATGCGTCCAGCATTGAGCCGATCGGCATGATTCGGGATAGGATCTCCCCGAAATAACGCAATGTTGAAGCAGACTATCTACCTGGCAAAGCCGGATACGACTATGTAAGAAAACCTGTCCTTCAAATTCCAGTTATTGGAGTGCCGCATGCCCACCTCCGTTTCCTCCGTGAAAACCGACCATGCCAGCCGCTATCTACAGCAGCTCTGCAAGCATTGGAGCCACAAATTCACCATTGAATTCAACGAGACCGCCGGAAAGGTGCCTTTCAACCCCGAGACCTCGCTTGAGCTGAAGGCGGATGCCTCCGCATTGCTGATGACCCTGCATGTCGAAAATCCGCAGGACATCGACCGCATGCAGACCGTCGTGGCCGATCACCTGAAGCGCTTCGCCTTCCGCGAGGAGCTCGACGTGGTCTGGACTGCTGACGCGAGCAAGGTATAGATTTCCCGCGTACCCCCCCAGGGTTTGTCGCCCCGACCCACTCCCAGTGGTCAGCGACAGCCTCCTTCAGATGAAAGACCTCTCATGACGTCCAGCAACCACCGCGAATCGCAATATCCGATCGACAAGCTCTTCCTCGACCGTTGGTCGCCGCGTGCCTATTCCAACGAAACCATGCCGGAAGCCGACCTGCTGACCATTCTGGAAGCCGCCCATTGGGCGCCGTCCGCCTCCAATGTGCAGCCCTGGCGCTTCGTCTACGCGCTGCGCGGCTCGGAAAACTGGGACAAGTTTCTGAGCCTGCTGATCGACTTCAACCAGGGCTGGGCCAAGTCGGCCGCCGCCCTGCTTTTTGTCGTCTCGCGCACGCATAGCGGCGAACTTGGCTCCGCCGAGCAGAAGCCCAGCTACAGCCACTCCTTCGATGCCGGTACGGCCTGGGGTTTCCTGGCGCTGCAAGCGCACCTGGCTGGTTACGCAGCCCATGGCATGGGCGGCTTCCATGTCGAGAAATCCTATGAGGTTCTCGGCATTCCCGAAGGCTTCCGCGTCGAGACGGCCGTTGCCATCGGCAAAATCGGCGACAAGAGCCAGCTTCCGGAAAAGCTCCAGGAACGCGAAACCCCGAACGACCGCAAGCCACTTTCCGAAGTTGCCTTCAACGGTACTTTCATCGCCAAGTAATTGATCTCAACATAAAAAGGCCCGCCTGAAAATCAGGCGGGCCTTTTTCATTCGTCGGTATTCCGACAATCAGATGTCGAGGTTGGCGACGTTCAGCGCATTTTCCTGGATGAACTCGCGCCGCGGCTCGACCTCGTCGCCCATGAGCCGGGCAAACAGGCCATCGGCATCGGTCGCGTCGGGAACCCTGACCTGCAGCAGCGAGCGAGCGTTCGGATCGAGCGTCGTTTCCCAGAGCTGTTCGGCATTCATCTCGCCGAGACCCTTGTAACGCTGCATCGTGAGGCCCTTGCGGCCGGCGGCAAAGACTGCGTCCAGCAGCATGCCCGGGCCGGAAATCTCGGTCTCGCCATCACGGCGCGCCAGCTTCGGCGGCTGGTCGTAAACTTCCTTGAGGCGCGAGCCAACCTGATCGATCAGACGCGCGTCCTGCGAGCCGATCAGCGCCATGTCGAGAACAACGGCTTCCTTGACGCCACGCACCATGCGTTCGAAACGCAGGCCGCCTTCGCTGGTCACAGTACCGCTCCAGCCACGTTCGGTTTCCTCGGCAATCATATCCAGCCGTCTGGCGACATCGTTCACCAGACCCTCGGCACGCGCCGGATCGCTGACGAGTTCGGCGTTGAGAGCGCCGGCAATCGCCGCCTGCTCGACAACGGCACGATTGTAGCGCGAATGCAGATTGCCAAGCAGCGTACGCAGGCGCAGGGCATCGGAGATCAGTTCGTGCAGATCCACGCCGGCGCGGACTTCACCGGTGCCGAGCCGCAGGCTGGCATCGTCCAGACCCTGGCCAATCAGATATTCCTCGAACGCCTTCTCATCCTTCACGTACTGAACGGACTTGCCGCGCGTCACCTTATAGAGCGGCGGCTGAGCGATATAGAGATGGCCGCGCTCAATGAGGGCTGGCATCTGCCGGAAGAAGAAGGTGAGCAGCAGCGTGCGAATATGGGCGCCATCGACGTCGGCGTCCGTCATGATGATGATCTTGTGATAGCGCAGCTTGTCGGGGTTGAACTCGTCCTTGCCAATGCCGGTGCCGAGTGCTGTGATCAGCGTTCCGATTTCCTGGCTCGACAGCATCTTGTCGAAACGGGCACGCTCGACGTTGAGGATCTTGCCGCGCAGCGGCAGGATCGCCTGGTTTTCGCGCGAACGGCCCTGCTTGGCCGAACCGCCCGCCGAGTCACCCTCGACGAGGAAGACTTCAGACTTAGCCGGGTCGCGTTCGGAGCAATCGGCGAGCTTGCCGGGCAGCGATGCGATATCGAGTGCGCCCTTGCGCCGGGTCAGTTCGCGCGCCTTGCGGGCGGCTTCGCGGGCGGCGGCGGCTTCGACGACCTTGCCAACCAGCACCTTGGCATCAGCCGGATGTTCTTCGAGCCAGGTGCCGAGCGCTTCGTTGACGAGGCTTTCGACCACGGGGCGGACTTCGGAGGAGACCAGCTTGTCCTTGGTCTGCGACGAGAATTTCGGGTCCGGCACCTTCACCGACAGCACCGCCGTCAGACCTTCGCGGCAGTCATCGCCGGTCAGCGTCACCTTTTCCCTTTTGGTGATGCCCGATGACTCACCGTAGGAAGTAATCTGGCGCGTCAGAGCGCCACGGAAGCCGGCCATATGCGTGCCGCCGTCGCGCTGCGGGATGTTGTTGGTGAAGCAGAGTACGTTTTCGTGGTAGCTGTCGTTCCACCACATCGCCACTTCGACGGTGATGCCGTCTTTTTCGCTGCGGATGGAGACAGGCTTATCAACCAGGGGCTTCTTGGCGCGGTCGAGATATTTGACGAAAGCCTCAAGGCCGCCGTCGTAGAGCATCTCTTCCTGCCTGACGTCGGAATGACGCTTGTCGGTGAGCAGGATGCGGACGCCGGAGTTCAGGAACGCGAGCTCGCGCAGGCGATGCTCCAGCGTACTATAGTCGAACTCCGTCATGGTGAAGGTTTCCGTGCTCGGCATGAAGCTGACTTCGGTGCCGGTCTCGGTGCCGGCATCGCCCGTCACCCGCAGCGGCGCATCGGCGACGCCGTGCGTAAAGCTCATTTCATTGATCCTGCCCTGACGGCGGATCTTCAGCTTCAGCCAGACGGACAGAGCGTTGACGACGGAGACGCCAACGCCGTGCAGACCGCCGGAGACCTTGTAGGAGTTTTGGTCGAACTTACCGCCGGCATGGAGCTGGGTCATGATGACTTCCGCCGCCGAAATGCCTTCGCCGGTGTGGATATCCGTCGGGATGCCGCGACCGTTGTCGGTGACCGTCACCGAGCCGTCGGGATTGAGCGTCACCGTGACGATATCGGCATGGCCGCCGAGCGCCTCGTCGATGGCGTTGTCCACGACTTCATAAACCATGTGATGCAGGCCGGAACCGTCATCCGTATCGCCGATATACATGCCGGGGCGCTTGCGCACGGCGTCAAGACCCTTGAGGACCTTGATGCTGTCTGCGCCATACTCGGCATTGCCGTCGTTTTCGGTTACGGATATGTCGGTCATTTATTGAAGTCTTTCCAGTGTTTTAGAGAACACCGCCGATCGTTAACGAATCAGCAGTTTTTCTTTCCCTGAATATAGGATGTTTCGTCCGCAACTTCCAAACGGAAGGCCCCTATATGGGGTATAAATCAGGGGATTAAGGCGGTTTTCAGCCCCTTTTTCCGGCATTTTCCAGAACCAGGGACAGTTCCCCGATCGTGGTCGCATCGAGATTGCGAATCCGGCCCGCCAAGCGGTTGACAAACGCCGTATATTCCGGTGCCAAACCTGACGTATCGACGACGACACGCGGGTCGGAGAAGCGCGCCAGGAGGAACAATTCCTCCGCTTCGTCCCAGATGATGTTGAAATATCCGGCGACGCGCTGCAGCAGATCGAAGGTCGGCGTGCCGCGCTTTCCATGCTCCAGGGCAGATAAATAGGCCGGCGTCACATTCAGCGCCGCCGCCATGTCCTTCTGCGAAACACCTTTGCGGGCCCTCAGTTTCCGGACCGCTTCGCCGAAAGGGGTCAAGGCCTGTCCCCCTTTGGCCGCGACAGGCGGATATAGAGGGCGCCCTCGCCGCCATGGTGCTGCGCCGCAGTTTCGTAGGAGGAAATCAGGAAGCGGAATTCCGGCTTGGAAAACCACAGCGGCACGGCACGCTTCAAGGCACCGTCGCTGCCCATGGAGCTCCCCTTGCCGGTGATGACAAGCACATGGCGAAGGCCGCGCTCATGCGCCCGGAAAAGGAAATCCAGAAGCATCACATGCGCCTCGCTCTGGATCAGCCCATGAAGGTCGATCCGCGCTTCCAGCGCCAGCCGGCCCTTGGCGATCTTGCGCTTGACCGGCCGTTCCAGCGGGTAATGCGCACCAGAGGGCTGTTTTGCCACCGATGGCGGAGTTTGCGGATCGGCTGGTGTTATCGGAGCGACCCTCGCCTTTTCGGCGCGCACGGTCTCCTCCGCCCTTGCCTCTGCCGCCAGGACTTCCTCGAAAGCCTCCATGTCGGCCTGTCGCCCTGGCATCGGCCGGGTGCTTTTCGCCACCTTGCCCCAGAGGACACGCTCATCCGTGCTGAGCTTTCGGTCTTTGCTTTTGCCTTCTGGGCTTCTGCGTTCTGGGGCCATCAGCCAAACCTCTGAGCTGCCGCCTTTGGAACCAATATATAAAAATCCGCGTCGTTGCGCACAGTTCCGGCAAGCTCTCCGGCATCGTAGCCGGAACCGGTGAAGATATCGCCACGCGCCGGACCGACGATCGCCGAGCCGGTATCGAGCGCCAGCATCAGCCGCCCGAAGGACTGGCCGGCATCGAGATGGGTCAGACTTTCCGACTGGATGAAGAAGGGAAAGCCGAAGGTGTGGATCAGCCGGTCGACCGCCAGCGAACGACCAGCAACCAGCGGCACTTTCGCTGCCGCGATCGGGCCGAGCCCGGGATCACTGACATCGGCCTCGCGAAAAAAATATAGGACCGGTTATGCCACAGGACTTCGTCGACTTCCTGCGGATGGGCGTAGAGCCAATCGCGGATCGTCTGCATCGAGATCGTTGCCCGCTCAAGCAGACCACGCTCGATGAGCAGGCGGCCGACGGCCGAGAAAGCGTGGCCGGCCTTGGCGGCATAGGTGATACGGCCCATGTGCCCATCGGGATAGCGCAGCCGGGCAGCCCCCTGCACATGCACGAAGAAGACATCGACCTTGGACTTCGCCCAGGCGATCTCCAGGCCCCTGCCCTCCAGATAGCCGCGATCGATTTCGCCCCGGTCGGGATAGGCGGAGATCACTCCGTCTTTCGACCTGCCGAACATGTAGGATGGATCGAGCCCGGCGGGCCTGTTGGCATCATCGAGATCGATCAGATCATCCGGCCGGCGATAAAAGGGATAGCGATAGGTCTCCTCCGGCGTCGCGGAAACGGTAATTTCCGGCTCGAAAAAGGCGGTCACGAAACCTCTGCCGCCATCTCCACGTCGGATGAAAAAGGGCTGGCAGCGTTCTTCGAAGAAAGCGCGAGCCTCGGCCGCGTCGCGCGGCTCATAACCTTCGGCATCGTCGAGCAGGGTCAGGAGATCTTCGGCATTCAGGCCGGCGGCACCGGTGCGATAGGGCTTTACGTCCCGGACATGGTAACGACAGTCCCTCATCGCACGAAAAAGGCTGGAGGGATCATCATCCCCCCAGCCCTTCAGATCGGCGAAGGTTGCCGGCTCCAGCCTGAAATCCTTCGATGCGGTCGTCATTGTTCGGATTCGGTCGCCACGAGTTTCCAGTTGGGATCGCGCGAGCGGCTGTCGCGGGCAAAGGTCCAGACATCGCTGATCTCCGCCACAGACTCGGCATCGCCATCGATCAGCGTGCCGCCCTTGTCGTAGGTCGCCGAAATCATCTGGCTGACGATGCGCATGGTCACCGTGGCTTCCGTGTCCTTCATCTCGGCGCTGACGAGATCGGCCTTGTCGATGCCGACGAACGTGGATTTCACCTTTTCGCCCTTGCTCTCGCGCTCGGTGATGGCCGCATCGAAGCCTTCATAGACCTCGGGCGACAACAGACCCTTGAGCGCGTTGCGGTCGCCATCGGCAAAAGCCATGACGATCATCTCGTAGGCCATGCGGGCGCCGTTGACGAATTCCTTCGGATTGAAGCTCGGATCGGCCTTGTTCAATTCGCGCAGCGAATCATTGAGCGGCGTGCCGGCTGCCGTGAAGGCATCGATTGCGGCGAAGCGGTCCTCATCCTCGGTCGCATCGCGGCGCGGCAAGGTCACCACCTTGCCAGCATCAGGAGCATTCGGGCCAGCGGCCTGATCGGGCGAACCATAGAGATCGCGCGGCGGCTTCTCATTCCCCGTGCGGCGGCCAAGGACGCTGCGCAGCTGAAAGAAAATCAGCACCGCTGCCACCAGGAAAAAGATCGTCACAAAGTCGTTTGCACCCATCTCGTGTCGGAACCACCATTAAAATTAAGAGTTTCATTCCCCATATAGTCTGCATCCATCCATCATTCAAATAGCGGACCGGTATCTTTATTACATACGATGGACTAACGCTTTAGCATCATTCCCTAAAGTGTGACGCGGTTTTCGAGCCAAATCATGCTAAGTCAGAGATACGACCGCTTCCAGGACACCGTAACATGCGCCTATCCCTTGTACCTATCTTCGTCTTCCTGATGCCGCTTGCCGAAATCGCCGGATTCATCGTCGTCGGCAAAATGCTCGGAGTGTGGGCGACATTGGCACTGGTCATCCTGAGCGCCGTTCTGGGCGCAGCCCTTCTCAGGATCCAGGGCATCGGCATTCTGCAGCGCATTTCGGCTGAAAGCCGCAATGGTGGCGACCCCGGCCGCGAGATGGTGCATGGCGCCATGATTGTCATTGCTGCATTCTTCCTGATGCTGCCCGGCTTCCTATCCGATATAATCGGCCTACTGCTCTTCATTCCTGCCGTGCGCGAGCTTGCCTGGAAAGTCCTGCGCAAGCGTATCGTCGTCCTTGGCAGTACGCGCCCGTTCAGACGCGGGCCTGGCCCGAATACAGCGCCCGGCCCTCAACCCCGGCCGTCCGGCACTGGACGGGTCGTCGATCTGGACGAGACCGATTTCCATCGCGAACCCGATCGCAATTCGCCCTGGTCGGACCGCAAACGCCTTGAAGAGTAGGGCGACAGGGCTCCGGATCGCCTAGGGCTTGAGGGTTGTAAGCCCTTGTTCGAAATGCTAGATGGCGACACCTATTGACGTCAGAGGAAACCCCATGGCCAACGAAAACAGCAACGGCGCAGCCAGCCCGAGCCTTACCATCCTTGCTCAATACACCAAGGATCTTTCCTTCGAAAATCCAGGTGCACCGCGCTCGCTGCAGGCTCGGGAAAACGCTCCCGATATCAACATCAATGTCAACGTCAACGCCAACCCGCTGTCGGATTCCGATTTCGACGTCGTGCTGACGCTGAATGCCGACGCCAAGGATGGCGACCGGGTTCTCTTCCATACCGAGCTGGTCTATGGCGGCGTTTTCCGCATCACCGACTTCCCGCAGGAACATATGCTGCCGCTGCTCTTCATCGAGTGCCCGCGCCTGCTGTTCCCCTTCGCCCGTCAGATCATCGCCGACATCACCCGCAACGGCGGCTTCCCGCCGCTGATGATCGACCCGATCGATTTCGCGCAGATGTTCACGCAGCGCATGGCCGAAGAACAGGCCCGCGCCCAGGTTTCGGCGGTTCCGAACTAAGCCCACGGCCGGTTCCATCGATAGAAATAAAAATGCCCGGATGATTGATCCGGGCATTTTTCGTTTGGAGAACACGCCAGGCATGACTTGCCATTTGGTCGAAATTTGCTAGACGGGAATTCCGGCTCCATCCGAAGGGAAGACTTATGCCGGATCTCTCCACAATTGCACTTTTTGCCGCCGCCGCCGTGGTTCTCACCGCCACACCCGGCCCCGATATGCTGCTGATCGCTTCGCGCAGCGTCAGCCAGGGACGGGCCGCGGGTTTTCTGACCTATGCAGGCATTGCGCTTGGCACCTACTGTCATGCTCTTGCTGCCGCGCTCAGCCTCTCGCAGCTCTTCATGACCGTGCCGATCGCCTATGAGATCGTGCGTTGGGCCGGCTGTGTCTATCTTCTCTATCTGGCCTACAAAACGATCCGCTCGCAAGGATCGAGCTTTTCTCCAACTTCAGCGCTGAAGCGGCTTTCAAACAGGCGGATTTTCGCAGAAGGCCTTGCGACCAATCTTCTGAACCCGAAAATGGTGCTGTTCGTCCTTGCCCTGTTCCCTCAATTCGTCAGCACCGAGGGCGGCTCGATGATCGGGCAAATGCTTCTGCTCGCCACGATATTGAACGGGATCGGTTTCTTGGTGAATGGCTCGGTGATCCTGGTTGGCAGCCATATTCGCGCCCGCCTTGCCGGATTTTCCCGATTTCCGAAACTGCCGCAATATCTTCTCGCGACCGTGTTTGCGGGGCTGGCCTGCCGGCTTGCTCTGGGAACCAGGACCTAGCTCAGCCTTCGAGCGCTTGAGATATCCCTCAGTTCGATGTGCGATATTTCGCCCAGATGCCCTTTTCGCCCAGCTTGGCAACGAGGGCGGTGTGAGCGGCCTCCTCAGTCTCGCTCACCCTGCCAGGCAAGGGCTGAGGCCGCGCCAGAATATCCGCGACGACCTCTTCCGCGTCATCATTCTGGCGGGACCGCGCGGACGAACCGTTGCTGCTGCCAAGCCCAAGCGCCGTCTGTCGGCCGCCGATCATTTCGATATAGACGTCTGCCAGCAATTCGGAGTCGAGAAGCGCGCCATGTCGGGTGCGGTGGGAATTGTCGATGCCGTAGCGCCGGCAGAGCGCATCCAGCGAGTTCGGCCCCATCGGATGCTTGCGCCGCGCCATGGCCAAAGTGTCGGTCACCATGTCGGGTAGGATCGGCGGACGGCCAAGCCGGGCGAACTCGGCATTGACGAAGCCCATGTCGAAGGTGGCATTGTGGGCGATCCACTTGGCTCCTTCGAAAAAGGCCAGTATCTCGTCGGCAACGTCGGCAAAGGGCGGCTTGTCCTTCAGGGACTCGTCGGTGATGCCGTGCACGGCCAGCGCGTCCGGATGAACCTTGCGGTCGCCGGGATTGATATAGAGATGCAGGGTCTTGCCGGTCGGAAAGTGATTGAAGAGCTCAATGCCGCCGATTTCGATGATCCGGTCGGCCTTGTTGTCGAGCCCGGTGGTTTCCGTATCGAAAATGATCTCGCGCATATCAGGGCTCTCCGCCTGTGGGTCCACCGTCCACCGCTTGGCGCCGGAGGTCCGCTATGATGTCTCTTATCTGCTCTCGCGTCACGTCGATGCTGTGACTGGTATCGATAATATAGTCGGCCCGAGCCCGTTTCTCCGCATCCGGCGTCTGACGGGAGAGAATCATGTTGAATTTTTCCTCCGTCATGCCGGGCCGGGCAAGCACTCTTTCTCTCTGAATCTTTGGATCGCAGCTCACGACGACGATCTTCTCGACCCTTTGATCCGCACCGGTCTCGAACAACAGCGGAATATCCAGCACGACGATATCGGCACCGGCGGAGCGTTGATGATCCAGAAATATCCGTTCACGCTGCCGCACCAACGGATGGACGATCGCCTCCAGGCGCTTGAAGCCGGAGGGATCGACGGCCAATTGACGGCCAAGCTCCTGCCGGTCGACGGTCCCATTTTTCGTCGTTCCCGGAAAAGCGGCCTCGATCAGCGGAACGGCTTCGCCGCTATCGCTATAAAGATCATGCACCACCGCATCGGCATCGTTGACGGGAATGCCGGCCTCGGCGAACAGTTTGCCCGAGGTCGACTTTCCCATGCCGATCGAACCGGTGAGGCCAACGCGTATCATCGGTGCTTATCCATATCGGCGATAATCAGAGCTCGCAGCACCTCATCGACCAAGGGACGCTTGCCGAACCATTTTTCAAAACCCGGCACCGCCTGATGCAGCAGCATGCCGAGGCCATCGACAATGGCAAGGCCCTGTTCCTCGGCCTGCGCCAGCAATGGGGTTTTCAACGGCACATAGACAATGTCGGTGACAACAGCGTTTTCAGCGAGCGGCGAAAAATCGATTGTGGGCGCCACTTCGTTTTCCATGCCGAGCGACGTCGTATTGATGAAGAGACCGGCGCCTCGCATCACCTCGCCCAGCGCGCCCATAGGATGGGCATGGACATGCGCGCCAAAGCGATCCGACAGTTCTTGTGCCCGCTCGACGGTGCGGTTGACGACATGAATCTCTCCGACACCACGGTCCCGCACCGCCTGGATGACGGCACGGCTGGCGCCGCCGGCACCGAGGATCACTACCCGGTCGGTGTGGTCCCAGCCGGAATGACGCTCGTCGAGGTTGGCGGTGAAGCCGCGGCCGTCGGTGTTGGTCGCGTGCAGCAGCCCATCCTCGATCCAGAGCGTGTTCGACGCGCCAAGCTCCTCGGACAGTTCGTCCGGCCGATCCGCCAGCTTGAAGGCGATCTCCTTGTGCGGGATCGTCACATTGCCGCCGATGTAGCCGCTTGAGCCATCTTTCAAAGCCGCGATGAAGGCCGGAAAGCCATCCGGGGAGACTTCATGCGCACGATAGCTGCCCGCAAGCTCGAGCGAGCGCAGCCAATAACCATGGATCAACGGGGAGCGCGAATGCTTGACAGGATAGCCCGTGACGAAGGCATTCTGGCCGTGTGTTTCACGTGAATCACCCATCGATCGCCCCCAATTCGCGAAGTTTTTGCAGGAGCGGCAACATCGGCAACCCGATAATGGTGAAATAATCGCCGTCGATTTTCGAGAAGAGCTGGATCCCCTCACCCTCGAGCTGATAGGCGCCGACGCTCGACAAGGCCTTGCCGCCGACACGGGTCAGGTGGCGATGGACGAACTCAGCGGAGAGATCGCGCATCGTCAGTTCGGCGTGGGACACATGCTCCCAGATGATATCGCCGTTGCGTGCCAAGGCGATGGCGCTGTTCAGGCGGTGGGTCTTGCCCGACAAGCTCCGCAGATGGTTCTCCGCCTCCGCCATTGTCTTCGGCTTGTGGAAGACTTGGCTGCCGAGCGACATGGTCTGATCCGAGCCGATGACGAGTGATCCCGGAAAACGGTCGCTCACCTCTTTGGCCTTGGCCTTGGCCAGCACCAGCGCCACAGCATCCGGTCCGGCGCCATCCCGCTCCAAAGGCGCTTCGATCGCGCGCTCGTCGATATCAGCCGCAAGCGCCTGGAAATGCAGGCCGGCATTTTCCATCAACATCCGTCGGAACGAACTGGAAGAGGCAAGGATGAGCGGCGTGGTCATGATCAGACGAACCTTGAAAATATAATGCTATGCAGCGCTTAGCGCAGCTTCGGGCGCAGGGCAACAATCGCGGCTGCCGTCTCCTCGATCGAGCGGCGGGTGACATCGATGATCGGCCAATTATGCCGCGCGCAGAGCGACCGGGCATATTTCAGCTCTTCGGAGATGGTGGCGCGATCGGTGTAGCCACCACGGTCGAAGCCGGTGGTCGCGCCGAGAATGCGGTTTTCGCGCACCTGGGATATCCGATCGGTCGTGGCTACGAGCCCGACGATCAACGGCCTGGTTGCCAGGATCAGGCTTTCGGGTAAGGGCACGCCAGCGATGATCGGGATATTGGCGGTCTTGATGCCCCGGTTCGCCAGGTAAATGCTCGTCGGCGTCTTCGACGTCCGGCTAATGCCGATGATGACGACGTCGGCATCATTATAATCATCCTGCATCTGACCATCATCGTGGTCCATGGTGAAGTTCAGGGCTTCGATGCGCGCGAAATAATCGGCGTTCATGACATGCTGGGCGCCAACCCGGCGACGCGACGCCGTACCGAGATAGGTCTGGAAGACGTTCATGACCGGTTCAAGCACATTGACGCAGGGTACACCCATCTCCCGGCAACGCTCGTCGATGAAATCGGCAAGCTCGCGATCGACGATCGTATAGAGGACAATGCCAGGGCTATGATCGATCGCTTCCAGAACCGGCAGCAGCTGCTTGCGATTCCGAATCAGTGGGTAGACATGCTCAATCGGCTGGCTGGCATGGAATTGCACGGATGCAGCACGTCCGGCGGAGATCAGAGTCTCGCCGGTTGAGTCAGAAATCAGATGAAGATGAAAGAAGCTTGTCCGGTTTTCCACGCTACTTTCCATCACCTGTTGATATCATGGGAGAAAAGAGAGGTACGGGAACCGCCCGGTCGGGGGCAAGTGGAAAACCTCCGACTTTTCCACATTTCGGTTTTTCGGGAAGGCGTTCAGCGGCGCTTGTGGGTAATGTGGATAAGCTATTTTGAGCAACACGTCTCCCCAGTTTATCCCCAGATGGGATCGATAGGGAATCTGAGCCAAGCACTTAGAATTATTGATCTAACGCTTATCTTTTCCACATATCCCGGAGAGAGCCTGAACTTTTTGCGAAATCCGGGATGGAGGCGCGACAAATTGGATCAGCCGTGGATGAATTTTAATCCTTGATAGTCACAGACTCTAAGAAATAGAAACTTAAGATATATCTTTGTTTTTATATGGGATGATGACTGTGAACAGTGCGCGCCGGAAGATCTTAAGGGTACTCAGCGGGGAAACGCTGACCCCTCCCCCCATCTGGCTTATGCGCCAGGCGGGACGCTATCTTCCGGAATATCGGCAGACGAGAGCAAAGGCTGGAAGCTTTCTCGATCTCTGCTACAGCCCGGAGCATGCGGTCGAAGTGACGATGCAGCCGATCCGGCGTTATGGCTTTGATGCAGCGATCATGTTTTCGGATATCCTGGTGATCCCCGACGCACTGAACCGCAATGTCCTTTATACCGAGGGACATGGCCCAGAAATGGATCCGATCGACGAGGCGGGCATTTTCGCGTTGAAAGCGGATGGCGTGCTTCAGCATCTCGCTCCGGTCATGGAAACGGTGCGGCGGCTGCGGGGGGAACTGCCGGATGAGACGACGCTTCTCGGTTTCTGCGGAGCACCCTGGACGGTTGCGACCTACATGATCGCCGGACACGGCACGCCGGACCAGGCCCCTGCCAGGCTTTTCGCCTACCGATATCCAAAAGCGTTCGAGCATTTGCTGATGCTGCTTGCGGAGATATCAGCCGCCTATCTCGTGGCGCAGATTGATGCCGGCGCCGATGCTGTGCAGATTTTCGATTCCTGGGCGGGTGTGCTTGGCGAGCAGGAATTCGAGGCTTTCGCCATCAAGCCGGTGGCAAGGATCATCGCTTCGGTGAAGGCGCAACGACCGCACGCGCGGATCATCGCATTCGCCAAGGGAGCGGGGTATCAGCTGAAGACATATCGCCAGAAGACGGGCGCCGATGCGATCGGACTCGATTGGTCTGTGCCGCTCGCCTTTGCCAAGGAGTTGCAGCGGGAGGGACCGGTGCAGGGAAATCTCGATCCGATGCGTGTTGTTGCCGGCGGCAAGCCGCTGGAGGACGGGATTGACGATATCCTGCAGCAACTGGGCCACGGCCCGCTGATCTTCAATCTGGGCCACGGCATCACGCCGCAGGCCGATCCAGCCAATGTCACCGCGCTGGTGGAACGCGTTCGTGGATGGAAGGGCTGAGGCCATGAGCGAGCAACCGACGGAAAAACAGACGGATGCGGCTGCGGGCGCCCGCGCCAGCCGCCGTGCCTATTTCATGATCCTGCTGTTCGTGGCGCTGGCGATCGGCCTGTTCGCCTGGCATCCGGACGATCTCTACCTCTGGGTCAAGGCGCTGCATATCATCGCGGTGATCTCGTGGATGGCGGGTCTGCTCTATCTGCCAAGGCTGTTCGTCTATCACACGGATGCCGAGCCAGGTTCGCAGCAATCCGAGAATTTCAAGGTGATGGAGCGCCGGCTCCTGAAGGGGATCATGACGCCGGCGATGATGCTGACCTGGATTTTCGGGCTCTATCTCGCCTGGTCGGTCTATGGTTTCCATGGCGGATGGCTACATGCCAAGATCGGGCTTGTCGTGCTGCTGACGGGCGTGCATATGTTCCTCAGCCGCGCGGTGCGGGCCTTTGCCCGCGATGACAACCGCTATTCAGCCCGGCATTGGCGGATTATCAACGAAGGGCCGACCCTGTTAATGATCGTGATCGTCATCCTGGCGGTGGTAAAGCCCTTCGCGTAAAATCGGCGGAACTGCGCGTTAAAGTAAAATTTTCCTCATTTCGCCGGCCCCCCTTGCGGGGCGCCAACTGAATCGCTATTTTCCCGCCATCTCTTCTTCGTGGCATGTATCAGTTCTATCGCCCGCGAGCTCCCCCATCGCGGCTCTGAATACGACCAACATTGCCTTTCCCCTTCTAAAAATAGAGTAATTCCCTTCATGGCTGAAATGAAGCTTCAAGAACTTAAGAACAAATCCCCGACCGATCTTCTGGCATTTGCTGAATCGCTCGAGGTCGAAAACGCCAGCACGATGCGCAAACAGGAACTGATGTTTGCGATCCTGAAGGAACTCGCCAGCCAGGATGTTGAAATTATCGGTGAAGGCGTCGTTGAGGTTTTGCAGGACGGCTTCGGTTTCCTGCGCTCCGCGAATGCTAATTATCTCCCAGGTCCGGACGATATTTACATCTCGCCGTCGCAGATCCGCCGCTTCTCGCTGAAGACCGGTGATACCGTCGAGGGACCGATCCGTGGACCGAAGGAAGGCGAGCGCTATTTCGCGCTGCTGAAGGTCAACACCATCAATTTCGACGACCCGGAAAAAATTCGCCACAAGGTCCATTTCGACAATCTGACGCCGCTCTATCCGAACGAGCGTTTCCGCATGGAGCTCGACGTTCCCACCACCAAGGATCTTTCGTCCCGCGTCATTGATCTCGTAGCGCCGCTCGGCAAGGGCCAACGCGGATTGATCGTAGCGCCGCCGCGCACCGGTAAGACCGTGCTGCTGCAGAACATCGCCCACTCGATCACGGCCAATCATCCGGATTGCTATCTGATCGTTCTGCTGATCGACGAACGTCCGGAAGAAGTGACCGACATGCAGCGCTCGGTGCGCGGCGAAGTCGTCTCCTCGACCTTCGACGAACCGGCTGTGCGCCACGTTCAGGTTGCCGAAATGGTTATCGAGAAGGCCAAGCGCCTTGTCGAACATGGACGCGACGTTGTCATCCTGCTCGATTCGATCACGCGCCTAGGCCGTGCCTACAACACCGTCGTTCCCTCGTCTGGCAAGGTCCTGACGGGCGGTGTCGACGCCAACGCCCTGCAGCGCCCGAAGCGCTTCTTCGGTGCTGCGCGTAATATCGAAGAAGGCGGTTCGCTGACGATCATCGCCACCGCGCTGATCGATACCGGCAGCCGGATGGACGAAGTGATCTTCGAAGAATTCAAGGGCACCGGTAACTCGGAAATCGTGCTCGACCGTAAGGTCGCCGACAAGCGTATCTTCCCGGCCATGGATATCCTCAAGTCCGGTACGCGTAAGGAAGACCTGCTGGTGCCGCGTCAGGATCTGCAGAAGATCTTCGTCCTGCGCCGTATCCTCGCACCAATGGGTACCACCGACGGGATCGAATTCCTGATCGACAAGTTGAAGCAGACGAAGAACAATCCGGATTTCTTCGACTCGATGAACACCTGATCCTTAACCGGATTGACCGTCGCTCATGGGTGACGGACGCTATGACAATATGGATCGGGTCGCGTTTGCGGCCCGATTTCGTTTATTGTCCTGGAGGTACCATATGTTTCGATTGACCGGGTGTTACTGATTTTGCGGAGCGAGATCTTTGGTCTCATTCGCTCCGTGCTGCAAATCGTGAAACACTTCGCTTTGAGGTAATCGGACGAAAGACTGATTAGTTTGGAAGATAGTAAGAGATCGACTCCTTTGCCGCAGAGTGCCGGGAATCGATTCGGATGCGGATCAATTAGATGAACACAATCGGTGATACGATCTTTGCGCTTTCAAGCGGTGCTCTTCCAGCTGGGGTAGCGGTGGTGCGGATTAGCGGTCCTGAGGCACTTGCCGCGGTACATGCACTGGCTGGCTCATTGCCGAAGCCTCGACAGGCGGCATTGAAAACGATTCGGACTCGTAACGGTTTAACGATCGACCAAGGTCTGGTGCTGATCTTCCCCGCGCCAGCCTCGTTTACGGGTGAAGACTGCGCGGAAATCCAGGTTCACGGTGGCAAGGCCGTTGTTGCCGCGCTTTTGGATGAACTTACCGACTTCGATGGCTGCCGCCTGGCGGAGCACGGTGAATTCTCTCGTCGCGCCCTGGAAAACGGCAAGATGGATCTTGTCGAGGTTGAGGGCCTTGCCGATCTCATCGCCGCCGAGACAGAAATGCAGCGGCGCTTGGCTGTAGAGCATGCTGCTGGTGGCCTTTCGAAACTCTATGAAGGGTGGGCTGATCGCCTGACTCGCGCCCGTGCCCTGATTGAAGCTGAGCTGGATTTTGCCGATGAAGACGACGTGCCCGGCTCGGTATCCGATCTGGTCTGGGATGATATGGCGAAGCTGCGGGCGGAACTGTCAGCGCATCTTGCCGGCGCCGGCTTTGGCGAGATTGTTCGCGACGGTTTGAAGGTCGTCATCGCTGGTGCGCCCAATGCCGGAAAATCCAGCCTGATGAATGCGCTGGCGCGTCGCGAGGTGGCGATCGTCACCGACATTGCCGGCACGACGCGCGACGTCCTGCATGTTGATCTCAATATGGAGGGTTACGCGGTTCGGCTCTACGATACGGCCGGATTGCGCGAAACCGAGGAAGTCATTGAGCGCGAGGGGATAAAGCGCGCATTGAGGACAGCGGCGGAAGCCGATGTTGTTCTTTCTCTCGCGGAGATTGGCACGGAGGCGCAGACCGATTTTCCCGGCTTTGGCGGCCGGATTTTTCGCGTCGGCACCAAAGCGGATATTCATCGGGCCAGGGACTATGAATACGATCTCTGTATTTCCTCGAGCACTGGCTCCGGTCTCGCGGAATTGCATCAGCTATTGGTTGGAGATCTCCAGGAACGCTCTACTTCTCTGTCGTTGGCCCTGCCGAGCCGTTTGAGGCACCGGACTCTATTGGCTGAGAGCCTGGAGGCGCTGACGGAGGCGGTTAGCGCCGCTTCTGCCGGATTGGATATTCGTGCGGAATACCTTCGCCAGGCCGGGCATAGTCTCGGCCGGATTACCGGAAGGGTCGATGTCGAGGATCTTCTCGACGTGATCTTCTCCGAATTTTGCATCGGAAAGTGATTCACGTGAAACACGGCCTATGAGATAGGCGATTCAAAAGGTTTCACGTGAAACGTTCTTGACTCCTTAAATTGGTGTGCCAAACAGACGGCAACACTGAGGGCTTGGCAATGCTCGAGACTAGTTATGATGTGATCGTCGTCGGAGGCGGGCATGCGGGCAGCGAAGCTGCGGCCGCAGCTGCTCGGCTGGGCGCCAAAACGGCTCTGCTCACGCACAAGCGCGATACGATCGGCGTAATGTCCTGCAATCCGGCGATCGGCGGCCTAGGTAAGGGTCATCTGGTTCGTGAGATCGATGCGCTCGATGGCCTGATGGGCCGCGTTGCCGATGCCGGCGGCATTCAGTTCCGGATGCTGAACCGAAAAAAGGTCCGGCTGTCCGTGGTCCGCGCACGCAGGCCGACCGCAAGCTCTACCGCCTTGCCATGCAGGCTGAGATCGCCGCGATTGAAAATCTTGACATTATCGAAGGTGACGCCTTCGATCTGACCATTAGTAACGGTCGTGTCTCCGCTGTGGTGCTGAAGGATGGTCGGACATTCCGCTGTGGCGCCGTTGTCCTGACGACCGGCACATTTCTGCGCGGCTTGATCCATATTGGCGACAGGAAAATTCCTGCTGGCCGCGTGGGCGAAGAACCGTCGGTGGGCCTGTCGGGGACGCTGGAGCGCTATGGGCTGGCGCTGGCCCGCCTGAAGACGGGAACACCTGCGCGTCTTGATGGCACGACAATTGATTGGAATGCGGTCGGGCGCCAGGGCGCCGATGACGTGCCAGTGCCTTTTTCGTTCATGACGGATAGCATCGTGAATCCGCAAATCGAATGCGGGGTGACGCGGACGACGCCAGCGACGCATAAGATCATTGCCGATAATCTTATGCGTTCGGCGATGTATTCCGGGCAGATCGAGGGTGTCGGACCGCGCTATTGTCCGTCGATCGAGGATAAGATCGTCAAGTTCGGCGAGCGTGACGGGCATCAGATCTTTCTGGAGCCGGAGGGGCTCGACGATACGACGGTCTATCCCAACGGCATATCGACGTCCCTCCCTGAGGACGTTCAGGATGCTTTCATCAGGACTATTCCGGGTCTGGAACGAGTCCGAATCCTTCAATGCGGTTATGCGATTGAGTATGATCACGTCGATCCGCGCGAATTGAAGCCTTCGTTGGAAGTAATGAAGATCCCGGGCCTATTCTTGGCGGGGCAGATCAATGGAACCACGGGGTATGAGGAAGCGGGAGCGCAGGGGCTGATTGCTGGCCTCAACGCGGCGCGATTGGCCTCAGGTGGCGACGCGATCCAACTCAGCCGAACGGACTCTTATATTGGTGTGATGATCGACGATCTCACCTCGCGTGGCGTCGCCGAACCCTATCGCATGTTCACATCGCGCGCCGAATATCGACTGTCGCTGCGCGCTGACAATGCTGATGTTCGTTTGACGCCTCTTGGCCTGACTATCGGTTGTGTCGGTACTGCGCGCGCAGCTCGCTTTGGTGATTACATTGAGAAGCTCGACTATGCGCGGACTCAACTGAAGACGCTGAGCGTCACGCCGAATGAGGCAGAGAAGGCTGGTCTGCATCTTAATAAGGATGGTCAGCGCCGGACGGCCTATGATCTCTTGTCCTATCCGGAGCATTCGATTGAATCACTGTCCGGTCTATGGCCGGAACTGCGTTCGATCGATCGGCGTGTCGTTGAAGCTGTTGAGATCGAGGCGGCCTATGCGGTCTATATGGATCGCCAAACCTCGGATATCGTCCAGGTTCGGCGCGAGGAAGAGCGGCTCATCCCTACTGACTTCGATTTCTCGATATTGTCGGGGCTATCGAATGAGCTGAAGCAGAAGTTGATGAAAGCACGGCCGAAGAATATCGCCCAGGCTTCGCGGATTGACGGAATGACGCCGGCGGCGATATCGCTATTGTTGGCCCATCTGCGCAAGCTGACGGCGGTGGATGAGCGCAAGCTTGTTTCGTAATATCAAGGCATTGCAAGGTGTGAGAGTCCTGCCATGGAATTAAACGGTTTGCGTGTTTCACGTGAAACACAGGGGCGGCTGCAGCACTTTGCCGAGCTCTTTCAGAAGTGGGCGAAGACCATCAATCTGGTCGCGCCTTCGACCATCGATGATCTTTGGCGTCGGCATATTGCCGATAGCGCCCAGATTTTCCAGCTTCATCAGAAGCCGGCGCGCTGGGCCGATCTGGGAAGTGGCGGCGGTTTTCCAGGCATCATCACGGCAATTCTTCTGGCGGAGCAGAAGGACGGGCATGTCGATCTGGTGGAAAGCAACCAGAAAAAGGCCGCCTTTCTAAGGGTTTGTCTCCGGGAATGCGAGGCCCGCGGCGCCGTTCATGCGGTGCGCATCGAGGAGGCGCCGAAGATCATTGTTGATTGCGATGTCATCTCTGCGCGGGCGCTTGCCGAGCTGGATACGTTGCTGGACTATGCAGCGCCATGGGTCGAACGTAATGAAAATGTACGTTTGCTGCTGCATAAAGGCAGGGATTACGAACGTGAGGTCCAGAAAGCCCGTGGTCGTTGGGAGTTCGATCTGGTAAAACACAACAGTGTTGTCGAGAGCGATTCCGTGATCTTAGAGTTAACTCGCCCTCGTCGTCGAATTTAACCATGATGGATATGCGGCAAATGATCGGCGAGCGAAACCGGATTATTACTATCGCAAACCAAAAGGGTGGTGTTGGTAAGACAACCACCGCGATCAACTTGGCTACGGCTCTGGCCGCTATTGGCGAGCGTGTCCTGATCGTCGATCTCGATCCGCAAGGAAATGCCAGCACGGGCCTCGGAATAGACCGTCGCGACCGAAAAGTATCCTCTTATGATCTTCTGGTTGGCACGCATACGATCCTCGATACGGTTCAGGAGACGGCTGTGCCGAATCTCTATATCGTCCCCTCGACGATGGATTTGCTTGGTGTCGAAATGGAGATTGCGCAGCAGCCTGATCGGGTTTTCCGGCTGCGTCGGGCTCTGAACGGCGCTGGCGCGACGGCTTTCTCCTATATTCTGGTGGATTGCCCGCCCTCGTTCAACCTGTTGACCATGAACGCCATGGCGGCCGCGCATTCGGTCCTGGTGCCGCTGCAGTGCGAGTTCTTCGCGCTGGAAGGCCTTAGCCAGTTGTTGGAGACGGTCGATCAGGTGCGTCGTACTGTCAATCCGACCCTGGATATTCAGGGGATTGTGTTGACGATGTTCGATTCCCGCAACAATCTGGCGCAGCAGGTCGTCAATGATGTGCGCACGCATCTGGGCGAAAAAGTCTACCATACGTTGATTCCGCGCAACGTGCGCGTGTCCGAGGCGCCCTCCTATGGCAAGCCGGCGATCCTTTACGATCTGAAATGCGCCGGCAGTCAGGCCTATCTGCAATTGGCGTCGGAAGTTATCCAGCGGGAACGGCAGCGGAAGGCCGCCGCCTGATAGTGTATTTGTTCTGGAGTGAGTGTTGCGATGAATGATGATCTTTCGAAACGGCGTCTCGGGCGCGGCCTGGCAGCTCTCATCGGAGAGATGGATCAGCCAACGCCTGTTGAGGCCGGCAAGCCGGGCGTCAATCCGGATCGCTTGGTGCCGATCGAATTCATCAACCGCAATCCGAAGAATCCACGCCGTTATTTCGATGAAAGTGAGCTGCACGACCTCGCCAGCTCTATCCGTCAGCACGGCATTGTGCAGCCGGTTGTCGTGCGCACCGTTTCTGCCGATCGCTATGAAATCATAGCGGGCGAAAGACGCTGGCGCGCGGCGCAACTGGCTGGTTTGATTGAGATTCCGGTCATCGTTCGCGACGTTGACGATAAGACCGCGCTGGAAATCGCCATTGTTGAAAACGTTCAGCGCGCCGATCTCAACCCTCTCGAAGAGGCGTTGGGCTACGAGCAGCTGATCGCCGAGCATGGCTATACGCAGAACGACCTCGGCGAGATCATCGGCAAAAGCCGCAGCCATGTCGCCAATTCGCTGCGCCTGCTGAAACTACCGGAACAGGTTCGCGACATGCTCGCCGGCGGTAGCCTTTCGGCCGGTCATGCCCGCGCGCTCGTATCGACCTCCGATCCGGCGACACTTGCTCGCACGATCGTCTCCAAGGGCATGTCGGTGCGTGATGCCGAGCGGCTGGCGCAGAACGATATCAAGGCGCAAAACGATCCACGGCCCTTGGCCGCGCGCAAGGATGACAAGGATTCGGATACGCTGGCGCTGGAACGCACCCTGTCCGACACGCTTGGGCTGGATGTTGCGATCAACCATCGCGGCAGCGGCGGTCAGGTGAAGATTTCCTATAAGACCTTGGAGCAACTGGAAGAAATCTGCCGGCTGCTTGAGCGGCGTTGAGCTTTTTCCCGTGAAACACCGGGACATCCGCTTTCGGACAGTATCGTTCGAAAGCGGATATTATTATTTAAAATCAATATCTTGAAGTGATCGCCTCGCCTTTAAATGAGGGCGGCGCTCTAGCCCTTGCGGGCGGATTGCAGCGTGGTCGACAGCAGCGTCTGTGTGGCGATGGTATCTTCGAGGCTGGCGCGCTGTCTGGTTTGAAGGATGGCCGACTGCAGACGGTTCATCTCGCGGGCAATTGCCGGCGCCGTCCAGCTCCGAAGCGCCTGTTCGATGATCGGCTTGCGACGAAAATGCAGATGCCGGCCGAGCGTTTGCATAACCTGCGCCGGCGGCACACGTTTTTCATCCATCTCTGTGCGCATGACGTCCAGTAGCTGAAATTGTCTCAAGCAGCCTTGCAGGACAAGAAACATCGATGTCTTGGATGCGGCGATCTTCTGCATTGCATGCAGAAAAGCATCCGAATCCCCCTTCAGAACGGCATCCACGGCGTCATCCGCGGAAATGGCGCTGGCGTCGCCGATGATGTCGACGACATGTTCTTCCTCGATCGTCCCCTGCCCGCGGCAATAGAGCGCCAGTTTGCGGACCTCATTGCGCGACGCGATCCGGTCACCGCCCAGCAGTTCAAGCAGCACTTGCCGTGCTCCGGGCGAGATGCGTAGATTTTCGCTTGCAAGCTCGGTATCGATCAGGTTGTTCAGCGCGCGTCCGTCATCGGCATAGCACGGGACGGTCGCGATCTTGCGGGATGCTTCCGCCACTTTGCGCAGACCGGAGCCTTTTTTGAGATCGCCAGCCTCGATGATGACAAAACTGGCGTCGGGAGGATTGTCGGCGATGATCTGCAGCGAATCGATCAGCGCCTTTTCATTGGCTGCGCCGCGAATCCAGATCAGCTTCTCACCGCCGAACAGGCCGATGGAGTTGACCTCATCAAGCAGGCGGCCGGCATCGTTGTGGAGATCACCGACATCGAGCTTGATCAGCGAAAAGGCGTCCTTCAGGTCGACGCCTGTCTTGCCGGCCACCTGCCCTGCTCGCTCGGAGACAAGACCACGGTCCGGGCCATAGATGACAAAAAGGCGGTAAGTGCGGGCGGCGTTTTGAAGGAATCCGTCAAACTCGTGGGATTTGATCTCCGACATACCGCGCGCTCAGATCAGCGGCTAAGTGCTGCGCCGATATCGGCGGCAACCATCTCGGCAACTTCACGCGCGGCGCGGTCTTCCGAATCGCGAATGGCACGCTGCTTGGCGAATTCCTGGGTCGGGAAGTCCACCAGCGAGGTGACGGCGCGGCTGCCGGATTTCAGCACTTTGCCGTCACTGGCATTCTTCAGCGTGAAGGACGCGGTGACGGTGGTGCGGCCAGCGGCCGAGGTCGCCGACGATGGCAGGTAGAGAACGCCCGCCGTGCCGGAGCTGACGCTCAGATCGACCGTATATTTTGCCAGCTTCGTCTCACCAGCGCCGCGGCCGGCGATGAAGATCAACTGATTTCGGACTTCCTGGCCGACGCGCGAGTTGGCGTCGGAGAAGGAAACTTCGGCAAGCTTCTGGGTGACACCCGTGCTCACGGCGTAAAGTGGCCGAACCTGGCAGGAGGACACGAGACCCGCAACGGCAATCAGCGACGCGACGCCCGTAAGGCGGGCGAGTTTGAAGAGCTTATCAGACGACAATGTTTACGATCCTCTGTGGAACGACGATAATCTTCTTTGGCGCCTGACCATTCAATGCGCTTGCGACGGCATCCAAGGCGAGTGCCGCCTGTTGCACGGCATTCTGATCCGCATCGCGCGCAATTGTCAATTCGGCGCGCTTCTTGCCATTGATCTGCACCGGATACACAATCTCATTCTCAACGACGAGCGCTTCGTCATAGACAGGCCAGGCGCTCATGGCGATGAGATGCGCGTTGCCGAGCGCGGTCGAGCATTCTTCCGCTAGATGCGGTGTGATCGGCGCGACCAGCGCGATCAGGATTTCGACCGCCTCGCGAGCGGCGGAACGATAGCCGGTATCGGTTCCGCCGGCGGCGATCTTGGCCAGCGGCGCGGCCAGTGCGTTGACGAATTCGTAGATGCGGGCGACCGCCTTGTTGAAGGCGAGCTTGTCGTAATCGCCCTGAACGGCCTTCAGTGTGCGATGAGCGACTTGAGAAATAGCCAGTGCTTCGCCTTCCCTAGCCGGAACCGGATCGACTGCTTTCAGCTCGTCGGCGGCTTCCGACACCAGGCGCCACATGCGCTGGGTGAAGCGATAGGCGCCTTCGACACCGGCTTCCGACCATATGACGTCGCGGTCGGGCGGCGAATCGGAGAGCACGAAGAAGCGGGCAGTATCGGCGCCGTAGGAGGCGATGATATCGTCCGGGTCGACGACGTTCTTCTTCGACTTCGACATCTTCTCGATGGCGCCGATGGCGATATCCTCGCCGGTCGACAACAAGGTCGCGCTGCGCCGGCCGTCGGTTTCCTCGATGCGAATATCGGCGGGCGACACCCATTCGCGTGTCAGGCCATTGCCGCGGCTATAGGTCTCGTGAACCACCATGCCCTGCGTAAACAGGCCCTTGAAGGGCTCCCTGGCGTCGACATGGCCGGTTTCGCGCATGGCGCGGGTGAAGAAGCGCGAATAGAGCAGATGCAGGATCGCATGCTCGATACCACCGATATACTGATCGACCGGCAACCAGTGATCGGCTGCGGCCTTGTCGGTCGGCTCATCGGCCCAGGGTGCGGTGAAGCGGGTGTAGTACCAGCTCGAATCGACAAAGGTGTCCATGGTGTCGGTTTCGCGACGGGCATCCTTGCCGCATTGCGGGCAGGAGACGTGCCGCCAAGTCGGATGGCGGTCCAGCGGGTTGCCCGGCTGATCGAAGGTGACATCATCCGGCAGCTTGACCGGCAGGTCCTGTTTTGGCACCGGCAAGACGCCACAATCATCGCAATGGATGACCGGGATCGGGCAGCCCCAATAGCGCTGACGGGAAATGCCCCAGTCGCGCAGGCGGAAATTCACCTTGCGTTCGGCCTGCGGCGTATTGCCGAGGCTTATGGCCGACAGTTTCGTGGCCACCGTCTCAAAGGCTTCTTCCGGGCTCATGCCGTCGAGGAAGCGCGAATTGATCATCACGCCGTCGCCGTCATAGGCGACATCGCCGATGGCAAAGCTTGCGGCGTTGCCGTCTCTGGGCATGACGACGGGAATGACCGGCAGGTCATACTTGCGGGCAAAATCCAGGTCGCGCTGGTCGCCGGAGGGGCAGCCGAAGATCGCGCCGGTGCCGTAGTCCATCAACACGAAGTTGGCGACATAGACCGGCAGCTCCCAGGACGGGTCGAGCGGATGGCGAACGCGGATACCCGTGTCGATGCCCTTTTTTCGGCTGTTTCCAAGGCGGCGAGCGACGTGCCGGCGCGGCGGCATTCTTCGCAGAAGGCGTCGATGTCAGGATTGAGGGCCGAGGCTTCCCTGGCCAGCGGATGATCCGCCGAAATCGCCAGGAAAGAGGCGCCGAACAGCGTGTCGGGGCGCGTCGTATAGACGGCGATCTCGCGATCGGCGTTGGGCGCCGTTTCCGGCACGATTTCCCAGCGGATCGTCAGGCCTTCGGAACGGCCGATCCAGTTCTTCTGCATCAGCCGCACTTTTTCCGGCCAGTGGTCGAGTGTATCCAGCGCGTCCAGCAGTTCCTGGCTGAAGTCGGTGATCTTGAAGAACCACTGCGTCAGCTCGCGCTGCTCGACCAGAGCGCCGGAGCGCCAGCCGCGGCCGTCGATGACCTGCTCATTGGCAAGCACGGTGTTGTCGACCGGATCCCAGTTGACCTTGGATTTCTTCCGATAGATCAGGCCCTTCTGCATCATGTCGATGAAGAGCATCTGCTGGCGATGGTAATATTCGACGTCGCAGGTGGCGAATTCGCGGCTCCAGTCCAGGGACAGGCCCATAGCCTTCAGCTGCGCCTTCATCGAGGCGATGTTCTGGTAGGTCCACTCTTTCGGATGTACCTTATTGTCACGAGCGGCATTTTCCGCCGGCATGCCGAAGGCGTCCCAACCCATGGGATGCAGGACATTGTAGCCGCGGGCGCGCTTGTAGCGGGCGACAACGTCGCCCATGGCGTAGTTGCGCACATGGCCCATATGGATGCGGCCCGATGGATAGGGGAACATCTCTAGGACGTAATATTTCTCGCGCGGATCGGCGTTGTCGGTGAGAAAGACGTTCTCATCGTTCCATTTCTGCTGCCAGCGAGGCTCGGCATCGCGCGGATTATAACGTTCGGTAGCCATCTGATCTTGTATTCCAGAAAATCATGGGGAGTTGGCCGTGACCTTCATCATGAAACCAACCAAGCGTCAAGTTTAGCGGGCGCTGCAAGTGCTTTATCTTGCAAAGCAAAGTCGGATTCGGCAGCTTCTGCCCTTGGCAAAGGCCGCCTGTCTCATTACTGCAAAGTCTTGCGAGTAGGCATGGATATCGAGGCGAAAAGATGGAACTTCAAGAGCGGTTGAACGAGGTTCGTTCCCATATCGCGGCAGCGGGCCGTCAGGCCGGCCGGCCCGATGGCGCCGTGCAACTCGTTGCCGTCTCCAAGACCTTCGATGCCGAGGCGATCCGCCCGGCGATCTCGGCCGGCCAGCGGGTATTCGGCGAAAACCGCGTGCAGGAGAGCCAGGGCAAATGGCCGGCGCTGAAGGCCGAGACATCAGGCATCCAACTGCATCTGATCGGACCGCTGCAATCGAACAAAGCCGCCGATGCCGTGGCGCTGTTCGATGTCGTCGAAACCGTCGATCGGGAAAAGATCGCCCGCGCTCTGGCCGATGAAATCAAGCGGCAGGGTAAAGCCACCAGGCTTTACGTACAGGTCAATACCGGCCTGGAGCCGCAGAAGGCAGGTATTGCGCCCGACGATACCGTCGCTTTCGTCGATCTCTGCCGCAATGAGCTTGGGCTTTCGATCGAGGGATTGATGTGCATTCCGCCGGCAGACGAGAATCCGGGGCCGCATTTCGCGCTTCTTGCCAAGCTTGCGGCCAAGGCCGGCGTCGAGAAGCTGTCGATGGGCATGTCGAGCGACTATGAGATCGCCGTTGCCTTCGGGGCTACGAGTGTCCGCGTCGGCTCGGCGATTTTCGGAACAAGATAAAGTCCGGTCATCAAAAAAATAAAGCCCCGGTCGGGAAACCAGGGCTTTTAAAACATGCGGTCGATCACGTCTCAGTACTGATCGTCGTCTTCGTCCGGCGTGGCGGACTTCAGCGACTTCAGCTTGGCGAAGACAGCGTCGGCGTCGAGTGCTTTTTCCTTGGGTTCGTCACGCTCATAGCTGAAGCCGAGCTTCTCGGTCTCCTGCGCCGGCTGCAGCGTCGCGCCGAGTTCGGCGGCGGTCGGCAGCGGACGGCCCTTGGAGGCCTTTTCGACTTCCATGTCGAGATCGATCTGGCTGCAGAGGCCGAGCGTTACCGGATCCATCGGAGCCAGGTTCGTCGAGTTCCAGTGGGTGCGGTCGCGGATCTGCTCGATGGTCGACTTGGTGGTGCCGACGAGGCGGGAAATCTGCGCGTCCTTCAATTCCGGATGGTTGCGCACCAGCCAGAGAATGGCGTTCGGGCGATCCTGGCGCTTGGAAACCGGTGTGTAGCGTGGGCCACGACGCTTGGATTCCGGCACGCGGACTTTCGGCTCGGAAATCTTCAGCTTATGGTTCGGATTGGCTTCAGCACGCCCGATTTCGTCGCGCGAAAGCTGGCCGGTAGCGATCGGGTCGAGGCCCTTGATGCCCTGGGCGGCTTCGCCATCGGCAATGGCCTTGACTTCGAGCGGATGCAGCTTGCAGAACTGCGCGATCTGGTCGAATGACAAGGCTGTATTATCGACAAGCCAGATGGCCGTTGCCTTCGGCATGAGCAATTGTTGAGCCATAGATATAGTCCTTCTGTCAGTCCGCGCCGGTGTCGCGGTCCGGGGTGTAACACCACAATTTCCGGGAAATATGGCCCTATATAACCGCAGCGTCGTGGAATTGCAATTCTTTGCGGATGAAATGCGCTTTGTCCAATTGCTGTCGTAACTTGAGCTGCTATTGATTGCTTGGAAAGGGTGCCCATAATTGCGAAAAGGGTGCCAGGATTCGAGGAGGAAACCATGTCGGAAAAGATTCATCCGGTGACGAAACCGGTCAAGGCGCGCGCTCTGATCGACGAGGCGAAGTATCAGAAATGGTACAGGCAGAGCGTCGAGGACCCCGACAAGTTCTGGGGCAAGCATGGCAAGCGCATCGACTGGTTCAAGCCTTACACCAAGGTCAAGAATACGTCGTTTACCGGCAAGGTCTCGATCAAATGGTTCGAGGATGGGCTGACCAACGTCTCCTATAATTGCATCGACCGTCATCTGAAGAAGCACGGCGATCGCGTTGCCTTCATCTGGGAAGGCGATAACCCCTATATCGACAAGAAGGTCACCTATAACGAGCTCTACGAGCATGTCTGCCGGCTGGCGAACGTCTTGAAGAAGCATGGCGTCAAGAATGGTGATCGCGTCACCATCTACATGCCGATGATCCCGGAAGCGGCCTACGCCATGCTCGCCTGCGCCCGCATTGGTGCGGTGCATTCCGTCGTCTTTGGCGGCTTCTCGCCGGAGGCGCTGGGCGGCCGCATCGTTGATTGCCAATCCACCTTCGTCATCACCTGCGACGAGGGCCTGCGTGGCGGCAAGCCGATCCCGCTGAAGGAAAACACAGATACGGCGATCCATATCGCTGCCAAGCAATTTGTTACCGTCGAGAAGGTTCTCGTCGTGCGCCGTACCGGCGGAAAAACGGGCTGGGCGCCTGGCCGCGACCTCTGGTATCACGAGGAAACCGCCAAGGTGAAGGCGGATTGCCCGCCGGTGAAGATGAAGGCGGAAGATCCGCTGTTCATCCTCTATACCTCAGGCTCGACCGGCAAGCCGAAGGGTGTGCTGCACACCACGGGCGGCTATCTCGTCTATGCGTCGATGACGCATGAATATACCTTCGACTATCACCCCGGCGATATCTACTGGTGCACCGCCGATGTCGGCTGGGTGACCGGCCATTCCTACATCGTCTATGGGCCGCTGGCGAATGCCGCGACCTCGTTGATGTTTGAGGGCGTGCCGAACTACCCGGATCAGGGCCGCTTCTGGGAGATCATTGACAAGCACAAGGTCAATATCTTTCACACCGCGCCGACGGCGATACGCTCGCTGATGGGCGCCGGCGATCATTTCGTCAAGCGCTCGTCGCGCTCCAGCCTACGCCTGCTCGGCACGGTCGGCGAACCGATCAATCCGGAAGTCTGGGAATGGTATTACAATGTCGTTGGTGAGGGCCGTTGCCCGATCGTCGATACATGGTGGCAGACGGAAACCGGCGGCCACATGATCGCGCCGTTGCCGGGCGCCACCGATCTCAAGCCCGGTTCGGCGACGAAACCCTTCTTCGGCGTCATACCGGAACTGATGGACGGCGACGGCAAGGTGCTGGAAGGGGCGGCCAATGGCAATCTGGTCATCGCCGATAGCTGGCCAGGGCAGATGCGCACGGTCTATGGCGACCATGAGCGTTTCATCCAGACCTATTTTTCCGCCTACAAGGGCAAGTATTTCACCGGCGACGGGTGCCGGCGCGACGAGGACGGCTATTACTGGATCACCGGCCGCGTCGACGACGTGCTCAATGTCTCGGGCCACCGCCTCGGTACGGCCGAGGTCGAATCGGCGCTTGTCTCGCACCACCATGTCTCGGAAGCCGCCGTTGTCGGCTATCCGCATTCGATCAAGGGTCAGGGCATCTATTGCTATGTGACGCTGATGGCCGGTCAGGAGGGCTCCGACGCGCTGCGGCAGGAGCTTGTGAAACACGTTCGCACCGAGATAGGCCCGATCGCCTCGCCCGACAAGATCCAGTTCGCCCCTGGCCTGCCAAAAACCCGTTCCGGCAAGATCATGCGCCGTATCCTGCGCAAGATCGCCGAAGACGATTTCGGCGCGCTCGGCGATACCTCGACGCTGGCGGATCCGGCTGTGGTGGAGGATCTGATCGCCAACAGGCAGAACAAGGCGGACGCGGCTTAGGTGATTAAAACGCCACCTTAGAGAACCAAGGTGGCGTTTTCCAACAACCTATTAAGTCACTAAGTGCAATCGTCGACGGTAGGAATCAGCTTTTAAGTTCCGCACAAATGTAGGTTTCAGTGGCCAGTTTTTGTTGTGCTTCCCTCAAAAAGAACCGAGTGAAACCAAACAGTTGAATCATTTTATGCCGTTAAGTAAATGATTCTATTGACTGAATCGAATAATGTTCTACTCTAACGCTGCAACCCTTGCTTAGTGATAAAGGCCCCTGGGACTTTCAAAGGATAGCTAAGATCGCCGATATGGCGGGTTGCGCCCTACTCAGTAGTATAGTTCTTTGCCGTTTTTCCAGAGTTCGTATTCGTAAGAAATACGGTCCTTAATAAGGGCGTACGACCTATTATCGTCCCTTTCCCATTTCCTCTGAATTGCCCATGCGCAGTAGTCAGCCAACTGCAGGCAAGGATCACAATTAGATGGTCGGAAATCGACAGCCCATTGCACGTTGCGGATCGTTTGCGACATCACGTCACTAAGAGCGGTTGTGAATGTTGCTCTTTCTTTTTTCGTACCGATCGATGCAGCGGTAACTAACACCCGCGTATTTCTGTCGACGTGTTTCGCAACGCCATGTTTAAATTGATAAAACCAAGGATACTTATAAAATCTGGACTTGTCTTGACGAATATGCGGCTGAGCTTTTGCCTTTTCGCAAATAGTAGCTTGAACTTGGAAATCGTGTCTCAGAATTTCCTGGAAAACTCGATCTCTGACAGATTGAGAATCCACAGTAGCATGGAAAAAATCTCCGATATCGAATTTTTCCCAGAGCAATTGATGGCGAAGCTCCTGAAGCGCATGGCCAACGTCAAGTTTGTTCATTGTAACGGTGCAAATTATAAAGTACTTGCTCACATTTTGATTTCTATTAAATGTAAAGCACCCCGCCTCGTCGGCGAATATATAAGTATTATTTGCAGATTTTTGCTTTGAAACTGGAATAATTTGTTTGGTTTCAGATGGTGTTATTGGGAGTCTATAATCGACTTTTTCGCGCAATATTGTGTCAGAAGCGGACTCTTTCACTGCAATCTCCTACCCAGCGAATCGCGCCCTCCCAAACGCTCAGTAAATATAAGCTCGATTAGAAGTGAAGACGAATCTTATTTGCAATCTATGATTCCATCAAAAAAGGTGACTCGCCCTGGTTGAGCAAAATTTAATTTTAGTAGTTACTTCAAAAATCAATCGTACGCCCATTGATCTCCCAGTCGCCGAACCGTGAAGGGTCGGCGCCGCCGCGGCCGCCGATTTCGGGGGGAGGTCGGCTTGCGCCTGCGCCTTGCGGCGCTCCTCGGCCTCGGCGAGTGCGCGCTTGGCGGCTGGCGAGAGCGGTTTGCGGGGTGCTTCGCCGGCTTCGATGTCGGTTTTATTGTCGTTATCTGCTGTCTGCATGGCTTGGTGCGGCCTGGAACTGTTGAAATAGCCGGGTGAATAGCCAAATCATAGTGCGTCTGGCCGCAAAGAGAAAGGTTCGGACCGCCGATGTCTTGGAGACCTGAATGAATATCATGCGTACTGCCATGCTGCTTGCCTTCATGACCGCCCTGTTCATGGGCGTCGGCTATCTGATCGGCGGGCAATCCGGCATGATGATCGCGTTTGTCGTTGCCGCCGGCATGAACTTCTTTTCCTACTGGAATTCCGACCGCATGGTGCTGTCCACCTATAACGCACAGGAGGTGGATGAGCGTAGCGCGCCGGAATTCTGCGGCATCGTGCGCGATCTCGCCCGCAATGCCGGCCTGCCGATGCCGAAGGTCTATCTCTATGACAATCCGCAGCCGAATGCTTTTGCCACCGGCCGCAATCCGCAGAATGCCGCCGTTGCCGCCTCGACCGGCCTTCTGCATGCCCTGACGCCGGACGAAGTGGCGGGTGTCATGGCGCATGAACTGGCGCATGTGCAGAACCGCGACACGCTGACCATGACGATCACGGCGACGCTTGCCGGCGCCATCTCCATGCTCGGCAATTTCGCTTTCTTCTTCGGCGGCCGGCGCGACAACAACAATCCGCTCGGCGCCATCGGCGGGCTGGTGGCGATGATCGTTGCCCCCTTGGCGGCCATGCTGGTGCAAATGGCGATCAGCCGCACGCGCGAATATTCGGCCGACCGCCGCGGCGCGGAGATCTGCGGCAATCCGCTGTCGCTTGCCTCGGCGCTCGGCAAGATCGCCCGTGGTGCGGCGCATATTCCGAACGAGGAAGCCGAGGGACATCCGGCGACGGCACATATGTTCATCATCAATCCGCTCTCCGGCGCGCGCATGGACAATCTGTTTTCCACGCACCCGAATACGGAAAACCGCATCGCCGCGCTGCACGAGATGGCGCAGCGTGGCGGCGGTAGCGCAGGCCCCTCCGTGGACACGCCGACCCGCCCCGGCTCGACGGGACAGGCTATGACTGCTAATCCGGAGCGTAAATCGCGCTCCGTGCCGAATACGGGTCGCGGTGGTACGCAACCGCCGAAGGGACCTTGGTCTTGAGTTCTGATAATAAAAACAAGCATTTCAATAAAGACGGAAAGCAAGCAGGCAACCGGTCGGGAGAGGCTCGGCCGCGTGATTCGGTTTCCTCCAAGCCCGGATTTGCGGCGCGCGCCGCCGCGACGAAGATTCTTTCGGCTGTCATCGACCGCAAGACACCGCTCGATGGCATGCTCGATGCCGAAGGCGGCAATCCCGCCTACAAGGCGCTTGGCGACAGCGACCGGGCGCTGGTGCGCGCCATTCTCAACTCGGCCCTGCGGCACCTGCCGCGTATCGAGGCGGCGATCGCTTCGCTGCTGGATTCGCCGCTGCCGGAAGGGGCTCGCGCCCTGCATCATGTGCTGGTAGTGGGTGCCGCGCAGATGCTCTATCTCGACGTGCCGGATCACTCCGCCGTCGATATCGCCGTGGAACAGGCCAACCAGGATCCGCGCAATCGTCGCTTCGCCAAGCTGGTCAACGCCATCCTTCGGCGCATCGGCCGGGAGAAGCAGGATATTCTTAGCCAGGGTGCCGATGTGCCGGCCATGCCCAAATGGTTCCTGTCCCGTCTCGAGGCTGCCTATGGCAGGCAAGCGGCGCTGAAGATTTCGGATACGCAGCTGGAGCCGGCCGCCATCGACGTCACGGTGAAATCCGATGCCGAGGGCTGGGCGAAGCGCTTGAATGGTGTGGTTCTACCGACCGGCGGCGTGCGGCTTGCCGCTTTTGAAGGCTCCATCCCGTCGCTGGATGGGTTTACGGAGGGCGAGTGGTGGGTGCAGGATGCCGCCGCCAGCATTCCGGCAAAATTGTTCGGCTCGCTTGCCGGCCAGCGGGTCGTCGATCTCTGCGCTGCGCCCGGCGGCAAGACGGCGCAGCTCATTCTGGCCGGTGGCAAGGTGACCGCGCTCGACCAGTCCGCCAATCGCCTGAAGCGACTGTCCGGCAATCTGGCGCGGCTCGGGCTGGAGGCGGAAACCGTCGTTGCCGACATGGCGAAGTTCCAGCCTGACGATCTCTTCGACGCGGCCCTTCTCGATGCACCCTGCTCGTCCACGGGCACGACGCGCCGTCATCCCGATGTGCTCTGGACCAAGGGTCCGGAGGATATAGCCAAGCTCGCCGCGTTACAGGAGCGCCTGCTTCGCCATGCCCTGACCCTGGTCAAGCCCGGCGGGCTGGTGGTGTTTTCCAATTGCTCGCTCGATCCCGAAGAAGGCGAGGATCTGGTCGCGCGTGTTCTGTCCGACACGGACATGGCGGAGCGTTTGGCGATCAAGCCCGAGGATTGGCCGGGTCTGGAAGCGGCGATTTCCCCGCTCGGCGCCTTCCGCACCACGCCCGACATGCTGCAACTCTCCGGCGGTTTTGCCTCCGGCCTCGATGGCTTCTTTGCCGTGGTGCTCCGTCGCACGCATTAGTGGCGAAGCTCAACCGTTTGCTCTCGGTTGATGGAAAACTGGGCATAATGTCCCGATTTGACATAGTCCTAACCTCTTCTTAACCACCGGCATTGAGAGTAAGCACAAGCAAATATGCAGTTTTGCGGCAGGATTTAGTGAAATTACACATGCGGGAAGCATGGCGGCGGATGTCTCGCCGCGCGGCGTTGGCGCGATTGCGTCTCACCCGCCACACGATGCGTGTGCCGGAACGGCTGATCGTGGCTCCGACGGATCTGCGCAGCATCGATCCCTTCTTTGCGGAAGAACTTATCAATGGCCGCATCCTGCTGGCGGGCCGCGTGCTGGAAACCGAGGGCGGTTCGCCTTTCGCGCTGGAGCTTCCGTCACAAGTCTTCGCAACGCGTCTGCATAATTTTCGTTGGCTGAGGCACTTGCGGGCCGAAAAGAGTGATCAGGCATCGGCCTTGGCGCGCTCTATTCTCAATGATTGGATGGCCGTTCATGGTCGACGGCTGCAGGGCATCGCCTGGGCGCCCGATACCGCCGCCGAGCGGCTGATCGCTTGGCTGTCGCATTCGCCGGTTTTGCTGCAGGGCACGGATAGCGGCTTTTATCGCCGCTTCATGCGCATGCTCGTCTTGCATGTCCGTTATCTGCGCCGGGTTGCGGCAACGACGCGGGATGGAACGACACGCTTTCGGGTGCGGATCGCGCTTGCCATGTCTTCGGTCGCCATGCCGAATGGCGCCTCCGTGCTGAAGCGCGCCGGCCAGGCGCTCAACCGGGAAATCGATCGGCAGATCCTGCCGGATGGCGGGCATATCTCGCGCAATCCGCGCGTGGCGCTGGAGTTGCTGCTCGACCTGCTGCCGCTGCGCCAGACCTATGTCAATCTCGGCCACGACGTTCCGTCGCGGCTGATCCCCGGCATCGACCGTATGTATCCGGCCCTGCGCTTCTTCCGGCATCAGGATGGCGATCTGGCGCTGTTCAACGGCGCGACCTCGACGCTTGCCAACGAGCTGATGTCGGTGCTGCGTTATGATGAAACCGCCGGCCAGACGTTCAAAGCGCTGCCGCACGCGAAATACCACCGGCTGGCCGCCGGTCAGGCCGTCGTCATCGTCGATACCGGCTGTCCCGCCTCCGCCGACCTTAGCCGCACGGCCCATGCCGGTTGCCTTTCCTTCGAAATGTCGTCGGGCAAGGCCCGCTTCATCGTCAATTCCGGTGCGCCGGAATTTGCCGGCGATCGCTACCTGCAGGCTGCCCGCGCGACGGCGGCGCATTCGACCGTAACGCTCAACGACACCTCGTCCTGTCAATTTTCCAAGTCGAAGACCCTTGGTCCCGTCATGGTTGGTGGGGTGAAGAAGATTATCGTCGAGCGCGCCGAGACCGAAGACGGCCGCGACTATGTGCGAGCCGCGCATGACGGCTATCTCTCCGCTTTCGGCTATGTTCATGAGCGCGAGATCAGCTTGAATGCCGCCGGCACCATCCTTACCGGCCGCGACCGTTTCTTCGTGCCCGAAGGCAAGAAGCATCCGCCGAGGGGCGAAAGCCTGGCTTCGGCGCGCTTCCATGTCCATCCTTCCATCAGCCTGTTGCAGACCGAGACCGATAGTGCCCTGCTGATCGCGCCGGATGGCGAGACCTGGGTCTTCTCCTCGCCGGGCAACGAAGTGCTGGTAGCCGAGGATATCTTTTTCGCCGATGCCTCCGGCATGCGCTCATCCGACCAGCTCGAGATTGTTTTCCCGATCGCCGAAAAGCCGGAAATCCGCTGGTTTTTGTCCCATCGGCCATAGGCTAATAGCGTCAGCTATGCTAACGGGGCGGGCATATCGTCCCGCGCCGTTTTCGCCGGACATTTCGTCTCCCCATGTTCGACCGGAGAAAAAGCCCATGGCCGTCGTTTCCAAGAAAATCCCCGCTCCCGACAAAGTACAGGTGAAGACCGCGCTTCTGTCCGTGTTCGACAAGACCGGCATCGTCGAGCTGGCGCGTGCGCTTAGTGAACAGGGCGTGCGGCTGCTGTCGACCGGCGGCACGCACAAGGCGATCGCGGCGGCCGGCCTTGCGGTGACCGACGTTTCCGAAGTCACCGAATTTCCGGAGATCATGGACGGCCGCGTCAAGACGCTGCATCCGAAGGTGCATGGCGGCCTGCTCGCCATCCGTGACGACGCCGAGCATCAGGCGGCGATGAAGGAACACGGCATCGAGGGCATCGACCTCGCCGTCATCAACCTCTATCCCTTCGAAGACGTGCGCAAGGCTGGCGGCGATTATCCGACGACGGTGGAGAATATCGATATCGGCGGCCCGGCAATGATCCGCGCTTCGGCCAAGAACCATGCTTATGTGATCACCCTGACGGATCCGGCAGATTATCCCGAGCTGCTGGAGCAGCTTTCCGCCGATGCCGGACAGACGAGCTACGACTTCCGCAAGCGCATGGCCGCCAAGGCTTTTGCCCGGACTGCTGCCTATGACGCGATGATCTCCAACTGGTTTGCCGAAGCCCTCGATATCGCCACACCGCGCCACCGCGTCATCGGCGGCGTGCTGCGTGAAGAGATGCGTTATGGCGAAAATCCGCATCAGAAGGCGGCTTTCTACGTCACCGGCGAAAACCGCCCAGGCGTTTCCACGGCAACGCTGATCCAGGGCAAGCAGCTTTCCTACAACAACATCAACGATACCGATGCGGCCTATGAGCTGGTTGCCGAGTTCTTGCCGGAAAACGGTCCGGCTTGCGCGATCATCAAGCATGCCAATCCCTGTGGCGTCGCCACCGGCCCGAGCCTGGTCGAAGCCTACAAGCGGGCGCTCGCCTGCGATTCCGTCTCGGCTTTCGGTGGCATCATCGCTCTGAATAGCATTCTTGATGCGGCAACAGCCGAAGAGATCGTCAAGCTCTACACCGAAGTTATCATCGCGCCTGAAGTGACCGAGGAAGCCAAGGCGATCATCGCCCGTAAGCCGAACCTTCGCCTTCTCTCGGTCGGCGCCTTGCCCGATCCGCGCGTGGCCGGCCTGACCGCCAAGACCGTTTCCGGCGGCCTGCTCGTCCAGAACCGTGATAACGCGCTGGTCGAAGACATGGAGCTGAAGGTCGTCACCAAGCGCGCGCCGACAGCGCAGGAACTGGAGGACATGAAGTTCGCCTTCCGCGTCGCCAAGCATGTCAAGTCGAATGCCGTTGTTTACGCCAAGGACGGCCAGACGGCCGGCATCGGCGCCGGCCAGATGAGCCGCGTCGATTCGGCCCGTATCGCCGCGATCAAAGCGGAAGACGCCGCCAAGGCCATGGGGCTTGCCGAGCCGCTGACGCGGGGTTCCGCTGTCGCTTCCGAAGCCTTCCTGCCCTTCGCTGACGGCTTGCTGTCGGCGATTGCCGCTGGTGCTACGGCGGTCATCCAGCCGGGTGGCTCGATGCGCGACCAGGAAGTCATCGACGCGGCCAACGAGCATAATGTGGCGATGGTGTTCACCGGCATCCGCCATTTCCGCCATTAATTGGCGGATATACCAGATCCTGAATTAGGATATCCCGGTTGACTAGCTCAACCGGGATTTTCTTTGCCTATTTAGCCCTATCGGCGGGATAGGGTGTCCGCAGCAGAAGCAGCAGGCCGCCGGCGAGGAAGATGACCAGTGTCGCCATGCCGAAACGAGCCGACCCGCTCCAATAGGTCATTAGCGAGAAGAATAGCGTTGCCATGAAGCTGGTGGCGCGGCCGGAGAGCGCATAGATGCCGAAATAGCGGCCGGCTTCGGCAACGCTGACGCTGCGGGCGAGAAAGGAGCGCGAGGAGGCTTGCACCGGGCCGAAGGCGATGCCGATCAGCAGGCCGTAGCCGATATAGGCCTTCTCCGCCGCCGTCCCGAACAAGCCGCCGGAATCCACGGTGGAAAGCGGCACAAGGCCGAAGAGCGTGAAGCCTGGTCCTGTGGAGACGATGCCGAACGTTGCGACGAGCAGCAGGGCGAGGCTGATGACGACGGTTATCTTCGAGCCCAGCCAGCGGTCGACATAGCCGGCGATGAAGCAGCCGAAAATGGCGACGATGTTGAGGATGATGCCGTAGATGCCGATCTCGATGGTCGCCCAGCCGAACATTCCGGCGGCGAAGGTGCCGCCAAGGATCAGCAGGCCGTTGACGCCGTCCTGGTAGATCATGCGGGCAATCAGAAAGAGGCTGATGCCTCGTCGGCGCTTCAACTCACTGAGCGTCGCTTTCAGTTCGCGCAGGCCGGAGCGAACCGCGGCGGCGAGCGGCAGGCCGCGCGCGGCATCCGGCGTGAAGAAGAACATCGGCAGGATGAAGAGGAAATACCAGACGGCGGCGATCGGCCCGGTGATGCGTGCATCCTCGCCGAGTGCTGCGTCGAGGCCGAAGAGTGGTGTCAGGCCGAGAATGGTCTTGCCGGTTTGCGGATTGCCGGCCAGAAGCGCCACGACCGCGATCAGCACGATCATGCCGCCGAGATAGCCGAGCCCCCAGGCGGCATTCGACACGCGGCCGACATCGTCCTTGCTGACAAGCCGGGGCATCATCGAATCGTTGAAAACGATCGAAAACTCCGCCGAGATCGAGGCGAGGATCATGAAGATGACGGGATAGATGATTGGCGAGCCCGGAGCGGCACTCCAGAGGCAGAAGAGGCTGGCGATCTTGATGACGGCAAAGAAGGCGATCCACGGTTTGCGCCTGCCGGATTGATCCGCGATCGAGCCGAGGACGGGCGATAGCACGGCGATGATCACCGAGGAGATCGTCGCCATATTGCTCCACGTCGTCTGCGCGGCAACCGGATCGGCGGTCAGCCGTGCCACGAAATAAGGACCGAAGATGAAGGTGGTGACGACGGTGAAGAAGGGTTGCGCTGCCCAGTCGAAGAACATCCATCCCCAGATGCCCCGCGCCGGCACTTTTGCCGGCGCTTCGTCCCTTATCTCGGTGGTCACCAAATTCCCGTCCTTGATTCCGCCGATGGGCTATTGAGTCGGGCGGACTGTCTCACCTCGCTCGATCATGCGCAAGGTCGGTCAGAAGGCCTGCAGCAACCGTGATGCGCGCCAGGTTTGGATCACCGCTTTCGCTGAGGCTGGCCAGTTCTTCGGCAATGCGGTTGATGCGGATACGGTCCTCCGCATGCCATGCCTGGATCGGCTGTTTGTCCTTCGGATGGTTCGACAGCGCCGAAATGACGATATCGCGGCGGGCACCGGCGATCTGGTCGAGGCTGCGCGCAAGCGCCAGGCTCTCATAGTGATCGCCGGTGAGGATGCGGCTGCCGGCCAGCAGCAGGCGGCCGACACGGAAGGTCTGCGACACGGTGAAGTAGCTTTCGGCGGCGCGGTTGAGGGTATCGCCGGTGCGCTCGGCGATCTGCATGATCTCCGGCACGAGGACGAGCGCGTAGATCATGGCGATCTCGCCGGCGAGTTTTTCCGGCAGGCCGGCGGCTTGATAGTCCGTCTGGCGGGCGGCGATCTCGGCGGCGAAATCGGCCGGGATATGGCTGAGGAAGAGCGGCCGCAGCTTTTTCAGGGCCGCCTGGAGCCGGCTGATGGTTTCCTCGATATTGCCCTTGGCCGCGCCGGTTTTCAGCAGCAGGCGGGTGAGCGCCGTATAGACATCGGTGATTTCGCCGTAGACACGGTTCTGCATCTGTCCGGCGACCTTGCCATCAAGCGCATCGGTTTCGTCCCAGAGCCGGTCGAGATCGAAGCCGTCGCGGGCAAGCACCGCAGCCTTGACCACTTCGGCGGCAGACGCTGCCGTCGCATCCATCATGCTGACGGCAAAGCCCGGTCCGCCACGGTTGATGACTTCGTTCGCCAATACGGTCGCGACGATTTCACGCTTCAGCCGGTGGCCGGTGATATCTCCGGCATTCGAGCGCTGCATCTTCCCCGGGAAATAGTGGCTGAGCGTCGCGGCAAAATAGGGATCGTCCGGCAGGTCGCTTGCCGCCAGCGCGTCGAAAAGGACGATCTTGGCATAGGAGAGCAGAACCCCGATTTCAGCGCGCGTCAGCGGCCGGCCATTGGCGTAGCGCTCAGTGAAGGTCTGGTCGTCCGGCAGGGTCTCGACCTTGCGGTTGAGCTGCTTGGCTGCTTCCAGCACGCTCATGAAGCGGCTGAGCTCTAGGGCGTTGCCGGTGCCCTTGCGTTCCGTCAGCGAGATTGCCAGCGATTGCAGGTAGTTGTTGCGCAGCACCAAGGTGCCTACTTCGTCGGTCATCGACGCGAGCAGTGTATCGCGTTTCGCCCGCGTCAGGCGGCCGTCATGCATGGCAGATGCCAGCGCGATCTTGATGTTGACCTCGACGTCGGAGGTGTTGACGCCGGCCGAGTTGTCGATGGCGTCCGAGTTGCAGCGTCCGCCCTTGAGACCATAGGCGATGCGGCCCTTCTGGGTGACGCCGAGATTGGCGCCCTCGCCGATCACCTTGGCGCGAACCTCTTCCGCCGTGATGCGGATCGGGTCGTTGGCGCGGTCGCCGACATCCGAATCCGTTTCGACCGGAGCCTTTACATAGGTGCCGATGCCGCCGAACCAGAGCAGGTCAACCGGGGCCTTCAGGATCGCGGTGATGATTTCGAACGGCGTTGCCACCGTCTTGTCGATGCCGATCGCGGCCTTGGTTTCCGGCGTCAGCGTCACCGATTTCGCCGAGCGCGAGATAATCATCGCGCCCTTCGACAGGACGGACTTGTCGAAATCCTGCCAGCTCGAGCGCGGCAGGTCGAAGAGACGTTGCCGTTCGGCGAGCGTCTTTTCCATGTCCGGATCGGGATCGATGACGATGTCGCGATGGTCGAAGGCGGCGATGAGGCGGATCTTCGGCGACAAAAGCATACCATTGCCGAAGACGTCGCCGGACATGTCGCCGACACCGACAACCGTGAAGGGGGTCGTCTGGATGTCGATGTCCATTTCGCGGAAGTGCCGCTTGACGGTTTCCCAGGCACCACGGGCGGTAATGCCCATCTTCTTGTGGTCGTAGCCGGCCGAGCCGCCGGAGGCGAAGGCGTCGTCCAGCCAGAAGCCGGCTTCCTGCGCCAGCGCATTGGCGGTGTCGGAGAAGGTTGCTGTGCCCTTGTCGGCGGCAACGACGAAATAGGGGTCGTCACCATCCAGCCGCACGGTATCCAAGGGCGCGATGATATCGGCGCCGGAGATGTTGTCAGTGATCGACAGCAGCGTGCGGATGTAGGTCTTGTAGGCCTCGCGGCCGGCATTGAAGGTCTCGTCACGGGTGCCGCCAACCGGCAGTTTCTTCGGATAGAAGCCGCCCTTGGCTCCAACAGGCACGATGACGGCGTTCTTCACCTGCTGCGCCTTGACGAGGCCGAGCACTTCGGTGCGGTAATCCTCGGCACGGTCCGACCAGCGCAGACCGCCGCGCGCCACCTTGCCGAAGCGCAGGTGCACGCCTTCCACTTCGACGCCGTAGACGAAGATTTCGCGGAAGGGCCGCGGTTCCGGCAGGCCGTCCAGCAGTTTCGGGTCGAGCTTGAAGGCAAGCATCGCCTTCGGCGTGCCGTCGGCGTTTTTCTGGAAATAGTTGGTGCGCAGCGTTGCGTCGATGGCGTTGACGTAGCGTCGGAGAATGCGGTCGTCGTCGAGGCTTGGAACATCGGCGAGTTCGGTTTCGATGGTCGCATGCAGCTCGGAAAGCTTCTTCGTGCGGTTCTTCTCGCTGAGCTTGGGATCGAGCGTGTCGTAGAACAGCCGGAAGATTGCGGCGGCGATGCGCGGATATTTATCCAGCGTCGCGGCGATATAGTCCTGCGAATAGGCGATGCCGGCCTGGCGGAGATAGCGGGAATAGGCGCGAAGCACATTGGTTTCGCGAGCGGAAAGATCGGCGGAGACGATCAGCCGGTTGAAGCTGTCATTGTCGATCGTGCCACCGAAGGCGGCGAGGAAGGCTTCCTCAAGGGCTGCGCCGTGACGGGCGAGATCGATCGCCGTGCCGCTGCGGGCCTCCAGCTCCATGTCGTGGAGGACCACATGGCCGGGCTCGCCGTCCTTGCCCGTGACATAGATGTCGAAGGTCCGCTCGCTGATGACGTTGAAGCCGAGATTTTCGAGCAGCGGCACGCGTCGCGATAGCGCCAGATTGCCGTCGCCATGAAAGATCTTCAGCGACAGGATATCGCCGCCGTCATCCTTGCGGCTGTAGAAGGCGATGCGGATCGGCTCAACGCCGGCGGTGGCGGTGATATCCGGCAGGTCGGTGACGGCATCTTCCGGCGTGAAGGCTTCCTGGAAAGCCTGGCTGACGGAGATACGCGGCGCTTTCGGCCCGGCCAGCATGACGAAACGATCGTCCCAGCGGGCGGTGATGGCGCGGATCGCCTCTTCGAGCTTGGCTTGGGGAATATGCGGCGTCTTGCCGCCGCTGCGGCCGATGATGAAATGCACGCGCGCCACGCCGCCTTCCGGGAAAGCCGGATAATAGGCGGAAACGCGGCCGTCATAGACCGTTTTCAGATAGTTTCCGATCTTCTCGCGCACGAGCGAGTCGTATTCCTCGCGCGGAACATAGACGATGACCGAGACGAAGCGGTCGAAATGATCGATGCGGGGCAGCGCGCGGACGTGCGGCCGGTCGGTCAGGTCGTTGATCTGTTCCGCGAAGCTTGCCAGCAGTGCCGTGTCGATCTGGAAGAGATCGTCGCGGGGATAGGATTCCAGCGTGTTCTCCAGCAGGCGGCCGGAATGGCTGGCTGGATCGAAGCCGAAGTGATCCTTGACCTTCTGTACCTTCGAGCGCAGCAGTGGCACGTCGACGGCGGCGCTGGTATAGGCGGTCGAGGTGAAGAGGCCGACGATGCGCAGTTCACCGGTGACGTTGCCGTCTGCATCGAAGCGCTTGACGCCGACATAGTCCATATAGGCGCGGCGGTGGACGATCGACTTGACGTTGGCCTTGGTGACGATCAGGAAATCCGGCCCGTTGAGGAAGGCAAGGATCTCCGGCGTGGTGGTGACGGCGTCCTTGCCCTGGCGGAGAACGAGGACATCCGGATTGGAGAGGATGCCGAGGCCGGTGCCGCGATCGCGCTCCACCTTGGCGTTGGTGCCTTTTCCGGAATAGACGTATTCGCGCATGCCGAGGAAGGTGAAGTTGCCGTCGCGCAGCCAGGAGAGGAAGGCCAGCGCTTCGTCGCGGTCAGCCTTGCGGCGCCCGGTCGCTTCGTGGATGGAAAGTTCCGATATCACGGTATCGAGCCGCGTCTGCATCGACTTCCAGTCGGAAACGGTCAGATGCGTCTGGTCGAGCACGGTCTGCACGCGCTTGATCAGGTCGGCTGCTTGCGCTGCGGTCAGCGGCGCCAGATGCAATTGGATGTGGCTGACGCGATGGGCCGGATCGCTCGGATGATCGGCGGAATAAAGGCTCGGCTGCTTGCCATGCTCGATGATCAGGATCGGGTGCACGGCCATATGGAGGTCACGGTAGCTGCTTGTCACCTCGCCCATGACCGATTCGTAGAGGAAGGGCATGTTGTGGTCGGTGATCGACAGGATCGAGACGGGTACGCCATCAGGATCGATATCGGTCACCTGCTCGATTGAAACACGAGGAGACGTACCGCTCCAGGCCGCCAGCTCCTTGGCGGCGTGCACCGCAGCAAGGGCAAGCATTTCCGGGCTGTAGCGTTCCATGTCGTCATTGCTTGCCCGGCCGAACAGGATCTCCGGATCGAGATGTGTCTCTCCGGTCGCGGCAGCGATCTTTCGCGCCGCCTCAATCTGTTTTTCCCGTTTCGGATTGGTCCTCGACGCCATGAATTTCCTCCAAATTTCAAGATTTTGACCACAGTATCAGAAGATTTATCGAAAAAACTGGCAAAAAGAATACGAATTTGATCGCTTTTCGACGGATTCTGTCTCAAATCGTGAAGATTCTTGCCGAACGTCGTGATCCCGTTGCAAAGCGCATGATAGGGGCGCGGAATTGTCACCATAAGCTCCTCAACAGACGTTTTCATGACTCTGTGAAGCGCGGTTGACAGAGTGACGATAAAGAGATCATCACAACCCATCGAAGTCGGAAGATCGTAACCGGAAGCAAGCATCATGTCGGACAATTCGGCGGGCGCCGTTATCGTCATCTCCAGCCATGTCGTTAGAGGCTCCGTCGGCAATCGTGCCGCCGTCTTCGCGCTGGAAACCCTCGGCCATCCCGTCTGGGCGCTGCCAACCGTCGTTCTTCCCTGGCATCCCGGCCATGGCCGCTCGACGCGGCTGACTTTCAATGAAGATGATTTCGACCACGCGATCGACGATCTCATCGCCGCGCCCTGGCTGACGGAGGTTAAGGCGGTGCTGTCGGGTTATTTCGGCAATGCGGCGCAGGCGCGCTCCGTGGCCCGGCTGGTTCGGGCGCTGAGGGAAAAGAACCCCGATCTCTTTTATGCCTGCGACCCGGTCATCGGCGATGCTGGCGGTCTCTATGTGCCCGAGGCGACGGCGGAAGCGATCCGCGATCAGCTGATCCCGCTGGCGTCATTGGCGACGCCGAACCGCTACGAGCTTGCCTGGCTTGCCGGAGCGCCGCTGGAGGACAATAATGCCGTCATGGAGGCAGCCCTGGCGCTGGGACCGTCGCGCATGCTGGTGACCTCGGCTGTGCCGATGATGGCCGGCGGCATCGGTAATCTCTATCTCAGCGGCCGAAACGCGCTGCTTGCCGAACATCGCAGCATCGACAATGCCCCGAACGGGCTCGGCGATCTGCTTTCGGCCCTATTCCTGTCACGGCTCCTGTCCGGCATGGACGAGGAGCGAGCCCTGCAAATGACCACGGCGAGCGTCTACGAGGTACTGGCAAGGGCGGTGAAGCGCGGCAGCGACGAGCTGACGCTAGCGGCGGATGCCTCCAGCCTGTCGACGCCGATGGCGATGGTGCAGATGCGCCGGCTGATGCATCCGGCGCAGCGCAAGAGGTAGCGGTCGAGCCGATCAGAAGCTTTTTGCAGTGCAATAGTTGCCATCGACGGCGGCGCGCTGTAATTCAATCGCTATGGACAGCTTTCCCAACTCCCTTCTGAGCGGTTATCGCAACTTCATGAGCGGGCGCTATGTCGATGAGCGCGAGCGCTATCGCAGTCTCGCCGAGAGCGGCCAGAGCCCATCGACCCTGGTGATTGCCTGTAGCGACTCCCGTGCTGCGCCGGAGATTATCTTCGATGCCGGCCCGGGAGAGCTTTTCGTCATCCGCAACGTCGCCAATATGGTGCCGCCCTATGAACCGGACGGCCATTTCCATGCGACGTCGGCAGCACTTGAATTCGCGGTGCAGTCGCTGAAGGTCTCCGACATCGTCGTCATGGGTCATGGCCGTTGCGGCGGCATCCGCGCAGCACTCGATCCCAATGCCGAGCCGCTCTCGCCGGGCGATTTCATCGGTCGGTGGATGGGGCTTCTCAAGCCCGCTGCAGAGCAGATCCAGAGCAATGATATCATGACACAGGCCGAGCGGCAGACGGCGCTGGAGCGCATCTCCATCCGCAATTCGCTCGACAATCTGCGCAGCTTTCCGGATATCAAGGTGCTGGAAGAAGAAGGAAAATTGAACCTGCACGGCGCCTGGTTCGATATCTCGACCGGCGAGCTGTGGGTGATGGACGCAGAGACCCGCGACTTTATTCGCCCCGAAGCCTGAAAATACTCTATCTCTTTGTTTTTATGCAATTCCGGATGGAAAATCGCAGCACACTTTTCCTGGAATTGCTGTAGATCAAATGAAAAGGCGCTCCGGACCATCAGGTCGAAGCGCCTTTTTGATGTGTGTGGCTTTGATTACTGGCCGTCGATCTGCTTGCCGATAAAGGCGATCGCCTGCTGATAGACCCTTGCATCGTTCCAGCCGCCGATAGCCGCGAAATTCGTCTCGCCTGGCTGATAGGGAGCGCCTGCCTGCCAGCCATGGCCCTTCAGGAAGTTTGCGGTCGACGAGAGCGCGTCGGCGCGCGAGCCGACGAGATCGACCTTGCCGTCGCCGTCGCCGTCGACGCCATACAGCACGACATTCTTCGGCATGAACTGCGTCTGGCCGATTTCGCCATGGGCGGCGCCGCGAGCGGATGGGCTGAGATAGCCTTCGCCGACAAGCTTGAGGGCGGCATAGAGCTGATCGGTGAAGTAGGCGGAGCGGCGGCAGTCAAAGGCAAGCGTGGACACGGCCGAAAGCGTATTCTGATCGCCCATGAAGCTGCCGAAACCGGTTTCCATGCCCCAGATGGCGATGATCGGGCCGGGGGGGACGCCGTAACGCTTTTCGATCCTCGAGAACAGAGCGGCGTTAGCCTGCTTCATGCTCTTGCCGCGGTTGATGATCGTCTGACCACCGCGCTTCTTCATGAATTCATCGAAGGAGAGCTTGAAGCTCTTCTGGCCGCGGTCGGCGCGGATGGTCGGCTGATTGTAGTGGACGTTGGCGAAGGCGCGATCGAGTGTGGACTGGCTGATGCCCCGGCCCTGCGCTTCCTGCTTGAACTCGCTAACCCAGTTGTCGAAACCGGCTGATGTGTTGCTACAGGATGCCGCGTTTGCCGCAAACGGCGTGACCAACAACAACCCGCCTGCCAAGAGAGCTGCCATTCCAGACTTAGTGATGCGCATTCAGAATCCCCAAATTCTTACCGCGCGAAAGACGCGGCAACGTTTTTGAATGGCGCTCGAGCCTCTCCGTTCTCCGGGCTCATGCGCTGTCTTGTCGCCACAGGACCATGCCAGTATCCGATGGTTCTGTCATTATCCCATTTTAGCGATCAATGTTTTTCGCTTCGCTTGAAACAAGACCGCTCAAGAATATTTTGAAAAAGCCCCGCCTTTCGGTGTGAAATGGCGAGGCTTTTCCTCAAATCCTGCTTAGATGGACAAGGTTTATAAACCGTAAATTGGTCGATAGACGCTTATGCAGCCTGCTTGCGCGGCTTGATCAGGCCGCGGTTGATCAGGAGTTCTGCGATCTGTATGGCGTTCAATGCCGCACCCTTGCGCAGATTGTCGGAAACGACCCAGATGTTGAGGCCGTTTTCGACCGTGGCATCCTCGCGGATACGCGAAATGTAGGTCGCGTCTTCACCGGCGCACTCATAGGGCGTGATGTAGCCGCCCGGTTCATGCTTGTCGATGACAAGGCAACCCGGCGCCTCGCGCAGGATGTCGCGGGCCTGATCGGCGGAGATCTCGTTTTCGAACTCGATATTGACCGATTCCGAATGGCCGATGAACACCGGCACGCGCACGGCGGTGCAGGTGACCTTGATCTTCGGGTCGAGGATCTTTTTGGTCTCGGCCAACACCTTCCATTCTTCCTTGGTGTAGCCGTCTTCCATGAAGGTATCGATGTGCGGGATGACGTTGAAGGCGATGCGCTTCGGGAACTTCTTGTTCTCCATCGGATCCGCGACGAAGACGGCGCGGGTCTGGTTGAAGAGTTCGTCCATGCCATCCTTGCCGGCGCCGGAAACGGACTGGTAGGTGGAGACGACAACGCGCTTGATCTTGGCGAAATCATGCAGCGGCTTCAGCGCTACGACGAGCTGCGCGGTTGAGCAATTCGGGTTGGCGATGATGTTGCGCCGCGTAAACTGCGTGATGGCGTCCGGGTTCACTTCCGGCACGATCAGCGGCACGTCGGCGTCGTAGCGCCAGGCGGACGAGTTGTCGATGACGACGCAGCCCTGGGCGCCGATCTTCGGCGAATACTTCTTCGAAACCTCGCCACCGGCGGACATCAGGCAAATGTCGGTGTCGGAGAAATCGTAGTTCTCCATGTTCGAAACCTTCAGCGTCCGGTCGCCGAATGAAACTTCGGTGCCCTGCGAGCGGGCCGATGCCAGCGCCACGACTTCGTCAGCGGGAAAACCGCGCTCAGCCAGGATGTTGAGAATTTCGCGACCGACATTTCCGGTCGCGCCCGCTACTGCAACTTTGAAACCCATTTCTCAAGCTCTCTTTCTCTTCTCTCCTCTGTGGCGAGGGGGGAACCACGGTCATAACGACCGGTTCCTGTCCCCAGCCGAGCCGGGGAGAGAGCGGCAGGCCAGAGACGTCAGACGGTTTTCGTCGTCGTTTTGGCCTTGGTTTTGGAAGAAACCGGAAAATAGACATCCCGCCCGGCAAATTGCGCCAGGTGGTTGAAGCTATCGATCTGTTCGAAGCGAACCATGGAGGTCTTCCTTTTCCGTCGCCGGTTCTAAGAGGTTTTCCACAGGAGTCAAGGATTTTGCGTTCCCACCCCGGTGGGAACGCGCAGTTCTGCTCGCTCGCAGCCGTCAGCGATTGGTGCTGCGCGTAGCCTCGAACAGGAACCAGGTGCGGCGCTCGGTCTCGTCCAGCCAGTTTTCGAGCAGGCTGGCGGTGGCAATATCGCCATATTCGTCGCAGACGTCGTGAGTGGTGCGGATTTCGGCTGAAAGCTTGAGATTGTCGTCGGCCAGTTCAGCGAGCATGTCCTGAGCGTCGACATATTCGGCGTCATTGTCGGGAATGCGCTGCAGCTTGGCGATCTGGCCGATGGAGCGCAGCGTGGTGCCGCCGATTTTCCGGGCGCGCTCGGCAAGCGGATCGGTCATGGCGAAGAGCTGCTCACCCTGTTCGTCCAGCAGCAGGTGATAGTCGCGGAAATGCGGACCGCTCATGTGCCAATGGAAATTCTTGGTCTTGAGATAAAGGGCAAAAACATCGGCAAGGAGTGCCCTCAGCGATCTCAGAAAGATTTTTAGCGGAGTTTGATGACATTCGCTGTTGCGTGGGTGGGATGGATCTATCGCGAGCGTTTCGCGGCAGAACCGGCTGCGATGATCTGCGGAACCCCCGAATGGCAATGATAGTATGAAGACGGAAAGGGTTTGGCAATTGCCCGCTAATATAGGGATCGTGTCGCGGTATGCAAAACAACGCCGCTTCCCTGGGGAGGGAAGCGGCCGGAGAGGTGCGTGGTTATTTCAGGCCGCCGCCGGCATAGAGGGTTTCGCCGGTGAGCCAGGCAGAATCCTTTGATGCGAGGAAAACCGCGACTGGGGCGATGTCCGTCGGCTGGCCGAGGCGGCCAAGCGGCGTTTGCGAGACCAGATGCTTTTCGAAATCACTGCCGATGACGCCGGCCGCATGCACGCCTTCGGTCTCGACGCCACCCGGCGAGATGGTGTTGACGCGGATGTTGCGGGGGCCGAGTTCCTTGGCAAGGATCTGGGTGATTGAGGTAACGGCCGCCTTGGTCGCCGTATAGACGGCGGTGGTCGGCAGGTTCAGGGTAACGGCATTCGAGGCGATGTTGATGATATTGCCGCCTTCCGGGCCGAAGTATTTCACTGCTTCCTGCGTCGTCAGCAGCGTGCCGAGAACATTGATGTTGAATTCGCGGTGGAATTCCTCCTCGGTGATCTCTTCCAGCGGGGCGAATTTGTAGACGCCGGCATTGTTGACAAGGATGTCGACGCCGCCGAAAGCCTCCTTGGCCTCAGCGAAAAGCCGCTTCACATCAGCGGATTTTGAAACGTCGCCATGCGCCGCGATCGCCTTGCCGCCCTTGGATTTGATTTCGGCTACGACCCGGTCGGCGCCTTCCCGGCTTGATGCATAATTGACCACGACGGCTGCGCCCGCCTCGCCAAATGCCTTGGCGATGCCGGCGCCGATGCCCTTGGATGCTCCGGTCACGATCGCGACCTTGCCTTCTAGCTTGCTCATGTCATCTCCTGTCGAGATATTGTTAGATAGTTTTATAATTATCGAACTATTGACGTGAACAAAGCCCCAAAGTGGCGGCCATCATCCCGTCACTTTGATATTTAGATAATCATCTAATTGATACAAGAGCGAGCGCGCGTGGCAGGCAAAGAATTGTCAGATGTTGGAAAGCTCGGCCATGTAGGCGTTGAGCACATCGCGCCGGAGCAGCAGGCTCGCGAACTTGCCGTCTCGCAGAATCTCGATGAGACCGGCGTTCTCGAGTTCCTTGACATGATGGGAGATCGTGGCGGCGCTGACGGTGTGGCATTGGTTCAGCACGCTGCAAGGCATCGGCTCGGCGGTACCGCCGATCTCCTTCAGTATCTGCACGCGACGCGGCTCGGCAAGTGCGCGGGCAATCAATCCCATCTGCCTCTCGCTCAATCGTGTCTGCCCGGCATCGGTCATCGTCTTTACCACATCGCAAGCGGGATGGATTTCCCGCAGCTTCACCGCTCCAGATATATGAATGCGAGGGATGCTTGGCAACCATTCGGGGTGTAGTGAATGGGAGGCTACGACATATCGGAGAAGAGATCCCCTACTTCCCCTTCAGCAACGGCAATCTCGGAATCGGCCAGCTGGTCTCGCCGATACGAAAGAGCAGGCCGTAGCGGGAATAGACGATCGCCATCATGAAGGAGAACCAGCCGCCGAGCGCCAGGCCGGCAATGACGTCGCTTGGATAGTGCGCGCCGATCATCACGCGTGTCGCGGCGAGCCAGAGGGCACAGGCGATGAAGATGTAGCGATAGCGCGGGAAGAGGAAGGCCAGTGCCACGAAGAAGGCGCCGATGGTGGTCGCATGGCCGGACGGGAAGCTTTCGAAGCCGGCATGGCCATTGAAGGGCGAGAAGCCGAAGGGACCCCAATCCTGGAAATACGTGGGTCGGGCGCGGCCGATGGCGCGTTTCAACAGGTTGGCGAGAATGCCCGAAAGCGCGATCGTCGTCAGCAGATAGCCGCCGATCTGACAGATACGCAGTGCCTGGCAGCGGCAGCGCGCCGATTGCAACAGCCGGCTACCGGCCCAGCCCTCGAAGAACAGGAAGGCACTGATCAGGATGAGCCAGCCGGATTCGCCGAAGTTCGTGAGCATTTTGCCGAAAAAATGGATGGGCGGCGCCATGTTCTTGATGTTGGCGCCCACCGGCCAGTCGAACAGCAGGGCTGAGAGCAGGACAATATTGGCGGTCAGGAACAGGCAGATTTTCCAATGCGACGGCGCGAAGCCATGTCTGCTTCGCCGCCACCGCCTGTCGAGAGTCGTCAAGATCGCCTGCATGTCCACCGCCCGTTGCCGACATTTTCACCCCAGTCAACGACTACGCGTAGCAGGCTCCTGCTACAGTTTTTTTACAGATTTGAGACGGCCGGCGAGACCGCGAAGCCATGGTTTGTGTCCGGTTGCGGCTTCAACAAAAAAAGCCCCCGCTCCGCAGACCGAGAGCGAGGGCTTTGATGTTTCACGTGAAATATATAGCCGGCGATTTATGCCGATAGCGCCTTGAATTCGGCGAGGATGGCGTCGCCCATTTCGGTGGTGCCGACCTGGCGGCTGCCGGCGGACATGATGTCGCCGGTGCGGATGCCGCTGTCGAGCACGTTGGCGATCGCCTTTTCCAGCGCGTCGGCTTCGGTCACGAGGCCGAAAGAGTAGCGCAGGCACATGGCGAAGGAGGCGATCATGGCGATCGGGTTGGCAATGCCCTTGCCGGCGATGTCGGGTGCCGAGCCGTGCACCGGCTCGTAGAGCGCCTTGCGCTTGCCGGTCTTGGCGTCGGGGGCGCCGAGCGAGGCCGATGGCAGCATGCCGAGCGAACCGGTCAGCATGGCGGCGACGTCGGAGAGCATGTCGCCGAACAGGTTGTCGGTGACGATGACGTCGAACTGCTTCGGCTGGCGCACGAGCTGCATGCCGCCGGCGTCGGCCAGCATATGTTCGAGCTGGACGTCGGCATATTTTTCCTTGTGCGTCGCGGTGACCACCTGGTTCCAGAGCACGCCCGACTTCATGACGTTGCGCTTTTCCATCGAGCAGACGCGATTGCTACGGGTGCGCGCCAGTTCGAAGGCGACGCCGGAGATGCGCTCGATTTCATAGGTATCGTAAACCTGCGTGTCGATGCCGCGCTTCTGGCCGTTGCCGAGATCGATGATCTCCTTCGGCTCGCCGAAATAGACGCCGCCGGTAAGCTCGCGCACGATCAGGATATCGAGGCCTTCGACCAGCTCCGGCTTCAGCGAGGAAGCCGATGCCAGCGCCGGATAGCAGATGGCCGGGCGCAGGTTTGCGAAAAGCTGGAGATCCTTGCGCAGGCGCAGCAGGCCGGCTTCGGGGCGGACTTCGTAAGGCACGTCATCCCACTTCGGACCACCGACGGCGCCGAAGAGAACGGCATCGGCGGCCATTGCCTTGGCCATATCGGCATCGGAGATCGCCGCGCCGTGTGCGTCGTAGGCGCTGCCGCCGACCAGACCCTCGTCGGTAACGAAACCGGCACCCTTCGCCTCGTTCATATAGGCGATGACCTTGCGGACTTCGCCCATAGCTTCAGGGCCGATGCCGTCACCCGGCAGAAGAAAGAGATTGCGCACTGTCATGGGAAGAGCCTCCGCAAAAGAAACAAGTTGCCGGGTTCTTAGACCTGCAAATGCGGCTTTTCAAGCGAGGAAGGGCGGGAAACGGTACGGTTTTGCGGCTTTTGCGGCCAATCACCCGCCTCCCGGCCTTTCCGTGATGCTTACTCAGCCAGACCCAGCGAAGCCAGATAAGCAGCCGATGCCGGGATCTTCGACTTGTCCTTGATCTCGATGATCAGGCGCGGATTGCTGTCGAGCTTGGCAAGGGCGGCGAAGACGGCGCGCCAGTGGATGTTGCCCTCACCGAGGCTCCAGTGGCGGTCGGCATAGCCATCGGCATCCTGCAGGTGGACATGCTGCAAGCGGTTGCCGGCGGCGTGGACGTAGTAGTCGACCGGCGGCGCACCGGTGTAGCCGTGGGCGTAATGGGCATGGCCGGTGTCGATAGATACGGCGACGGCGGGAGAATTGAAGCTGTCGGCGAGGCCGACGCGGATATGGGGATCCTTGTCCTCGATGTTTTCGATGACCATGGTCAGCCCGATGTCTTCGGCGCGCTTGACAGCCTCTTTCAGAGTCTCATGCGTGTATTCGATGATCTTTTCGCGCTCGCCCTTGTTGTTGTCGAGGTTGTTGTAGGACCACGATGTGTAGGGGCTATGGATGACCATCTGCGTGGCGCCGATGTTGGCGCAGACGTCGAGTGCCTGCATCAGGCGCCTGGAAACGACGGCGCGGATATCGGGGTCCTGCGAGGCGATGATGAAGCCCCAGAACGGGCCGTGGATACCGAGGCGGCCCTGATGGCCGTCGAGCAGCTTTTTGGCGCGCTCGGCAAGCGGCGCCCAGTCGCCGTTCAGGATTTCGGCGTCGACGAAGCTCTGCAGTTCCAGGTCGCGCGGCTTTTCAAGCAGCCAGCCGCGATGGGTTTCGACGTCGGCAAGCGTCATGGCGGCGCCGACAATAGGAAGGGAGGTCATGGAATGCTCCAGTGGGGAGGAGGGAAATCGAGGGGCGGGAGAGGCCCGAAGGGCTCCGCGGAAGCTGTATGATCCCTATTTTTGTCGGGCATATTACAGCCGGCCGGATCTCATGACCTTTATCGTCGGGCAAAGAAAAAGCCGGGCTTTTCAGCCCGGCTTCGACACGCAAATGTGATGATGAAATCGATCAGGCGGCCCAGGGATGGGATGCGGCGTTCGACTTTTCGAACGTGTCGATCGCGGATGCCTTTTCCAGCGTCAGGCCGATATCGTCGAGACCGTTCAGCAGGCAGTGGCGCTTGAATTCGTCGAGTTCGAACTTGAGCGTGCCGCCGTCGGGGCCGGTGATCTCGAGGTTTTCAAGATCGATCGTCAGGATGGCGTTGGAGCCGCGCGAGGCGTCGTCCATCAGCTTGTCGAGATCTTCCTGGCTGACCATGATCGGCAGGATGCCGTTCTTGAAGCAGTTATTGTAGAAGATGTCGGCGAAGCTGGTCGAGATGACGCAGCGAATACCGAAGTCGAGCAGAGCCCAGGGAGCGTGTTCGCGCGAGGAGCCACAGCCGAAATTATCGCCAGCGACGAGGATCTTGGCGTTCTGATAGGCCGGCTTGTTCAGCACGAAATCCTGGTTCAGCGAGCCATCTTCATGGTAGCGGGCTTCGGCGAACAATCCCGTTCCGAGACCGGTGCGCTTGATGGTCTTCAGATAATCCTTCGGGATGATCATGTCGGTGTCGACATTGACGACCGGGAGCGGTGCCGCGACACCGGTCAACTTCACGAACTTGTCCATAGGTCCTGCCTTCAATTTTAGTCTATGCACGATTTATCCTGCCAATAGAGCAAATCCGGCCCAAAATGAAGGGGAATCTTGGAAATGCTCCGCAGGTGGGCGCATCAGTCGCGGTGCTGCAATTTAAGGATTGCGCACGGACGAGCGCATCGGGCGCGGCAAAGCGCCGCCCTGCCCGATATCAGAGGTCGATGATCGTGCCGCGACCGTCGTTCCAGATGCGCATCTCGCGCTGACCGTTGTTCGCCTTGGCGCGCACCGGAACAGGCTTCATCCGCAGCGAAATCGCGCGGCCCACCATAAGCGCGGTGAGAATGCCGCCGACGGCAAGCGTCAGCGAAACGGTAAGCAGCGCCATCGCCGCAAAAACGGTGATGCCGGTAAGCGCGATAAACAAGGAACGGATGTTTTTCATGGTCGAGACCTCTCTACTCATGGAAATGTGGCCCTCTCTTCTCCCATCTGCAAGAGGAGCATGGCTTTTTGTTGTCTTGTTGTTGTCATCTTGCCTGAAGATCGAAAGCGCGGCAAAACTGGAGGATGAGTAGAGCTGCCCTTCCCCGTTCCGTCTGCCTGCGCCGTTCGGTATTGAGCGTTCCCGCGATCAACCTTCGCGCGCTTGAAAAGATTGCCAGTCTCGATTGCGATGCGGTTATCTTCGATCTCGAGGATTCCGTGGCGCCGGAGAAGAAGGCGGAGGCGCGGGAGAACCTGCGGCGCTTTTTCGCCGGCCCGCCGCTTGTCGGCAAGGAGCGGATCATCCGCATCAATACGCTGTCGTCCGGTTTTGGTGCCGACGACCTGGATCTGGTGCTGGCGCTCGAACCCGATGCAGTGCTTTTGCCCAAGGTCGACGGACCGCAGGACGTGACTGTTGTCAGCGACAGGCTTGCCGAGGCGGATGCGCCGGAAAGCCTGCGCATCTGGGCGATGATCGAGACGCCGCGCGGCATCCTGAATGCCGCTGCCATCGCCGAGGCCGGACGCACGCCGGGAAGCCGGCTCGATTGCTTCGTCGTCGGCCTCAACGATCTGCGCAAGGAGACCGGCGTGTTGCCGCAGCCGGGCCGCGCCTATCTCGTGCCCTGGCTGATGCAGGTGGTGCTGGCTGTCAGCGCCTACGGGCTCGACGCCATCGACAGTGTTTTCAACGATTTCAAGGATATAGAGGCGCTGGATGCCGAATGCGGCGAAGGCCGCGCCATGGGCTTTGCCGGCAAGATGCTGATCCATCCGAACCAGATCGAGGCGGCCAACCGGCATTTCGGGCCGGACGAGACGGCGGTTGCCGAGGCGGAAGCGATCATAGCGGCCTTTTCTGATCCTGCCGCCGCCAGCCTCAATGTCGTCAATCTCGACGGGCGCATGGTCGAGCGGCTGCATCTTGTCCAGGCGGAAGGACTGGTTCATAAAGCTCGCCTGATTGCAGAGCGCCATCGCCCTTCGGCACGCGGAGGGTGAGGCTGATATGTTACGAAGGACGCTTCGATGAAACTCTATCGCTTCCTCACCGGACCCGACGACGCTTCCTTCTGCCACAAGGTCACCGCCGCGCTGAACAAGGGCTGGGACCTCTCGGGCTCGCCGACCTATAGCTTCAACGCCGCAACCGGCGTGATGCAGTGTGGCCAAGCTGTTGTCAAAGAAGTTGTTGGCAAGGATTATGATCCGGAGATGAAGCTTTCCGAGCAATAAGCGCTCGGCAATAGGGCCGCTATTCTAGCGATCCGTCGCTTCTTCCGCGCTTTCCTCGATGCGCTCCATGTCCTCGTCGCTCAGGCCAAAATGATGGCCGATCTCGTGGATCAGGACATGGGTGATGATGTCGCCGAGGGTTTCCTCGTTTTCCGCCCAGTAATCGATGATCGGGCGGCGATAGAGGCGGATCTTGTTCGGCATTTCCCCGGTCTGGGCGGTGAAGCGCTCGGATATCCCACGGCCTTCGAACAGGCCGAGCAGGTCGAAGGGCGTTTCCAGCGCCATGTCCTCGAAGATGTCGTCGTCGGGAAAATCCTCGATCAAAATGATGAGGTTACCGGTGAGCGAGCGGAATTCGTCCGGCAGGTGGCTATAAGCCTCCGTGGCCAGCGATTCAAACGTGCTGATTGAGGGCGCGTGGCGGTCCCGCCAATCCTCGCTCTGGTCAATGCGGGCCATGAATGCTTCCTTCCATAGCTGGTCATATAGAGCCTTTGCTCGGCTTTTTCGAGAGCCGATTATGGCAGAGGAATATTTTCTCATAAATTGGTGTTGACTCTTCCGCCGACCTCTGGAATCCATAAGAACATAACAGGAACATAATTGATCTGGAGCTAACGTCATGGCCGAGACCGCCGTGGCGCGGGAAACGCTTTCTACCCTGCGTGAAACCATCGCCCGACTGGAAGGCAGGCCGATACCGGCACTGACGGCGGCTGCGTATGAGACGCAGGCGGCGGAACCGGATGCCGGTTCGGCGGATACTGCCCAGTCGCTGCTTGCGACCGGGGTCGCCGATCTCGACGAGGCGATGCAGGGCGGCGTGCCGCTCGACGCGCTGACGGAGATCCGTTCGCTGGCCTTGCGTCATGCGGGTGCGGCCAGCGCTTTTACGCTTGCTCTTGCCGCGCGGCTTGGGGCGCAAGTCGTCGGCAAGACCGCGACCGTGTCTCCGGTTCTATGGATCGTTGACACGGTTGCGGCGATGGAGGCGGGCCTGCCCTACCCCATCGGCATCAGGGATTTCGGATTGGAGCCGGCCGGCTTTTTGCAGGCCTCGCCGCGCAAGCTGGACGAGGCCTTGTGGCTGGCGGAAACGGCACTCGCGAGCGCTGCCTTTGCGGTCGTCATCCTGGAGGTGCGCGGCAATCCGGCCCGTTTCGGTCTGACCGAGAGCCGGCGGCTCGCGCTTAGGGCCAAGGCGGCGGGGCGGCCTTTGTTTTTATTGCGGCAGGGGGGCGAAGAGGAGGCGAGCAGCGCCCTCTTCCGCCTCTCCGTCGAACCCGCGCCGGCTTTGGCGCGGCCTCTACCGGACGGATCGATGCTTGGCGGTAGCATCGGTCATCCGGCCTTTCGTCTCACCCTGGAAAAGAGCCGCAACCCGGCGCCTTTTTCCATAACCCTGGAATGGAATGCACATGACCGCCAGTTTTCCTCTGTCCCCGACGCTCAGCGTCCTGCCTTTCCCGGCGAACACGCAGCGCATTCTGGCGCTGACCTTTCCGCATCTGCCGACCGACCGGATCGCCCGCAAGCGCTGGGGCCTCTCCTGGCGTACAGCCGGCCGGCTTGAAGCGCCGCCGCTCGCCTGCGCCGGCAAGCTCAGCAATGCCATGCGGCTCACCGCGCTCAACGAAAAGGCGGAGATCGTCGGGCTGAAACTCGGCCTGGGTGTTGCCGAGGCCAAGGCAATCTGCCCCGCTCTCGACGTCATCGAAGAGGATCCGGGGGCGGATCGCAAGCTTTTTGGAGGCGATCGCCGATTGGTCCGATCGTTATACGCCGCTGGTGGCGATCGACGGCAAGGATGGGCTTTTCCTCGATATTACCGGCTGCGCCCATCTCTTCGGCGGCGAAGAGGCGCTGCTCGAGGATATATTGATCCGCATTTCCGGGCTGGGGCTCGATGTTCGCGGCGCCATTTCCTCCGCGCCGGGCCTGTCCTGGGCGGTTGCTCGCTTCGACGACAGCCGCGTCGTGCCGCCGGACGCCATGGAAGAGGCGTTGGCGCCGCTGCCGGTTGCTTCGCTGAGGCTCGGCGAGGAAACCGTTGCCGCCCTGCAGAAGCTGGGATTGAAGCAGGTGGGCGATCTTCTCGCCGCGCCGCGCGCGCCGCTCACCCGCCGTTTCGGCGCACAACTGCTTCTGCGGCTCGATCAGGCTATCGGCCTGAATGAGGAGCCGATCTCGCCGCGCCGGCCGGTCGCGCAATTGTCGGCCGAGCGGCGGCTTGCCGAGCCGGTGCAGGCGGAGGCCGATATTCTGCAATTGGCCCGGGAGCTTGCCGAAACCCTGAAGCCGGGACTGGAAGCGCGTGGCGTCGGCGGCCGCCTGTTCGAACTCCTGCTGTTTAGGGTCGATGGCGCAGTGTTCCGCATTGCCGCCGGCGCATCGCAGCCGTTGCGGGAACCAAGGCGGATCGCGAGCCTGTTTACCGAGCGCTTTACCGCCATTCACGACGATCTCGATGTCGGATATGGCTTCGAGATCGTCCGCCTCAACGTCCTGCAGCACGCACCTTTCGACGCGATGCAGGGCGATTTTGTCGAGGAGGACCGGCAGGGCACGTCGCTCGCCGCCTTCGCCGACCGGGTCGCGGCGCGGCTGGGACCGGATTGTCTGCAGGGTTTCGAGTTGCGGCAAAGCCATATCCCCGAACGGGCCTCTCGGCCGGTGCCGGCCATGGCCATCCTCGCCGCTCGCAGGCGGACGGGTAGCGAGCATGCCGGTCACGGCTTTTTCCGGGGTGAACGGCCGTTGCGGCTGTTTCGCATGCCGGAGCCGATCGAAGCCTTTGCCGCTGAAGTGCCTGACGGCCCGCCCCGGCAGTTCCGCTGGCGGCGGATGATGCACCGGGTTCTGCGGGCCGAAGGGCCGGAGCGGCTGGCGGCGGAATGGTGGATCGAGGAAAAGGAAGACGTCCCGGAGCGTGATTATTTCCGCATCGAGGACGAGGGCGGTCATCGCTACTGGCTGTTCCGCAAGGGACTTTATGGTCGAGGCGAGACGACGCCGGACTGGTATATGCATGGGGTCTTCGCGTGAGCGGCCATCCGTCCGCTTCCGGGCCGCTCCCCTTTTTCGAGATTGGAGCACGGTCGAATTTCTCCTTTCTCGAAGGTGCCTCGCATCCGGAAGAGATGGTGCTGGGCGCGAAGATCGCCGGCCTTGCCGGCCTCGGCCTTGCCGATCGCAACAGCGTCGCCGGCGTGGTCAAGGCGCATGTCATTGCCAAGCAGCATGGCTATCGCTTTCAGCCCGGCGCGCGCCTGGTGTTTTCGGACGGCACGCCCGACATTCTCGCCTATCCGCAGAACCGTCAGGGCTGGGCGCATCTCTGTCGGCTGCTGAGCGCCGGCAATTTGGCTGGTGAGAAAGGCGTTTGCATCCTGAACGAAAGCGATCTGTTGCAATGGGGCGACGAGATGATGCTCGCGCTCGTTCCGAAGGCGGCGAGTGTGGAGACACCGGAAGGACAGGCAAAGCTGGAGCAATGTCTTGCGCGGCTATGGATGCGGTTCGGCAGGAAGCTCCACATGGTCTTGTCGCCTGCTTATGACGGGCAGGATCGACTGGCCTTTGCGAGCCTTTCCATCCTCGCACTTCGAAATGGCGTGCGGCTGATCGCCAGCAACGAGCCGCTCTATCACGCAACCGAACGCAAGCCGCTTGCCGATATCGTCGTTTCGATCCGCGAGCATGTGCCGATCGCCGAGGCAGGCTTCAAACTCGCGGCCAATGCCGAACGCTATCTGAAAGGCGGGATCGAAATGGCGCGTCTTTTCAGGGACTATCCAAAGGCCATCGCCAACACGCAGAAATTCTTCAGTCGGCTGTCTTTTTCGCTCGATGAGCTGAAGCATAATTATCCGGACGAAAGCGTTCCGGGCGAGACCGTATCGGAAACGTTGGAGAGGCTGGCGCGAGAGGGTGCGAAACGGCGTTATCCCGATAAGATCCCCGAAAAGGTCGCCAAGCAGATCGATTATGAACTCGAACTCATTCGCGAACGGCAATACGAGCCTTATTTCCTGACGGTGCATCGCATCATGGAATATGCCCGCAGTCAGAATATCCTCTGCCAGGGTCGCGGTTCCGCCGCCAATTCCACGGTCTGCTACTGCCTTGGAATTACCGAGGTCAATCCGGAGATCACGACGCTCTTGTTCGAGCGTTTCATCTCCACGGAGCGCGAGGAGCCGCCGGATATCGACGTCGATTTCGAGCATGAGAAACGCGATCAGGTCATCCAGTTCATCTATGACTATTATTCCAAAGAGCATGCCGGGCTGACGGCGGCGGTGACCAGCTATCGGGCGCGTTCGGCCGGCCGCGAGGTGGCGAAGGCTTTCGGCCTGTCGGAGGATGTGCAGTCGGCCTTGGCAAGCGGTGTCTGGGGCTGGTCGACGGAGGAGCTGTCCGAGCGCGAGGCAAGGCTGGCGGGCCTCGACCTCAAGGACAAGACGACGAAGCGCGTGCTCTCCTATGCTTCGACGCTGATGGGGTTTCCGCGCCATCTGACCCAGCATGTCGGTGGTTTTGTCATCACCAAGGACCGGCTGGATGAAGTCGTGCCGATCATGCATACGGCGATGAAAGATCGCTACATGATCGAGTGGAACAAGGACGATCTCGACAGTCTCAATATATTAAAGATCGATGTTCTGGCGCTCGGCATGCTCACCTGCCTTGCCAAGGCTTTCGATCTCCTTCTGCTGCACTACGATGTGAAGAAGCAGCTTGCCGATCTTGGGAGTGGCGAATATCCCGATCGCATACCTGTCTATGACATGATCTGTCGCGCCGACACGATCGGCGTCTTCCAGATCGAGAGCCGGGCGCAGATGAGCATGTTGCCGCGTCTGCGGCCGGAAAAATTCTACGATCTGGTCATCGAGGTGGCGATCGTCCGGCCCGGCCCGATCCAGGGCAATATGGTGCATCCTTATCTCAAGCGGCGTGAGGCCGATCGGGCGGGAAAAGAGCTCGACTATCCGAGCCCTGAGCTGAAGGAGGTTCTGAAGCGAACGCTGGGTGTCCCCCTGTTTCAGGAGCAGGCCATGCAGATCGCTATTACGGCTGCAGGCTTCACCCCTGCGGAGGCCGACAAGTTGCGCCGGGCGATGGCGACTTTCAAGCGAACCGGGACCATCCATACCTTCGAGAGGAAGATGATCGAAGGCATGGTCGCGAAGGGATACGAGCGTGAATTCGCCAAGAACTGCTTCGAGCAGATCAAGGGTTTTGGCGAATATGGCTTCCCCGAAAGCCATGCGGCTTCCTTCGCGCTGCTCGTCTATGCCTCTTCCTGGCTCAAGACCTATTATCCTGATGTCTTCTGCGCGGCGATCCTCAATGCTCAGCCGATGGGTTTCTATGCGCCGGCGCAGCTCGTGCGCGATGCGCGCGAACATGGTGTCGAGGTCCGCCCGGTGGATATCAATATCTCGGAGTGGGATTCGCTACTGGAAGAGGCGGGTTTCGACAGGAATGCGATCGAGCCGCGCCATGCGTCGATGCGGGAAGTGATCCGGACGAACCGGGCCGTCCGTCTCGGCTTCCGGCAGGTCAAGGGCTTGTCGGAAACCGATATGGGTGAACTCGTTGCCCGTCGTGGCTCCGGCTATGCCTCCGTGCGCGATCTCTGGCTGCGTTCCGGCCTTGCCAAATCCGCCATTGAACGGCTGGCCGATGCCGATGCCTTCCGGTCGATCGGGCTCGACCGCCGCGAGGCGCTGTGGGCCGTCAGGGCGCTGGATGCGCAAAGTGCCGCCGAAAAGCTCCCCCTCTTCGATCTGGCCGACCGCGCCGACCTGCAGGTCGAGCCAAATGTTTCCCTGCCGGAAATGCTGCCCGGCGAGCAGGTGATCGAGGATTATCGCTATCTCTCGCTCTCCCTGAAGGCACATCCAGTTTCCTTCCTGCGCGCGGATTTCGCCCGCATGGGCATCGTGCAGAGCCGGGATCTGCCCATGATAGCCAATGGGCGGATGGTGACTGTGGCGGGACTGGTGCTGGTGCGCCAGCGGCCGGGCTCGGCGAATGGGGTGATCTTCATGACACTGGAGGACGAGACCGGCGTTGCCAATGCGATCGTCTGGCCGAAAATGTTCGAAAAATACCGCGCCATCGTCATGGGCGCCCGGCTGGTCAAGATCCGTGGTCGCCTGCAGAGCGAGAGCGGTGTCATCCATGTCGTGGTCGATTATATCGAGGACATGACCCCGGCGCTCGGCATCCTGCAACGCGAAGCCCGGCGATTCGGCGTCAGCGACCGGGCGGACGAGGCCCTGCGTCCGACCATGGATCATCGGCAGAGCAAGCGGCGTGCAAGCTCGGGCCAGCTGGATCAGGGGCATGTCGATATCGCGACGGATGGCCGCAGCGATATTGCTGGGACCGCCAGAGTCATGCCGCGAGGCCGCAATTTTCATTGAAATCTGGGGAAAGTCGGGACGCCGCACCTCGCCAGGCGCGATATCCTTGGCTTTGCCTAATGAAAAATGAATCGATTCTTTACTTGACAAGAACCGTCTTCTTTCGCAGATAAACAGGATAGCAAATGTCATGTTTGACGGGCTGAGCGAAGAATGCTGGTTTGTAGCTGTAATTACATCACCGACAAAGAAATCCGGGACGTCATCAACGAGTTCCTGGATGAGGACTGTTGGCAGCTGATCGTCCCCTCCAAGGTGTATCACGCCATGTCGAAGCGCGGCCGCTGCTGCGGCTGTTTCCCGAATGTCGTTGATATCATTATACAGACAACCGAAGACTATCATGCCCGTCGCCACTCGACGGAAGCCGAAATATTTGATTTCATGTCCCGCCTGAAAAAATTCCACGAAGAAAACAGGAGAGCGGACATTGAAAGGCGACAAAAAAGTCATCGAGCGGCTTAACGAGGCTCTGTTCCTCGAGCTCGGCGCAGTCAACCAATATTGGGTTCATTACCGGCTTCTCGAGGATTGGGGCTACACCAAGCTTGCCAAGAAGGAGCGTGCGGAATCCATCGAGGAGATGCAGCACGCCGACCGTCTCGTCGCCCGAATCATCTTCCTTGAGGGACATCCGAACCTGCAGACGCTGGCACCGCTGCGCATCGGTCAGAATGTCAAGGAAGTGCTGGAAGCGGATCTTGCCGGCGAATACGACGCCCGCACCGCGTACAAGAAGTCGCGCGACATCTGTCACGACGCCGGCGACTATGTGTCGATGAAGCTGTTCGAACAGCTGCTGATCGACGAGGAAGGCCATATCGACTTCCTGGAGACCCAGCTCGAGCTGCTCGACAAGATCGGCGAGGCCAAATACGGCCAGCTCAACGCCGATTCGGCTGACACCGCCGAATAATCGCATTCAGGTCCGGCCGCTTTCCCGGCGGCCGGATCTCACTTTGCGTCAGTCTTCGGCCTTCAGACCGGCCAGGTGCTGGAATTCAGCAACCACTTGGTCGTAGACCGGACGCTTGAAGGCGACGACCAGGCTGGGCAGTTCCGCCATAGGCTTCCATTCCCAGGCATCGAATTCCGGCTCATGGCCGCCGGGCGGCGGGTTGATGGCGATTTCGCTCTCGTCGCCATCGAAGCGGAAAGCGAACCAGCGCTGGGTCTGGCCGCGAAATTTCCCCCTGAGGCCGATGCCGATCAGTTGCGGCGGCAGATCGTAGTTGATCCAGTCCTTCGCCTGCGCCAGCAGCGTTACCGTCTTCATGCCGGTCTCTTCATAAAGTTCGCGATAGGCCGCCTCCAGCGGATCTTCGCCCTTGTCGATGCCGCCTTGTGGCATCTGCCAGAGCTGCGGCGAGCCGTCATATTCGGAATTGCCGATCGGAATGCGCTTGCCGGCCCAGACCAGCCCCTTGCGGTTGAGCACCATGATGCCGACGCAGGGACGATAGGGCAGGTCTTCGGCTTTGACGGGTGGGTGGGTCTTGCTCATCTTGTCCTCTAGCGATCAGGGGTGTTTGGGATCGACGGCAAGCGCCGAGACGGCGACGATCTCGATGCCGCGCATGGATGCCTCCTGGCTCCATTTGCTGATGGCGTCGATGCTCTCGTCAAAGGCGGATGCGACGCCGATCGCCGTGCCATTGCGGCGTGCGACGCGCTCCAGCTCGTCGAGCTTCTTCAGGATGGCATCCTGCTGCAATTCGCCATCGAGCTGCATGTCGGCGAAAGCATGCGGCGTTTCCAGCGCCTTGGCGACAGTGCCGGACTTGGATTGCGCGGACGAGCCGTCGTCGAGGAACAGCAGGCCGCGCTTGCCGATATCGCGCATAACCGGCTGCATGGCATCGGTGTTCGACAGGAAGCGTCCGCCGAGATAGTTCATCACGCCGGTATAGTTGGTGATCTTGCTCATGGCCTTGTGCAGGTTTTCGATGTTTCTGGCCGCCGGCTGCGAGGTCAGAAGCGTCTCAGGCCCGGGATTGTTGCCGGGATAATCGAAAGGCTCGAAGGGCACCTGGATCAGGATCTCATGGCCACCGCGCCGTGCCTCCTGCATCCAGCGCTGCAGGCTGTTGCCGCTGGCGGCAAAGGCGAGCGTGATCTCTTCCGGCAGCTTCTCGATGGCGCGCTGTGTGCCGGTCTGGCTGAGGCCGAGGCCGCTGACGACAATGGCGACGCGCGTGCCGCGAGCGCCGGACCAGGGCCGCGCATATTGATCCATTGGTCTGAGCCCGCTCGATGACGTGATCGGCAGCTTGCCGAAGGGTGAATCCTCCAGCAGGTTCTCGTTCGGCGTCGCCGCCATGCGCGGGTCCTGGCCGACCTGGTTGGCATTGATCAGCACCGGACCGCTGCCGTCGCGCGCGGTCGGGCTGAACATGGTCACCACAGAGCCATCGCTGGTGACGATGCGCGAGGTATTGGCGCCGGATTGAGGATCGACTTGTGTCAGGTTTGGCTGATCGGTCGTGGCGGGTTTGTCGTCGGCCGGTGGCGTGGGTGCCGTCTTCTCAACCGTCTCGACCGGCGGCTGGGTTTTCTGGAGAGTGTCGCGCAGCAATGCCGAATAGAGGGAAAAGCTGGCGATTGCGATCAGACAGCAGCCGGCAATGAGGCGCCCGAAGGGCGGCCGACGCCGCTTGCGGTCTGGGCCGCGGTCCTGGCCGAGCGGTGCATGCAAGTCCGTTCCCAAAGTCCGTATCCACCCCAAACGGGAAACTGTCTGCCCCAGACTCAAAACACGAAAGCATGATCTGAATAGATTTCGAATGAGATCGCGCTCATTCAAACGGTGACAGCGAGATGAAACCAGTCACCTCGCTCCCGGATATGAAAAGCGCCGGGTCTGTTTCCAGCCCGGCGCTGTTTCCTTATTTGGAGGAAACCGCCTTTTCCGGATTCGGCGGGAAGGCCGCATCGGTCTTGGCGCCGCGCAACAGGTCAAGCGCGTAGTTGAGCTGGATATCGTCCTTCGGATCCGGCGGCACGTAGGCGGCCGAGCCGGATCCCTGGTCGGTTTCGCTCTGGCCCTTGATGTGGCCCGGCAGGCTGGATTCGCCTTCAGTCACCAGCTTGCCCTTCAGCTCGTCCGGCAGCGGCTGGTCGACCTTGATGTCAGGCGTGATGCCGGTGCCCTGGATCGAACGGCCCGACGGCGTGTAATAGAGCGCCGTCGTCAGGCGCAGAGCGCCGTTGCCATCGCCAAGCGGGATGATCGTCTGCACGGAACCCTTGCCGAAGGACTGGGTGCCAAGCACGGTGGCGCGGCGCAGGTCCTGCAGGGCGCCGGCGACGATTTCCGAAGCCGATGCCGAGCCGCCGTTTATCAGCACGATGATCGGCTTGCCGTCAGTGATGTCGCCCGGGCCGGCATTGAAGCGGCGGGTTTCATCCGGATTGCGGCCACGGGTGGAGACGATCTCGCCGCGCTCCAGCACATCGTCGGCAACGTTGATCGCCTGGTCGAGCAGACCGCCCGGATTGAGGCGCAGGTCGAGGACATAGCCCTTCAGCTTGTCGGCCGGGATATCCTTCTTGATCTTGGCGATCGCGGCTTCGAGATCCGGCGTGGTCTTTTCGGAGAAGGAGATGATACGGAGATAGCCGACATCGCCCTCTTCGCGCGATTTGACGGCGGTAACGGCGATCACGTCACGGATGATGGTGACTTCGATGGGCTTGTCGGCGCCCTTGCGCTGCAGCGTCAGCTTGATCGGCGTCTTGACCGCGCCGCGCATCTTCTCGACCGCGTCTTCCAGCTTCAGGCCGCGTACGGACTGGCCGTCGATGGCGGTGATGTAGTCGCCGGCGAGAACGCCGGCCTTGGCGGCGGGCGTGTCGTCGATTGGGGTGATGACCTTCACCAGGTCGTTGTCCATCGTCACTTCGATGCCGAGGCCGCCGAATTCACCCTTGGTCTGGGTGCGCATATCGTCGGCATCCTTGGCATTCATGTAGCTCGAATGCGGGTCCAGCGAGGTCAGCATGCCGTTGATGGCGGCTTCGATCAGCTTGTCTTCCTGGGGCGGCGTCACATACTGCGCGCGCACACGTTCAAAGACATCGCCGAAAATCGACAATTCCTTGTACGTGGAAGAACCAGCGGCTTCCGCCGGCACTACCGCCGTGTAGATAACGCTCATCGCGGTCGCACCCATCAATGCGCCAACGAGAACAAGAGAAGCCCTACGTATCATTGCGTGCCTTTCCAGTATCCTTTGAGGTCCACCAGGGTCGAGAATCGACCGGCTTCCCATCTTTTCGAAATTCAATGTAAAGCGTTGGCCGGTCTGTTTCCAGCGCCAATGCAGTCGCACTCGCGACTCTTTTTTGGCCCATCACAGCGAGCGGCTCGCCGGCGAAAACAAATTTGCCCAGACGCGTCTTGATCGCGTCCATTCCCGACAGCACCATGTGGTAGCCGTCGCCCGTGTCTAGAATGACCATCTGGCCGTAGCTGCGAAACGCGCCGGCGTAGACGACTGTCCCATCGGCAGGAGCGGTGACGAGTGCGTCGGGGCCGGTTGCGAGCGTGATGCCCATCGCCGTGTGTCCCGTACCGTCGCCGTCGCCGAACTGGCGGAGAATATCGCCCGCCACAGGCAGCTCCAATTTCCGTTTAAGATCGGAAAACGGATATGCGGGCGCAATGCGGTTTTTATCGGGCACTCCGCTTTCGGCCAGGGCCTTGGCCTGCTCGCGCTGCTGATCCGTAAGCTGCTCTCGGCGGGCCTGTTCCGCCCGCGCCGCGGCGGCGGCGTCCCGCACCGAGCCGATCTGGCTTTCCAGCGAGGCGACAAGGCCTTCGAGGCTGGTTGCCTGGCTCGCCAGCTCCTCGGAGCGCTTGCGCTCGGTATCGAGTTTCGCGGCATTCTCATGGCTAAGCTTGTCGTTCTCGCTGAGCAGCAGATCCATGCGCCGCTCTTCCTCCAGACTGTTGGTCATGGTGGTGGTGAGGTCGGCCTTCTCGGTGGCGGTTGCGGCATGCAGCTTCGTGAGGTCGGTCAGGTCGGCGATGAGCTTGTCCGTCTCCTTGCGCATGCCGGGAACCACAGCGCCGAGCAGGATGGCGCTGCGAACCGAGGCAAGCGCATCGTCGGGCGTCACCAGCAGCGCCGGCGGCGGGTTGCGGCCCATGCGCTCCAGCGCGCCGAGAACTTCAGCGAGCAGCGCGCGGCGGTCGTGCAGCGATTTGCGGATCTTGTCTTCCTTGACGGCGAGATCGGTCAGCGTCTTTTCGCTCTGCTGGATCTTGCGGTCCAGGTCCCTGCGGCGGGTGGCGCTGTCGATCAGTGCCTGGCGCAGGCTGTCAGTGCTCTTGTCGAGCGAAGCGATACTGTCTGTCAGGGCTTTCGTCTTGTCGGAGGAAAGGCTGATCGTCTTCGACAGATCCTCCAGTGCCGCGCGGGTCTCGTCGCGCTTGCGGGCAAGTTCGGCGGCCGGATCCGGCGCTTGCTCCGCCGGTCCCGCCGATGGCGGTGCTGCGGCAGGCTGCTCGCCCGTCGCCTGCGACGTCGAACCGCCATCTTCCTGCGCCAGCGCCATGTCCCGGAACTGAAATGGCCCCGCCACATAGGCACCCACGCCAAAACACACTGCCAGACATGGCAGCAGCAGGCGGGAAAGCGTGGGTGGAGTTTTTCTCATCCGGTCGGTTCGGGCTTGGTCCCTTTAGATCGCGTGAAATTAAGCTGATTTGCCGCGATTACCTAGGAAGCATCATGACTTTTCCGGCGGGAATCAAAACACGCCTGTGTGAGCGTTCCGTTAACGCAAAACGGCGGAAAGCCAAACTGTTTTCGAAGGGCTGGATTCTCGCGTGCGGACTGTCAAACCCGGTGGTAGGGGTGTCCCGAGAGAATGGTGACGGCGCGGTAGAGCTGTTCGGCGATGAGAATGCGCACGAGCTGGTGCGGCCAGGTCATCTTGCCGAGGCAGATGGTGGCGTCGGCCTTGTCGTAAAGGGAGGGATCGAGACCGTCGGCGCCGCCGATGGCGATCGTCAGGTCGCGTTTGCCCTGATCGCGGAAGGTGCCGAGCAAAGCGGCGAAGGCTTCGCTGTCGAGCGCCTTGCCCCGCTCGTCGAGGAGAATGAGGATCCCGCCGTCCGGATGCGCTTTCTGGAGTAGAACCGCTTCTTCGCGCTTGCGCGTTTCGCCGTTGGAGGCGCGGCTTTCGGCCACTTCGGTCATTCGGGCCAATTCCAGGCCAATCGCCGGGCCGGCCTTGGCGAAGCGGTCGAGATAACGGGCCGCAAGATCCTTTTCAGGGCCGGTTTTTAACCGTCCCACAGCAAAAAGACCTATTCGCATTCCTACTCCCAAGCATATCCGCCGTCATAGCGGCACGCATATAGACTATAGCCGGACACTATGTCCGGCGCTTCAAGGTAGCCTGCCGGGACCGGGAAATGCTTCCGGGAACCGGTTAGTGCAACGTGCCCTCGTCGAGGTCAGGCGCGGCCCACATCTTCTCGATGTTGTAGAACTCGCGGATCTCAGGACGGAACACGTGGATGATGATGTCACCGGTGTCGATCAGCACCCAGTCGCCGCCTTCGAGGCCCTCGACACGGGCAGAGCCCAGGCCTTCGTCCTTGAGGTCGGTGGTCAGGTGGTCGGCAATCGCCAGGACATGGCGGCTCGAACGTCCGGAGACGACGACCATGTGGTCTCCAAGCGCAGATTTGCCAGCAATGTCGATAGTGACGATATTTTCGGCCTTGGAGTCCTCGAGGCTAACGAGGACGGCTTGCAGGGCTCGGGCGGCGGCATCGACGCCACGTTCCGGGCTCTTCGGGATAACGACAGGCGTTCTTCCCTTAGCGTGTACTGTTGTCAGTGCTTTTCCTTCCTTGAGTAACAGAACATGCACATAGGTGATCTGAGTCGATCACACTACAAAGATAGGCATCAAAGCATAAAGGTTTCAAGACGCCGGCTGGTATCTATTGGCTGTGAAGACAAGCTTTTGTATCAAAAGCTGGCTCTTGCGCACCATATATGGGCAATTGTTCGCTCAAGGGTCTGATCAAAGCTTTCGGCAAGGCAATATCTCCCGAGCTTGCGTCCCATGTACAGGCGTGCGAAGGCCGCGTATACACGAGAGCAGACCGAAACGCCCCGATGCCATGACCAAAGCTCCGCAACAATCCCTGAAGCCCATCCTCCGCATCAGCTTTCCGGAGCAGGAGCGGCTTGGGCGTGGCAAGATGGAACTTCTCGAGCATATACGCGAAACCGGCTCGATCTCGGCGGCCGGCCGCGCCATGGATATGTCCTATCGCCGCGCATGGCTGCTCATCAGCGAATTGAACCACATGTTCCGGGAGCCGGTGGTCGAATCGCAGCGCGGCGGCCAGAAGGGTGGCGGCGCGGTGCTGACGCCGTTCGGCGAGGAGCTGTTGCAGCGGTTCCGCTCCATGGAAGGCGCGGTGCGTGCGGCGATCGCCGGCGACCTCGAATGGCTGGAGGCCAATCGTAGCGATGGCGACGTGGCTTCAGGGCCCTGATCGATTTTACGATTCGAGCGCCACGGTCTTGATGACCGCATGGATGGGCAGCCCAACGCGCAGATCCATGCGTTCGGCGGAAAATTGGGTGATGCGGGCGAGTACGATGTCGCCGCCGCAATCAACCTTCACCTCGACCGTGCCATCATCATCGACACCCATCCCCAGCACGTAACCATCGAGAATGTTGAGGGCACTCAGGCCCTCCGGCCTGCCTGTCGCCAGCATGACGTCGCGGGCGGGAATATGGACGCGGACGGTCTTACCGATGCCGGCCGCTTCGCCGGGCACGAAGAGTTTCGCTGCTTTCAGCGCGACGATGGTCAGGCGGTGTTGGTGGTCGATGTGCTCGACGCGGCCCTCGAGCAGAACGCCGGCTTCTCGGCGGTCGCTCGTCTGCGGGCCGGAAAGCTGGCTGAAGATCTCGACTGCCGGTCCCATCGCTTCCACCTTGCCATCGCGCATGACGACGACGCGGTTCGCCAGTCGTGCCACCTCGGCGATCGAGTGGCTGACGTAGATGATCGGCACCTTGGTTTCATCGCGGAGCCGTTCGAGATAGGGCAGGATCTCGGCCTTGCGGGCTTCGTCGAGTGCGGCCAGCGGTTCGTCCATCAACAGCAGCCGTGGCGAAGACAACAGGGCGCGGCCGATGGCGACACGCTGTTTCTCGCCGCCGGAGAGCTTTCCCGGCCGCCGATCGAGAAGAGCTTCGATGCCAAGGAGATCGACGACGCCGCCGAAGCTTTCGCCGCGCTCGTTCTTCGGCGCGAACCAGCGGCCGTAATTCAGGTTTTGGCGCACGGAAAGATGCGGAAACAGCCGTGCCTCCTGGAAGACATAGCCGAAGCGGCGGCGGTGGCGCGGCACGAAGAGATGCTTGTCGCTATCGGCAAGCACGTCGTCGTCGAGGCTGACGCGGCCATGGTCGGGGCGGATGAGGCCGGCGATGATGCGGATCATCGAGGTCTTGCCAGAGCCGGAGCGGCCGAACAGGGCGGTGACGCCGCCGTCGGTGGTGAAGGCGGCGTTGAGCGAGAAGGCGCCCAGCCGATGGCGGATATCGACGGTAAGCGTCATTCGAAATCCACCCTCTTGCCGGCGAGGTGGGCGAGGAATTCCGAGGCGAGCAGGGCCGCCATGGAGATGATGATGGCGATGATCGTCAGCCGCATCGCGCCGGCATCGCCACCCGGCACCTGCGTAAAGGTGTAGATCGCCGAGGACAAGGTCTGTGTCTCGCCGGGGATGTTGGAGACGAAGGTGATGGTGGCGCCGAATTCGCCCATCGCCTTGGCGAAGGAGAGGATCATGCCGGCGATGACGCCAGGCAGGATCAGCGGAAGGGTGACGGTGAGGAAGATCCAGAGCGGGCTGGCGCCGAGCGTCCCGGCCGCCTCTTCCAACTTGCGGTCGACCGCTTCGATCGACAGGCGGATGCTCCTGACCATCAACGGAAAGCCCATGATGCCGCAGGCAAGGGCCGCACCCGTCCAGCGAAAGGACAGCACGATGCCGAGATACTGGTCGAGCAATGAGCCGATCGGTCCCTTGCGGCCGAAGAGGATGAGCAGGATGAAACCGGTGACGACAGGCGGCAGGATCAGCGGCAGATGGATAAGGCCGTTGAGGATCGACTTGCCCCAGAATCTGCCGCGGGCGAGCAGCAATGCTGCGGCGATGCCGAAGGGCAGGCTCACCAGCATGGCAACGGTCGAGACGCGCAGGCTCAGCTCGATCGCCGTCCATTCGTCGCTGCTCAAACCCAATACGTCCAAGTTCCGCCTCACAACAAAAACATGTCAGGCTCGCCTTTACCGGCGAGCCTGGAGATGAGCTCTTTGCCTATGGTCGAACGATGAGGCTCAACGCTTCAGGACCGTGAAGCCTTCATGCTCGAAGAACGGAACAGCCTTAGCCGATTTCAGATAGTCGACATAGGCCTGCGTGTCCGGGTTGGTGCTGGTGGTCGTGATTGCGATCGGATAGACGATCGGCGGATGGCTGTCTTCCGGGAAGGTGCCGACGACGGCGACGCCCGGATCGGCGGAAACGTCAGTCTGGTAGACGATGCCGTAGGGTGCTTCGCCGCGCGAAACCAGAGCGAGAGCGGCGCGTACGCTTTCAGCGCCGGCAACCTTCTTCTCGACGGAAGACCAGATGCCGAGCTTTTCGAGCGCGGCCTTGCCATACTTGCCCGCCGGCACCGATTCCGGCTGTCCGATCGCCAGGCGTCCGTCGCCGAGAAGACCGGCAAGGTCCAAGCCCTTTTTGATCTCGACGGGTGTGGCCTTGTCCTTGGCGGCGACGAGGACGAGCTTGTTGCCGAGCAGGTCGACGCGGCTGTCATCCTTGATCAGTTTCTTCTCTGCGACATAGTCCATCCAGTTCTTGTCGGCGGAGATGAACACGTCGGCGGGGGCGCCGTTTTCAAGCTGCTTGGCCAGTGGCCCGCTGGCCGCGTAGGAGACGGTGACCTGCTTGCCGGTTTCCTTGGTGAAGGCGGCGTCGAGGTTGTCGAGCGCGTTTTTCATGCTGGCGGCGGCAAAGACGGTGATCTTGTCGGCGGCGAGTGCCGGTGCCGGAATAGCCGACAGGCCGAGCCAGGCGGCGGAGAGGGCGGCAGTTGCAAGTTTAAACCATTGGCGGCGACCGGTGGCCATCATATTTCTCCCAGAGATTGTCGAGATATCTCGAGAGATATAACGGTCGAGGAAGCTTGGCTAGGGGATATATCTGAAAAAGCATAGCGCCACCGCAGCCGTAACCACACGAATTTAATGGGGTTTTCCATTCTCTGTGCATATTGAGGGGCTCTGATGTTGCGAAAATGCATGACTATAATCGCCCAAGGCAATGGCGAACGCTCACGACCTAAGACATAACGTTACGAATCGTGCGTTTTCGCCGATAATTCGCAAAAGTATGATTTTTTGAAGCGGCTACTCACCGCTCCGGATGATGTAAAAGAAGCGTTTTTTGGGCAGGAGCTTTTCGCAGCTATGATATATACGCATTGCTGCATTGCGCTATCGGTGATTTATCTTTTGGTAAAATCTGGTAGAAATTAAGCATCGGAACGGCGATCTCCTCCTCCCAATGCCTTCCGATATGGGTCAGCAACTCTCCTCCTCCCTGTTGCTGATCAGGTTTGAAAGCCCGACGGATCTCCTCCCCCGTCGGGCTTTTCATTTTTGGAGGATTTTTCCTGAAAATTCAGCTTGATCTTGTGCCTATGCCGTTACTGCGCGGCGCGCAGGGCCGTCGAGCTTAGTCCCGAGCGACGGCCGTGGATGAAGGTCCAGGCGGGTGCCTGCCTCTTCCAGAGCACGCGGGCATCGTCCTCATCGACGCGGGCATATTGAAACGTCTTGGCCATCTTCGCGGAGAGATAGGAGAGCGTCGATCCCGGCCGGTCGATGACGGCGATCGGGAAGGTACGGGCGATCTCCTGCCATTTCTGCCAGCGATGAAACGTATTGAGGCTGTCGGCGCCCATGATCCAGATGAAATGAATATGGGTGTTGCGCGCCTTGATGTAGGCGAGCGTGTTGGCCGTGTAGCTCATGCCCAGCCTCTGCTCGAAAGCCGTCACCTTGATGCGCGGATCGTGGGTGATCGCCTCGCTGAGCGCGATGCGCTCGGCAAGTGGCGCCAGATGATTGCGGCTCTTCAGCGGATTGCCGGGTGTCACCATCCACCAGAGCTGGTCGAGGCCAAGCCGGCGGATGGCGATTTCGGCTACCAGCGCATGGCCTTGGTGCGGCGGGTTGAAGGAGCCGCCGAAAAGACCGACCACCATGCCACGTTCGGCATGCGGCATGCGTAGATGGCGGTAATCGATCTCTTGGCTGTGCACGTCAGGGCCGTATCTGTCCGGTGCCGCGCACGCGGTATTTGAAGGAGGTGAGCTGCTCGACGCCAACCGGCCCGCGCGCATGCATCTTGCCCGTGGCGATGCCGATTTCCGCGCCCATGCCGAACTCGCCGCCATCGGCGAACTGCGTCGAGGCATTGTGCAGCAGGATCGCCGAATCGATCTCGGTGAAGAAGCGCTCGACCACGGCAGGGTCCTCGGCAATCACTGCTTCGGTGTGGTTGGACGAATATTTGCCGATATGGGCAATCGCGCCGTCAATGCCGTCGACAATGGCGACCGAGAGGATGGCGGCAAGATATTCCGTCGACCAATCTTCTTCCGTGGCGGCCTTCAGGCCGGGCACGAGGCGAAGCACCTCGGCAGAGCCGCGGATTTCGCAACCGGCCTCAGTCAGCCCATCGAGCAACGGCTTCAGATGCGTCTGCGCCGCCTTGGCGTCGACCAGCAGCGTCTCGGCGGAGCCGCAGATGCCGGTGCGGCGCATTTTGGCGTTGACGACGATCGCCTTCGCCATGTCGAGATCGGCGGAGGCGTCAATATAGACGTGGCAGAGGCCTTCGAGATGGGCGAAAACCGGCACGCGCGCTTCGTTCTGCACACGCGCCACCAGGCTCTTGCCGCCGCGCGGCACGATGACGTCGATCGTGCCTTCCAGACCGCGCAGCATGGCGCCGACGGCAGCGCGATCGGTGACGGGCACGAGCTGGATCGCATGTTCCGGAAGGCCGGCGACCTTCAGGCCCTCGACCAGGCATTCATAGATGGCCTGCGACGACCGGCGGGAATCGCTGCCGCAGCGCAGGATCACGGCATTGCCGGCCTTCAGGCACAGCGCGCCGGCATCGGCGGTGACATTCGGGCGGCTTTCGAAGATGACGCCGATGACGCCGAGCGGCGTGCGGACGCGCTCGATTTTCAGCCCATTCGGCCGATCCCAGGCGGCGATGACTTCACCGACCGGATCCGCCAGCGCGGCGATGGCGCGGATGCCCTCGGCCATCTCGGCGACGCGCTTGTCGTTGAGTGTCAGGCGGTCAACGAAGGAGGCGAGGATATCAGTGCCTTCGACATCCTTCAGATCCTTGGCATTCTCGGCGAGGATATGATCCTTGCGGGTGAGAATGGCGTCGGCCATGGCATGCAATGCCTTGTTCTTGCTCTCGGTCGAAGCGAAGGCCAGAGGTCGCGACGCAGCCCGGGCCTTGCGGCCGATATCGTTCATCAGCACATCGATGTCGGGGCTTTGTGCGACGGTATCAAGCATGAGCTTCATCCTTCTTCAGTTTTTCGGCCTTCGTCTTGACGGACGCGGTCATGACGAGGTCGTCGCGGTGCACCATGGCGGCGCGGCCGGCATAGCCGAGGATTGCCTCGATCTCCGCCGATTTGCGGCCGGTGATCTGACGGGCTTCCTCGGCATCGTAGCCGACGAGGCCTCGGGCGATTTCCCGGCCCGAGGGACCGATGACGGCGATGGTGTCGCCGCGCCCGAAATGACCGGTGACCTTGCGCACGCCGGCGGGCAGCAGGCTTTTGCCGGCGCCAAGCGCGGTGACGGCGCCCTCGTCGACATGCAGTTCTCCGGCCGGCTGCAACTGCCCGGCAATCCAGGTCTTGCGGGCGGTGACGGGCGTGCCAGATGGCGCGAACCAGGAGGAGCGCGCGCCGTTTGCAATTGATTTCAGCGGGCGATCGGTCTTGCCCGACGCGATGATCATGGCGCAGCCGGCGCCCGTGGCGATCTTGCCGGCATCGATCTTGGTGCGCATGCCGCCGCGCGACAGTTCCGAGGCCGCACCGCCAGCCATCGCCTCGATCTCGGGCGTGATGTCGGCGATGGTTTCCAGGAACTTGGCGTCCGGATCGAGATGCGGCGGGGCGGTGTAGAGGCCGTCGATATCCGACAGCAGGATCAGCAGATCGGCGCCGGTCATGGTGGCGACGCGGGCGGCGAGGCGATCATTATCGCCATAGCGGATTTCACTGGTGGCGACCGTGTCGTTCTCGTTGATGATCGGCACGGCGCCGATCTTCAGCAACTGGTTGATGGTAGCTCGCGCATTGAGATAGCGGCGGCGCTCTTCGGTGTCGCCGAGCGTCAGCAGGATCTGGCCGGCGACGATATCGCCGTGCGACAGGCTTTCCGACCAGGCGCGCGCCAGCGAAATCTGCCCGACGGCCGCAGCTGCCTGGCTTTCTTCCAGCTTCAAGGCGCCGGAGGGAAGGTCAAGCACCGAGCGCCCAAGCGCGATGGCGCCGGAAGAGACGACGAGGACATCGACGCCCTTAGCCTTCAGCGCGGCGATATCGGCGCACATGCCATCGAGCCAGGTCTTCTTCAGGCCGGTCTTGCGGTCGACGAGAAGCGCTGAGCCGATCTTGATGACGATGCGGCGGTAGCGATCGAGCGACTTGCGGGCAGTCATCCCTGCTGCTCCTCGCCGTCACTACGGCGCTCGTCATCGTGATCGCTGTTGTCTTCGCTTTCGTCTTCATCGATGGAGGACGGCATATCGCGATGGCGCACCTTCAGCGCCTTCATCGGCGCTTCTTGCCCTGCGCTGCCATTGGCTTCGACGATGATGTCGCGCAGTGCACGCAGCACTTCGGTCATACCGCTGCCGGTGATGGCGGAAATGAGGAATGGTGTCTTGCCGCAGGCTCGCGCCAGTTCGCGCTTCTTCTTCTTCAGCGTTTCCTCGTCCACCACGTCGATCTGCGACAGCGCCACGATCTCCGGCTTGTCGGTGATGTCGTTGCCATAGGCCTCAAGCTCGTGCTTCACTGTCTTATAGGCCTTGCCGACCTTTTCTTCCTGGGCGGAGACCAGATGCAGCAGCACGCGCGTGCGCTCGACATGGCCGAGGAAGCGGTCGCCGATACCAACGCCTTCATGGGCGCCCTCGATCAGGCCGGGAATGTCGGCCAGCACGAATTCCTGGCCGTCGATGGTAGCGACGCCGAGATTGGGGTGTAGCGTGGTGAAGGGATAGTTGGCGATCTTCGGCCGGGCGCGGGTAACGGCGGCGAGGAATGTGGATTTACCGGCATTCGGCAGGCCGACCAGACCAGCATCGGCGATCAGCTTTAGCCGCAGCCAGATGGTCTTCTCTTCACCCGGCAGGCCGGGATTGGCCCAATCGGGAGCCTGGTTGACCGAGGACTTGAAATAGGCGTTGCCGAAGCCGCCATTGCCGCCGGCGGCGACGCGGTAGCGCTGGCCTTCCTGCGTCAGGTCGCAGATCAGGGTTTCCTCGTCTTCCTCGAAGATCTGCGTGCCGACTGGCACTTTCAGCGTGACGTCGGCACCCTTGGCGCCGGAGCGGTTGCGGCCCATGCCATGCGTGCCGATGGTGGCCTTGAAATGCTGCTGAAAGCGGAAATCGATCAGCGTGTTCAGCCCGTTGACGGCCTCGACCCAGACGTCGCCGCCACGGCCACCATCGCCGCCATCGGGTCCGCCGAACTCGATGAATTTCTCGCGCCGGAAGGAGACGCTGCCCCCGCCGCCGTCACCAGACTTGATATAGACTTTTGCTTGGTCGAGAAATTTCATGTTACGTCCGTCACTCGGTATCGGCGCATGACTTTCCCGGATCGAACGGGATTGGGGAAAGCCTACGCGCGCTTTTCAATTGTTACCGCATCTTTTGCATATTCGTCAGCATATGCAGCGCGGTCATTTGCCCGTCATGTCGCCTTCGATATAGGCGGTTCAGCCGGAGGTCAAAGATTATCGTGCGGTCGATGACCCATAACATCAAGGATCATGCGATCAATTCTATCGACGCTTCCGATCTTACATCCAGTGGATCAAGATCGACGGGCGGCAATGTCATCGCCGGCGGAACCGGCGATGACTGATTTTGAAGACTTCACATCGCCCGCGGGGCTCGCAGCGCGCCCGGCTTCAGCACGGTTTCGATATGCGGAACCATGGTGTTGCGGGCAAAGCTGTAGACCTCCGAGCAACCGATGATCTCGAAGCCGAGCTTCTGCTGCAGCTTCAACGAGGCCGGGTTGTCGGCAAAGATGCCGGAGAACACCGCGACGTCGGGCATGCGGCGGGCAAAGCGTTCGAGAGTGGCCGCGACCGCCTCGCCCATGATGCCGCGCCGCCAGTAGTAGCGGTTCAGCCAGTAGCCGAGATGCCAGCGGCCGTGCCTAAGATCGATACCGACCATGCCGATATGGACATCGTCCTTCTCGGTGATGGCCAGCTTCCAGTCGGTGCCGAGGCCGGAGGTTTGCTGGACCAGCCAGTCCAGCGCATCCTGCCGATCATAAGGTGTCGGCACGCGGGCCAGCATGCGGGTAACAGCGAAATCCGACAGGGATTCCGTGATCGCATCGGCATCGCTCAGCCGATGCGGCCGCAATGTCAGCCGTCCCGTCTGGATGACCGGCGTCGGTCCGGGCGTCAGGGGCCTGACGTCGCGGCGGTTGAGGGCGAGGGCGTTCATCTCAGACCTCCCCAGCTTCTCAGCGATATCCAGGTCTTGCGATCGAGCCGGTACCATTCGACCGATACCGTGCTGCCGAGCGCCAGCGAGGCGGCAAGGCCGGATCCCTGGAACTGGAAGCCGCACTTCTGCACGACCCGTCTCGAAGCGACGTTCATGACTCGGCAACGAGCGTCGATCTGGGCGACGTTTTCACGTGTGCGGAAGACCATGTCGATCAGGGCATGGGCGGCTTCCGTCGTATAGCCCTGGTTCCAATAGGGCTCGCCCAGCCAATATCCGATCTCGACGGTGTTTGGATCGGCCGTCGGTTCGACGCCGCAGCAACCGAGAAAGGCGCCGTTTTCGGCTTTGGTAATCGCATAGACGCACTTGCCAATCTCGCCAAGTTTCGTGCGTCGCACGAAATCGGCGGCATCATTGGTCGTATACGGATGCGGCATACGCGATACCATAGTGGCGACGTTGGCATTGTTGGCAAGATGGGCAAGGGCGTCAATGTCTTCTTCGTGAGGCGCGCGCAGAACGAGCCTTTCCGATAACAAGACAGGGCAATCGGTCCTTAACCGCTCCGGCCTCAGCCGTTCTTCGGGAGACCTTGATTGGTCTTCCCTTAACAATTCGCCTTGCATGGTTCAGTCCTCCTTGAGGGTAAAGAAAAAGGGGAGATGGTGTCCCATCTCCCCTTTTCTTGACTGAACCTGATGCGTCAGCCGGGTCAATGAGACACCGGCTGTTTTTGAGCGCTACCGGTTTATTCCGCTGCTTCTGCTTTCGGCATGACAGATACGTACACGCGGCCATTGGCCTTCGTACGGTAGTTCACATTGCCCGCCGTAAGCGCAAAAATGGTGTGATCTTTGCCGAGACCAACATTGGTGCCCGGATGCCACTCGGTACCGCGCTGACGCACGATAATGTTGCCGGCGATGACATTCTCGCCACCGAACTTCTTCACGCCAAGGCGCTTGGATTGCGAATCGCGACCGTTACGCGACGAACCGCCAGCTTTTTTGTGTGCCATTGGAGTTCTCCTTTAAACCTTGTCCCGTGATCTTACTTGGCAGCCACGATGTCCGTGATACGGACGACCGTGTGATGCTGGCGATGGCCGCGCGAACGCTTCGAGTTCTGACGACGACGCTTCTTGAAGGCGATGACCTTCTTTGCGCGGTTGTGCTCGACTACTTCAGCCTTGACGGAAGCGCCCTGAACGAAGGGAGCACCGATCGCAGCGTCGGCGCCTTCGCCGATAACAAGGACTTCGGTGAATTCTACGATGTCGCCGGCGGTGACTTCCAGCTTTTCGATGGTCAGCACGTCGTTGGCTGCCACACGGTACTGTTTACCGCCGGTCTTGATGACTGCGAACATTTTTTATCCTTTCATGTTCGTTCCAGCTCTCTTGTCCCGAGGGACAAGCGGCCGTCTTTTTATCAGTCGAAACTTAGCAGGGATTTCAAAGGCTTGCGGCCTCAAGAAAGATCTGCCGGTGAAGCCCCGCACAGAGCGAGGCGGCCAAGGCACGGACTTATCCACACCTATTGCGTTGCGGGGATACATAAGGGTCTCAAATCTGTCAAGGCAAAAGGATGAAAAGCTTGAATATTCACCCTTGCCATCCCATCCTTCTCTCGCTATGAGAACGCCGCGCCAACAAGCGCCGACCAGCATAACCGGAGAGGTGGCAGAGTGGTCGAATGCACCGCACTCGAAATGCGGCATGCCTGCAAGGGCATCGTGGGTTCAAATCCCACCCTCTCCGCCATTTTGGGCGTTAGTTGGCAGTGTTCCCCCTATTTTTACTATCTTTCGTTCGGTTTGGCCGCTGTTGCAGTTATCAGTTTGGGCCACTCTGCAGGCACTTTTGGGTCGCGGGCGCTAACCATGACCTGATATCAGGAAGACGCGTCGTTCATCAGCCTTCGTCGTCCCCGTTAAATGGATTGACAACAAAAGCAGCTTGGGCTCAGAAAAAAAACCGCAGGAGAGAGATGTGAAACGGGTCGTTAACCAACCCCAATAACCAATATCTCCAGGCGCTCTGCTCCCTCGCTATGCGATCCGATAGATACTAATCTGCTCGAACTCCCGTAGCGCTACATCTGGCATCTAAGTCTGCGAGTGCTGGTAGCGCCAACTCTTTCTCGAGATGTTGGTCTTCAAGCTATCGAAATTCAGCCTGGAGAAGGCTTCGAACATTAGGACTTGGAACTGAAGTCGCTTTTTAAGAGTTTACGGACTGTCAACAGAAAAATGCGAGAATTGCGTTGAAAGCTGTTGACTCGGGTGTTAAATCATCGATAGCGGCAGCCGTGCTTCGATTCGCCAGGCGACTATGTAGCGGGATTTCGTATCCCATCAGGAGGTTTCCATGTTGGCAGCTGTCAGACCCGTCGAACGGGACGATCTCAACTTATTTTGTGTTGCACTCTCAATGGTTGCTGGTAACCAAGAAGTGCCGCCTTCGTTGAAGAGTTATGTTGTTCGGATTTTGACTGAAGCTAAATCCGTTGCTGCAGACATCACTAAGGCTAACTCGGCGGTATCGCCTGAAGCGATAAGCTTGGCATTCGATCTAATCGACCAAGTCGACCTCTTTGACTCTGCGAAGTCAGTTGACAGTTTCGAAAAAATAAGCCCTGAAATTGCGAACAAATTTCTGATGCGCGTTGAAGGTGTAGATGTTCGCAATTGATGATCTTTGTCTTATACGAGATCAATTGGTTAAGATAAAGCGATCCAGCTATTTTGAGAGGCCGCTGCTGGATCACTCAGATTCGCTTATTAGCTTGATCGATTATATTAATCAGAATGAAGCAACGATTTCATCACCTATTATCATGGAAGTTCGCCGAATTTTGTTCAGCGAGCAGATGTTCTTGAGCGGTAGCGTTTCTGGGGAGGTTCCATACGAGGTCGTTTTCAGTCTCAAACTTGCTCTAGCTGACTGGGGACACAAGAACGATATCATAACTACTGCACTTTTAGATGATCAAAATTTTTATTTTAGGCCCTCAAAAGGTATTTGGAAGTTCGTTGCGAATGCGATTCCTGGTTTCCAATTACCCACAAATCAATACTCGTTGATCCAGATCGCTTTTCCTCGCCTTTACCGATCAAAGCCACTATTCGCGATCCCGTTGTATCACGAATTAGGCCACTTCATCGACATGACCAATCGAGTGAGCGAGATTGTGTTGATGAGTATGAATCCCACCCCGCCGCAACCGATGGTAGTTCTCAATCATCTCCGAGAGCATTTTGCGGATTTGTTTGCCGCAAGTTATTGTGGCGAGGTGTCAACCGGCCTTCTCATGCTCCTCGCCGGGGTTCAGCCAGCCTCTTTCACTCACCCGGCGACAGTTGCGAGAAGGGCTCTTGTCTCTGATTTTCTATCGGGAACACTGAATGTTCTGATAGATGCCTTTCAACAAGCACTAAATCAACTCGGGATGCCATCCTTACAAGTTCGCTATCACAGGCCGAACGTCGCTAAATACTTCGACAATATGCGCCCCGTTACTTTTTCATCACCCAATGAAATTCACGGCGTTTACGTGTCGGGATTCGAATATATGGAAGACAAGCGGCAGCAACAGACAGGCGTGTGGATAGGCCAGTCACCTAAAGAAGTGGTTCGAATAGTAAACGACCTAGTGGAGAAAAGTATTCGGAATTTCGACATCGGTGAAAGGTGGAAAAATGGAAATCCTTGATAAGGCAGATATAGATGTTCTTCTCAAGGCCGACGATCCGAACTCCCTTTTCATTGAACCTCTATTGGAGAACAATCAAGTTGGAGCGGTCTCCGTTGACCTACGGCTGGGATACGATTTTCTGGTATCAATCCTTAGCAGGAAAGCATTTATAGGCGTAGATGGAGACGGCGACGGATCGCGTGGGGCCGAGCGGCACTTCCAAGGTACTCGCCGCGATCTGGGTGAGCGCTTCATACTCTATCCGAATCAAATCGCTCTAGCGAATACCTTGGAATACGTTTGTTTGCCGTCAAATGTTTTTGGTGACGTCATTGTTCGCTCAAGCTACGCTCGCCTCGGAATCCAGCTTAATACGATGTTGCAGCCGGGATATCGCGGTTGCATTTCTCTCGAACTGGCGAACCATAGCAATACGCCACTCGAACTCGTGGTTGGAAGTCGCCTCGTCCAATTACGTCTGTACAGTATGGCTAAAGAACTTGGGTATCTGAACGGCGACGCCCGCAAATATTACGGCGATGTGCGTCCTACTGTCTCTCGTTTCGACCGTGATCCTGATCTAGCGGCGCTATCTAAGATCGCTACCAAGCCTTGACTTGATACCGTGATCGAACAGATACGGATAGTAGCGATGATGCCGATATGTTTAGTGTTGCTATAGATACACTCGGCAGAAGGCGAAAGTCCCGCCCTCTTCGCCATTTATGCCGATGTAGATCGAAGCCGATCAATCACAGCGGCCCTATCGCACCATTCGTTAGAATCCTTTGAAATCCCACAATAGAACCCGGACTTATCAATCCTCCCCAAAGCGATAGACCACGTCTTCGAAGGAGCCGGTGGGAAACACGTAGAACAGTTTTACATTTGCGTCGGAATCGTTGCGGATGCCGTGTTCTGCGTTGCCGGGGATGAAGACGGCTGTGCCGGCAGTGACGATCGTTTCGCGGCCGTCGACCGTGAGGATGCCGGTTCCCTCCAGTATGTAGTAGATCTCGGGCTGCTCGTGCCGGTGGAGCTGAAGGCCACCTCCGCCCGGCACGATCTCGGCGACGCCTGCCGTCAGGCTGTCGGTTGGGGTTCTGTCGCTGCTGAAAAGCGTGTGCCAGGATATTTTGCCACGAGATGGATCATTCCACTCTTCAAGCGGTCGCTCTTCGGCGGTGGTGATAACGGCCTGTGAATGCTCGCTCATTTTGCCTCGACCCGTTGTTCAGGATGCCGCCTTGAACGGTGTCATAACGATAGCGGATGTCAATGAGCCAGACACCGCCAACGTCGCCGACGATGCGCTTCTCCAGCCCCGTTAGACGCTGCTGCCTCATTCCTATTCCTCCGAATCGTCGGTCTCCGCCGTCTTGGACTTGCCTGTGAACAAGCCTTTCAATGCGCTGGTCTTGGCCTTCACTGCCTTGTTGGCCTTCATTGCGCGGCTGGCGGCCTTGGCTTGTTCCAGCATCATCTCGATCTGGATCTGCTGGATTTCGGTGAGCCGCTCCCATTGGCGATTGAGCAGGTGGTCGACCTTTTCGTGCAGGTGGCGGATTTCCAGTTCGGCTTTCAGGTTGACCTTGTAGTCGTTGAGCGCGCGAAGCCGGTCTTTTGCTTCCTGCCGCCGCTGGCTCATCATGATGATCGGCGCCTGCAGGGCGGCGATCGTCGAGAGGATGAGGTTGAGCAGAATGAACGGATAGACATCGAAAGCCTTGTTTTCGCCCAGGAGGACATTGATGCCCATCCACACGGCCAGGAACAGACAGAAGGAAATGATGAAGGTCCAGCTGCCGCCGAAGGAGGCGACGATATCGGCCATGCGGTCGCCGATAGAGCGGTGATCCTCGTAATCCTCTTCGATGTTCTCGGCGAGCGTATCATGCGTCTTAAGGCTTTCGACGACCTCGTCCTCGAGGGTCGAAAGCTCGCCGCGCTCGTCCGTCAGCAGCTCGGCGATATATTGGGCGCGATAGTCGTCCATTGCCTTGCGGCTGATATAGTCGTCGGCGCGAAGTTCGGGATGTTTCAACCGCATGAAATCCGCCAGCGAGGGGCGGAGGTCATCGATGTGCACGGCATCCTTCTTCTTGAGCGTTTGGCCGGTAATGGCATCGACGAGCTTGACCGACTTGGCCTTCGCCTGGGCAAGGCTCTTGGTATAGTCGTCCATCTCCACCACGGTTGCCGCTTCGCCTTCGCCGGCGTCGAAGTCGACGATACCTTCGGTCGGATCAACGGTCTTTGTCTCTGTCATGTGCGGCCCTCGTTTGCAGTTTTTCGTTCATCTAGCCAATGATCGGAACAGGATTGTGACTGTAAGGAGACTGTCGAGACAGGTGTCGACAAAAACCATTACCGTTCGTCTCAATCTTCGCCGGTTATCCGCTCGCCGCAAATGATCGTAGCGATGTTGTTCTAAGCAATGGCAAACAAATCATGCCGCAGTTGCGTTCATGGCACGATATGTCCGCCGTCTCGGCTACGGTGCGATCGGGCCTGCGGACATCGTTTAACAACTGATCCGTGAGCCATTGAAAATATTTGTAAAATCGGAGCGTGTCAGCACTGTCGATTCTTCGGAATGAATCGCGATTGTGCATTTTCAGCCCCTTGACCGTGGCCTACGGGCTTCTATTTGCCGCAATGCAACATGCGTCTTGCTGCACTGAATGAATGAGTATGCTTTAACGGACTATTCAACAGGGGTGTTGGGCCTGTTGTCATGGGTTCGCACATGTGCGGAAAGGATACCTATGCACAATCCTCCGGCAAATGACCTGGAGTCCATCGCCCGACAGGGTGGCCGTTTCAAGCGAATGGCTGTCCGAATACCGACCTACCTGACGGATTTGAGGGAAAATCCGGCCTGGTTGCCCATGTTCCTGCTGGCCCGGACATTGCCGTTCCGGCGCCTGCACTGGGCGGCGACCAGGCGGCCGGTGGCGCGCCCCGCTTCCGGTACATCCATGTTCACCGGGATCGAATGCGATGCGGTCGTCAACGCGCTGCGGACAGACGGGCTGTTTTCCGGCCTCACCCTGCCGGATAATATCCATCAGGATATTGCCGAGTTTGCTCGAACCACGGGCTGCTTCGGCAATTTCAACCGTAAACTCGAATTCATCGCGCCTGAGCACGCGCAAGCGGAAACGCAATTCGGGCGACCCCTTCTCAGCGGGCATTTCTTCGAGCGCTCTCTCGATTGCGATGCCGTCCTGGCGGTCCAGCGCGATCCGCTGCTGACCGACGTCGCCAAACATTATCTCGGCGGGCAGGCCGAGGTGATTACCACCCGCGTCTGGTGGAGCTTTCCGACGCAGGCCTCGGAGGCGGACCGAAGCATGGCCTCGCTCGACAAGTTTCATTTCGATCTCGACGACTGGCGGATGCTGAAATTCTTCTTCAATCTCGTCGATGTGGATGAAGGCACCGGGCCACACGTCTTCGTCAAAGGCAGCCACAGGCGCCGCGCCATGAAGCATCAGTTGACGCTTATGGTCGGCCACCCAGCAGATGAGGTTCTCGGCTATTACGGCAAGGACAGCACCGTCACGCTGACCGGCAAGGCCGGCTTCGGCTTCGGCGAGGATCCCTTCGGCTTCCACATGGGCACCGTGCCGACGACCAAGCCGCGCTTGATGATGGAAGTCGGCTTCGGCGTCTCGAAGCCGTCGCAACGCCGGTTCCATGGAGAGCCGGTACTTAGGTAGACGAGAGCCGATCACTGGCATTGCCGGGAACTGTTGTCCAGGCAATGCCAGTGGTGTCCTATATTCGTCGCTACACGCCACGGCGGAAATACCGGGCGATGAAATGGTCAACGGCGATGCGGCCCGGCCCGCCGGCGATGATCACCAGGAAACAGGTGGCCCAGGTGCCGTGCGTCGGCCAGGCGTCGGGATAGACTAAGATCTCGATCACCAGCGTCATGCCGAGCAGCGCCAGCGCCGACAGCCGGCTGGCGAAGCCGATCACCAGCAGTACCGGAAAGAAATGCTCGCTGAAGGCGGCGATATGGGCGGCGATCCAGGGATCGACGAGTGGCAGACGGTATTCCGTCTGGAAGAGATAGACGGCATTGTCGGTGACATGCCAGCCGTCGACCTTGGTCTGGCCCGATTGCCAAAAGACGGCGGCGATCGACAGGCGTGCGATCAGTGCGATCAGATCGTGCGGAATGCGGTCGAGTAATTTGAGCGTGCCGTAAAGCCTATGCGGCACGGTTTCGCGCTCGGCCATTGCGGCCGTCATCATATGGTCTGGCATGGCGGTTCTCCTAAACGACGTCTAGCTGAGGGTCGTGAATGCGCCGGCGGCAAGTGCTCCGGCGAGATTGGCTGAGAGATCGAAGTCGGGCGCTGTGGCAACCGCCGCCTCCATGGCTGCCGCAAGATCGGCGCCGGCGGCGAGCGTTTCGAGAAAAGCGGCGCCGCCTGCCGGCAACCGATGTATCTCGACCGTCATCTCCGGCCGCACGACGAGGGCATCCTCGCCGCTCCAATTATCGATCGGGCCGAGCTCCATCTCGCCGGCGTTCATCGCCCAGATGGTGACAACCGGAAAGGGCGAGCACAGGATCGAGGCGGACGGATGCTGCGTGAAAGTCAGGCTTGAGAGCCGTCCCGGTTCGATCGCCGCCAGCAAAGCGGGGTCGAGCGGCGCGGTATCGGCGGCGTGGTAAGCCTTGCCGCGCGCTGCCTCCAGACGGATGACATCGGGCAGATAGTCGATGTCGCGGGCCGGATCGAAGGTTCCGACGAAATCGGCGAAGTCTTCGCCATAGGCGAGCAGCAGCGGTGATCGCGGCGGATGCAGCCGGATGAATTCATGTGCCATGGCGGCGAAGAAGTCCTTGCCAACGATCTTTTCGGTGGCCGGAAAACGCGAGGCGAGGGCGCCGATCAGTCCGACCACGACATTATTGCGGTAGACGTCGAAGCGCCGCTCCGGTTGAGGAGCGTTCCAGGCAAAAAGCCCTTCAGGAAGGGCACGATCCGTATCGAGGAGCGCTGCGGCGAATTCGCTCTGGGTGGTGACGGACATGGTTGCTCCCTATGCCGCCCGGCGTTCGGCGGCGCGGCACAGGATGGCGCCGGCCGCCTCCGCCTCGGCCTTGAGAACTGGCCATTCGGGGACGTCGTTGTCCCATTCGACCAGGCTGGCAATCGGCCCGGTGCGCGCGATCAGCTCTTCATAGAGCGCCCAGACGGGATCCTTGACCGGCGTGTCGTGGCTGTCGATCAAAAGCGGCGCGCCAGCGTCATCGACGGTTTCGGAATGACCGCTCAGGTGAATTTCGCGCACTCCTTGCACCGGAAAGCGGGCGAGATAGTCACGTGGGTCCATGTGGTGATTGGTCGAGGCGACGAAGACGTTATTGACGTCGAGCAGCAGGCCGCAGCCGGTGCGCCGGACGATCTCGGCAAGGAAATAGGTCTCGTCGATCGTGCTTTCCTCAAATAGCAAGTAGGTGGCCGGATTTTCGAGCAGCATCTGCCGGCCAAGCAGCGTCTGCACCTGGTCGATATGGGCGCAGACCTGGACAAGCGTCGTGTCCGTATAGGGCAGGGGCAGCAGGTCGTTGAGAAAGGTCGTGTCGTGGGTCGACCAGGCGAGATGTTCGGAAAAGCTTTCCGGCTCGTAGCGGTCGCAGACGATCTTCAGCCGAGCGAGGTGTTCCGTGTCGAGCGGCTGCATCGAGCCGATCGACAGGCCGACGCCGTGGATCGACAACGCGTAATCCTGGCGCAGCCTGCCGAGCTGGGCATGCGGCGGCCCGCCGGCACCCATATAGTTTTCGGCATGCACCTCGAAAAAGCCGACCGGCTGCGGAGCTGCGTCGATGGCGGAAAAGTGCTCCGGCTTGAAGCCGACGCCGGCACGGCGGGGAAGCTCTGAGGGTTTCATGGTGGACCTCATTGATCTTGGGAGACGGCGGCGCGACCGGGATTGCGCCGCCCGTCATTGCTTGCTCCGATCAGACCGGTGCCGGCCCCTGGGCCAGTGTGCCATGGCCGTTCGGCGTCTTCATCGTTTCGCAGGTGCCGGCTGGAACCAGCTTCCAGGAATTTTTCTGGTAGTCGGTCTTCGATGTGCCGGCGCAGGTCGTGCCCGGACCGGCAGCACAATCGTTCTGACCCTTGAGGGCGATGCCGTAGCATTTCTCCTTGGCATCGGCGGCTGAGGCTGAGGGAACACTGGCGATCAGCGTCAGCGCCGCGGCGACCGAGGCTGCGAAGGCGACTGCAGGAATTTTGGTCATGACAAACTCCGGATATCGTGTGGTTCGGATGATAAGCCGACGAATGGATCAGGCCGGGGTCAGCGAGCCGTGACCCTTAGGTGTCTTCATGGTGGTGCAGGTGCCGGTCGGGACAAGCTTGAAGGACATCTTGTCGTAGCTCATGGTCGACTTGCCGGCGCAGTCATGCTTGCCGGCGGCGCAATCGTTCTGGCCCTTCATGGCAACGCCGTAGCACTTTTCCTTGGACATGCTATCGGCAGCGGAAGCCGGAGCAGCGACGACGGATGCGAGCGCTGAGGCCAGCGAACCGGCAATAGCCAGGGTGAGGATGCTGTTTTTCATAGGTCTGTCTCCGTGATGGGTGCCAGCCGTGATTGGCTTGCACTGACGTCTACGGAACCGCCACGGCGAATATTACAGATGCTGCGAAATTTTTCTTGGATGCCGCCCGAGCCCCAGAGGGGACAGTCTAGTATATCAGGGACGAGAGGAGCGCTCGGCTTTGGTACGAACTGCATCCACGCTTAAGGATGATAACGTGTGCTTGATCGGGCAAGCACGTTCTTTTCATGCCGTGCTCTGGCAAATTCTCGAATAATGTCCAATCCTCAGTGCAGACGTTTCGGTTGAAATCCGATCCGGGGAGGATCTTGAAAAAACATGGCCATTGCCGGTAACAAAATCGTGCGGCCGCGCGTAGAGGGGAATGTCGGGTGAAGCATTCGGCGCGCGAAGAGGAGTGGGCAGTCTGGATGCGTGCCGCCATCGCGGGCGATACGCAGGCCTATCATCGCTTCCTGTCCGCTGTTACGCCATATCTGCGTGCCATGGCGCGGCGGCGCTGCGATCAGTTCGGCGCGCCGGCGAGCGAGGCCGAGGACGTGGTCCAGGAAGTATTGTTGGCCATTCACCTGAAGCGCGGAACATGGGATGCGTCGCGCGCCATCGGGCCGTGGATATCGACGATCGTGCGCAACAAGCTGATCGACAGCCTGAGGCGGCGCGGGCGGCATGTGAATGTGCCGATCGACGATGTCATCGATAGTCTGGAAGCGGAAGAGCAGACGGACGCCTTGGATCGGCTCGATGTCGATCGTATGCTGGCGCAATTGCGGGATCCGCAGAAGACCATCGTGCGCTCGATTTCCGTCGAGGGAACCAGCGTGCGCGAAACCGCCGACCGGCTGAAGATGACCGAAGGTGCGGTGCGCGTGGCGCTGCATCGCGCATTGAAGGTGCTTGCCGCCTTGTATCGGAGTGAAAACAGTGAAAACCGATGACCTCATCCATCTTCTGGCGCAAGACGCGCCGGTCCGCACGCGGATCGGACAGGCGCTGACGCTTGCGGCCATCGGCGGTATTCTGATCAGCGGCGCGATGTTTTTCGCGGCGATCGGCTTTCGCGCCGACATCGGCAGTGCGATGGAAACGGTTCGTTTCCTGTTCAAATTCGTAGTGACGATCGCGCTTGCCGTCACCGCAAGCACCGTCGTCTTCCGCATCGGCCGCCCCGGCGTGTCACTGCGCCCCTGGGGCTGGACGTTGCTCGCCGCGCCGCTGCTGCTGGCAGTCGCCGCGCTCATTGAAATGATGGTCATGCCGGCCGATAGCTGGGGTGGGCGGATGATGGGGCATAATGCGCGCTTCTGCCTGACGATCATTCCGCTGCTGTCGATCGGCCCGCTTGCCTGCTTCCTCTTCGCGCTGCGCCAGGGCGCGCCGGAAAAGCCAGGCATTGCCGGCGCGGTCGCCGGGCTTGCGGCCAGCGGCATCGCGGCTACCTTCTATGCCGCCAACTGCACGGATGACAGTCCTCTCTTCGTCCTGCTCTGGTATCCGTTGGCCATCGCCATCGTGACGGCGGTCGGCTATGTCGCGGGCAGACGCCTGCTACGCTGGTAAATGATCGGGTGCCGCGCCGCGCGGGAGGTCATGATCCATTGCTTTCGTCGAGCCTTGCCAAAAAAAAGCATTTGTCTGCGTTAAACTATTTGCATCCGCGACGAATTCTATTATAGAGGCGCAGCCTTCACCGCAAAGGGTTTCATCGCCTCGCGGTCGTTGGGGAATAGTTCAATGGTAGAACGACGGACTCTGACTCCGTTAATCTTGGTTCGAGTCCAGGTTCCCCAGCCAAATTAAGCCTCTTAATCATTTGGATGGCCCTCGGGGGCGGTAGGCGTTGGCCCTTGTTCGGCCATCAGATATAGGTGCCGGGGACGCGGCGGCTAAGCTCGATCTCGCGCCAAGTTGCTGGTGTCAGAAATGAAGATGGTATAGTAGCTCGCTGGATTGTTTCCGGATTTTTTACCGAGTGAGTCAGCCTAGTGTCCTCCAATACCATCATTTCATACGCCCAGAATTTCGAAGATGTTATGTTATGGCGAGCTCTTGGCCATATTGAGCAAGGTTTTTATATTGATGTCGGGGCGTGTTCGCCTGACGATATGTCCGTGACTAAATTGTTCAGCGAACGAGGTTGGAGCGGTATCAATGTCGAGCCCAATCCAGCCCACTACGAGGCATTGAAGCGTCGTCGACCCCGTGACACGAATCTGCCAATAGCGCTTGGCTCACAGGTGGGGCAGGTGGATATCCACTTGTTCGGTGATACAGGTCTGTCGACCCTAGACGATTCCATTGCGCAAAGTCATCGCGAAAACTGGAAGGAAACGACCCATACGGTCGAATTGCGTCGATTAGCCGATGTGTGGCGTGAATCCGTACCACAAGATCAACCAGTTCACTTTCTTAAGGTTGATGTCGAAGGTTTCGAGCGCGATGTACTTCTCGGCGGCGACTGGTCTGCACATCGTCCGTGGATCGTGGTGGTAGAGGCGACAGCTCCGCTCAGTCCGGAGCTGCGCCACTCCATGTGGGAAGATATTCTCCTCAACGCGGACTATAGATTTGTTTATTTCGATGGCTTGAACCGCTTTTACGTGGCTTACGAGCATGCCGATCTAGAAGCAGCCTTTTCCGCGCCGCCCAACATTTTTGACGACTACATTTCAGTTGCTCTCCTCGAACGCGATGCCGTGATCGCGTCTCTCAGAGACGAGGTTCGTGTGACCCGTGATACGGCTGAGAAACTCGCAGCCGAACATTTGCATAGCGAGGTAATGCAGTTAACCGATAATGTAGCAAGACTGGGTGTTGAGCTCGAGCGTAGAACAAGCGAGCTGCGTCGGCGCGAAAAGGAAAGCGCCAATTTGGCAGCGCGTGCCGAGCATTTTGAGCGTGAGCACAACATATTGCTGTCATCTAAGAGCTGGCGGCTTACTGAGCCCCTACGCACGTTTAATAGCAAAGTAACGCCTGACCGGCGCAAGCAGGCTCGCCGTATCCTCAAGGCGGCTTGGTGGTTGGTTACACTCTGGCGTATGCCCGCACGCCTGCGCTTCATTCGCGCGCGCAACGCAGCGGCTGCCGCAACCGGTGCGGCAGCGATGGTTGCCAATGCTCCACAGTCGAAATATCTCGCAGGGGTCCGCGGAGGCGTGCCTGCCGCGAATGCTGTTACCTTCCCGCGCAGCGAAAAGCCGTCAGTCACCTTCTTGCTTGATGCTGGCTTGCAGAACAATGATGTAGCGTTAGGACGCACGCTTGCTTCCTTGCGCGGACAGAAACCCACTGTTTGGGAGGTGGTGATCTACGGCGCCTCTGCCACTCGTCGGAATCAGCCGTCATTTATTAGTCTCCTCGCCGGAGATGAGCGCATCATTGTTGTTGAAGGTGTGAACGGAGCCGCGCCCGAACCAGCCCACGCATTACAAGAGGCGCGGGGTCACTTTGTCGCCGTTCTCGAGGCAGGCGACCTGCTTGCTCCTGCTGCACTCGATGAGATTGCTGCCGCACTGGCGGAAACCCCGCAAGTGGACATTCTTTATAGTGATGAGGATCGTCTCTCCGAAGCAGAGGCACGCGAACTGCCATATCTCAAGCCAGGCTTTTCACCAGATCTACTTTATGCATTCAATTATTTCGGCCGTCTGACCTTACTGCGGCGCGAACTTGCCTTCGGGGTAGGAGGCTTTGACGATAGAGCCGGTACGGCGTTCGAATGGGATTTGAATTTGCGCGTTGCCGACGCTGCGCAGATGGTCATGCGCATTCCGAAAGTGCTATGCCATCGCCGCCCCGGGAGTGATGGTGGCAGACCTGCTCCCGACACGCCTGCGGCAGATGATGCACGCCGGACGATTGAGACCTATTGGGCACGCCGCGGTTTTCAGGCGACAGCAACAACCCAGATAGACGGAACACAATCGTCGATCTGGCCGTTGGTTGACGAACCGCGTGTGTCGGTCATCATCCCAACCAAAGACAAGGCGCAACTGTTGCGCATGTCGACGATGGGGCTGTTGGAATTGACTGATTACAGCAATCTCGAGTTGATAATAGTTGATACGGGTTCGATTGAGCTCGAAACATTGAAGCTATATGATGAGTTGCGTGATGATCCGCGTGTGCGCATATTGAATTTCCGGCCCCGTTTCAATTATTCGGCTGCTTGCAATTTTGGCGCTGCGGCAGCGACGGGTGAGATCTTGCTGTTCCTAAACAATGATGTCGAGGTGATTTCGCGGGGCTGGCTCTCCGAGATGGTTCGCTTTGCCCTGCGTCCAGGTGTGGGTTGCGTCGGGGTCAAATTGATCTTCCCTTCGCGTGAGCTTCAGCACGGCGGCGTGGCGGTTGGCCCGCATCTTGCGGCTCTCACCTATCGCGGCGAAGAGGCATTGGGTTTCGATTTGTTTGGATCGCCTCATCATCCCCGCAACTGGATGGCGGTGATGGGGGCTTGTCAAATGGTAACGCGCGAAGCTTTCGATGCGGTCGGTGGATTCGATGAATCTTATACGATTGCGATGAGCGACGTTGCGCTGTGTATCCAGCTTTGGCGAGCGGGTTACCGCATTGCATATGCGCCTGACGGAGTGCTGGTGCACCACGAGGGCGCTACCCGTGGCCACTCCAATCCATCCGAAGATTTGCGTCGCTTAGCTGATGACATCCGAGCTTTGGGTATTGACGAGGATCCTTATCTCCATCCTGACTTGGACGGGCGTGATGCGACCCCGCGCCTACGTGGTGAAGGCGGGGAAGGGCCTCGCGAGACGTTGCAGCGTCTGATTACGCAGTTCGGTTCCTACGAACCTATGCCAATGGATCTCGATCTCTCGTGTGATGGGCGTGTGCTGGCATTGGTCGAGCAGCCAAGAGCACGTGTGCTATGGTCTCCGCAGCCTGCCTACAAAGTCAATGATATTTGGAGTGCGGCGCGCTGGACGCTTGATCTGTTGCGCAGGCGCCCGGACATAAGCGCTCGTTTTCCTCGCGCGCTTTCGGACGGATGGAACGGTGCCTTTGCGCGTTGGCTGATTAGTGATGGTCGTAGACAGTTCGGTTTACCACAGGACGCGGTAGAGGCGCTGCGCGCCATGTTCACGGCTGATTTAGGTGCGCGACCTCGCGGCGTCTTTCTTTGGCGGGAGGATATTCGGCGTGCATGGCCCCATGGATTAACGCCAGCCGGTCGGCGGGATCTCTTTCGTTGGTTTATCCAGAGTGGACGAAATGAAGAGAGTTTACGGCTCGAGGAGATTTGGTGGCTGTTCCAGGAGGTAAGCGAGCGCCCTGAGCAGGAAGTCATAACTGCTCTTTGTCTTACGCCCGCGTGGCAAACGATGTTTGGTGATGGTGCATCGCCCTTCGGCGCGGATCGTTTCGCGCGGTGGTTCGGTGCGACTTATCGCGTCGTTGGGCCTTGGCTCGATCCCATGAAGTGGCCTTTTCCTGGCTCTCCGGCGGACCAAATTCGTCTCGCCTGGCGGTCGAGGGAAGATTGGCGATACGCTCATCCTTTGGCAACTAAGGAACTGAGTGCCGCATGTGCGTTCCTCGATTGGCTCGCTTCCGGCTCGGTCCCGATGGAGCCTTGGGTTGCCACTTGGTTAAGTGGTCTCGATCGGGATGCTGTCGCGGTTGAGTTGGTCAGGCCTGGCTTCAATATGATTGCTCATTTCTGCTATCCGTCGGGCTTGCGTATTTCTGCCGAAGCCATGGTCGAAGGCATGCGTGAGATAGGCGCGGGAGTCTCATTGCGCGATGTGCGTACCGATCGGAAGGATGATCCTGGTCATGAGCGTTTCGCCGACTTCGAAACCTATGATGTTAGCATCATACACACTCAGCCTGAGCCGTTTTTTGACAAGGTCTTTGAAAAATCTGATCTTTCCGAAAGAGGACCTCGCTCTTACCGGGTTGCTTACTGGTACTGGGAGTTCGATACGATTCCCGACTCTTGGCGCGTTCATGCCGCACGTGTAGATGAGGTGTGGGCGGCGACCGAATTTGTTGCCAAGGGTCTGCGTGAGAAGCTATCCATCCCAGTTCGCACGATGTTCCCCGGCGTGCGTCTTGCGCCCTTCGAAACACGCGGGCGAGCGTATTTTGGTTTGCCGGAAGATGAGACCCTCTACTTATTTACGTTCCATATGATGAGCATCATGGAGCGCAAAAATCCTCTTGGGCTTATTCGTGCCTTCAAGCGGGCCTTCCGACCGGACGAGCCTGCGCGTCTAGTGCTCAAAACCTCGTTCGGCGACCGCCTTCCGAAGGAGATCGAAAAACTGCGCAAAGCGGCCGAAGGTTTTCGGATCACTATCATCGACGAAGTTTATTCGCCGAATGATGTTCTGGCTCTGATGGAGACTTGTGACGTTTATGTTTCACTCCATCGCAGTGAGGGGCTGGGCCTTACGATGGCAGAAGCCATGCTGATGGGTAAACCCGTGGTCGCGACAGGGTATTCTGGCAACACCGAATTTATGAACGAAGAGAATAGCTTGCTTGTCAGCTATAAGCTTGTAAAACTTGGCGTGCCAATTCCGCCATACGAAGCAGATTATGAATGGGCAGAGCCGTCCGAAGAGGATGCCACGCAGTTCCTGCGTCGATTATACGACGAGCCAGATTTCGCGCGCGCACTTGGCAGAAAAGCCAAGGCGGATGCTGAGCAACGGCTATCGGTCGTTGAAGCGGGTCGCAGAATAGTGGGTCGCTTAGCCGAAATCGGGGTTTCTCGTTCGGGGGAAGCTCGCCGCAGGAGATACCAAAACATCGGTCTTGATATAGGATCTGCTCCAGCGTGTATCAGGGAAGAAGTTTGGAATAGAGCTTTTCAAAGTTTTCGAGGTCATTGTAGAAATCTGACCTTCGTTCCAGAGCACTCTTGGGGCAATATAGGCTTGGTGGCCGCTATTGTATTGAGATAGGTCTAGATAGGAATAGAAGCGAAATGACGATCTTGGTTTCTGGGGGCGCCGGCTTCATCGGCGGGAATTTTGTTCTCGATTGGTTAAGTCACTTCGATGAGGCTGTGATCAATCTCGACAAGCTGACCTATGCCGGCAATCTGGATACGCTAAAGGGCCTGACCGGCAATAATCGTCATGTTTTCGTTCATGGCGATATCGGCGACCGCGATCTGATCGGCAATCTGCTGGCCACGCACAAGCCTCGCGCCGTCCTCAATTTTGCCGCTGAAAGTCATGTCGACCGTTCCATTCATGGCCCCGGCGAGTTCATTCAGACGAATATCGTCGGCACCTTCAACCTGCTGGAATCGGTTCGTGGCTACTGGGACGGTTTGCCGGACGGCGAGAAGCAGGCGTTCCGCTTCCTGCATGTCTCGACCGACGAGGTCTATGGCACGCTCTCCAAGGATGAGGCGCCGTTCAACGAGCTCCATCAATATGAGCCGAACAGCCCTTATTCCGCGAGCAAGGCGGCGTCCGACCATCTGGTGCGCGCCTGGCATCACACCTACGGCCTGCCGGTTCTGACCACGAATTGCAGCAACAATTACGGTCCTTATCATTTTCCCGAGAAGCTGATCCCGCTGGTGATCCTGAACGCGCTTTCGGGCAAGAGCCTGCCGATCTATGGCGACGGTCAGCAGATCCGCGATTGGCTCTATGTCAAGGATCACTGCAGCGCCATTCGCCGTGTGCTTCAATCCGGCAAGGTCGGCGAGACCTACAATGTCGGTGGTTGGAACGAGAAGCCCAATCTGGATGTGGTGCATACCATCTGCGCCATCCTCGACGATCTGAGGCCGAAGGCCGGCGGTAGCCGTTACAAGGACCAGATCTCCTTCGTGAAGGACAGGCCCGGTCATGATCGCCGCTATGCGATCGATGCGCGCAAGCTCGAGCGCGAGTTGGGCTGGAAGCCGGAGGAAACGTTCGAGACCGGCATTCGCAAGACGATCGAGTGGTATCTCGCCAATGAGGATTGGGTGAAGAATGTCACCAGCGGCGCCTATCGCGAATGGGTGGGCAAGCAGTATGAGGTTCAGGCGTGAGTTCGGTCCTGGTCACCGGCGCCAACGGGCAAGTCGGCTTCGAATTGCAGCGTTCTCTCGCACCATTGGGTAACGTAGTAGCAGTCACGCGCGCCGAGATGGATTTGGCGAATGAGGCAAGCATTCTCTCGGTCCTTGAGGAACATAAGCCAAGCATCATTGTGAACCCCGCAGCCTACACTGCCGTCGATCGCGCCGAGAGCGAAAGAGAGCAGGCAATGGCGGTGAATGCGGCGGCGCCAGGTGTGCTGGCACGCTGGGCTGCGGATCGCGGCGCCTATCTCGTGCATTATTCGACCGACTATGTCTTCGACGGTACCAAGGCCGATGCCTATGTCGAGACCGATCCGGTCAACCCGCAGTCGGTCTATGGCGAAAGCAAGTGGCTGGGCGAAAAGGCGGTGCGTTCTTCCGGCGCTGGTCACGTCATCCTGCGGACAAGCTGGGTCTATGGCCATCATGGCAACAATTTCCTCAAGACCATCCTGCGCCTTGCGCAGGAGCGCAACTCCCTGAACATTGTCGCCGATCAGATCGGCGCACCGACATCTGCGGCGCTGATCGCCGACGTTACGCGTGGCGTCGTCGAATTTGTCAGCCGCTCGGAGGGACCGGATGTCTCCGGCACCTACCATCTGAGCGCGCAGGGCAACACGTCCTGGTATGGTTACGCGGAGCAGATCGTCCGCGAGGCATTGACGAAGAATTTCACTCTTGCGCTTCAACTTGATGCTCTCAAGCCTATCACGACCGCCGACTATCCGACGCCGGCGAAGCGTCCGCAAAATTCAAGATTGAACTGCGCCAAGCTCATGGATTGCTTTGACTTGCCTCTTCCTGCATGGCAGGAGGGCGTGAATGACGTCATTGGCAGACTTGCACCCGCCGCGCATTGAAATGCGCAAGGTTTGTTTAAATTATCGGTTGCAGCTGACGAGCTAAGCGGCTGTAAAACGAAATAAAGACGAGACGCTAGACTATGACCAAAGCACGTAAAGGTATCATCCTCGCAGGCGGATCCGGCACACGCCTCTATCCGGCGACCCTTGCGGTCAGCAAGCAGCTTCTGCCGATCTACGACAAGCCGATGATTTACTATCCGCTGACGACTTTGATGCTGGCCGGCATCCGTGAAGTTCTGATTATTTCGACACCGCAGGATACGCCTCGCTTCGAGCAGTTGCTGAAGGACGGAAGTCAGTGGGGCATGAAGCTTGAGTATGCGGTGCAACCGAGCCCGGATGGGCTTGCGCAGGCATTTCTCATCGGCGAGGAATTCCTCGATGGCGCGCCGTCAGCCTTAGTACTGGGCGACAATATCTTCTACGGGCACGATTTCGCCAAGCTCCTCCATCAGGCGAGCGACAAGGAAAATGGCGCTACGGTCTTTGCCTATCATGTGCATGATCCGCACCGTTACGGCGTGGTCGAATTCGACGCGCAGGGCCGCGCGGTCAGCCTTGAGGAAAAGCCGACAGTCCCGAAGAGCAATTATGCTGTCACCGGGCTTTATTTCTATGACGCCGATGTTGTCGATGTCGCAAAATCGATCCGTCCTTCGCCACGCGGCGAATTGGAAATAACCGATGTCAACGCGCATTACCTCAATGCCGGGCGGCTGGATGTGCAAACGATGGGCCGGGGCTATGCCTGGCTCGACACTGGCACGCATGAATCGATGCTGGAGGCGAGCCATTACATTGCTACGATCGAAAGCCGACAGGGGTTGAAAGTCGCCTGCCCCGAGGAAATTGCCTATCGGAGCCATTGGATCGACGCTTCCCAGGTGGAGGCGCTGGCCGAGCCGCTGAAGAAGAACGCCTATGGGCAGTATCTTCTGGGAATTCTGCGCGAACAGATATTTTAACGGCGCACTCGGTCGAGTTGCGTGGAGCTGGCCTGTCGAATGCCGGCAGCGTGAAGCAGGAAAGACACATGAAAGCCATCGATACCGCCATACCGGACGTCAAGATCATCGAACCAGCCGTGTTCGCCGATGACCGCGGATTTTTCCTTGAGAGTTTCAACCAGGCTAAGTTCGAAGCGGCGATTGGGCGAAGCGCAGCCTTCGTACAGGACAATCACAGCCGGTCGGGCAAGGGCGTTTTGCGCGGCCTGCACTATCAGTTGCCGCCGCATGCGCAGGCCAAGCTCGTCCGGGTCGTGGTCGGCGAAGTCTATGATGTCGCCGTCGACATCAGGCGGTCGTCTCTGACATTCGGTCAGTGGGTCGGTGTTCTCCTGTCGGAGGAGAACAAGCGCCAGCTTTGGATCCCGGAAGGCTTTGCCCATGGCTTCCTGACGCTGAGCGACCGCGTCGAATTCCTCTACAAGACCACCAACTACTACGCCCCCGCGAGTGACCGCGGGATCCGCTGGGACGACCCGAAGATCGGCATTGACTGGAAAACCGCCGAAGCGCTCACGCTCTCCGCCAAGGATCAGCAGCAGCCGTTGCTGGTGGATGCTGAGGTATTTGATTGATATCGGCTCGATGTCAGACCCGGTTGTAGTCGTCGCTGAGCCGGATGATATCGTTCTCGTCGAGGAGCTCGCCATATTGAATCTCGATGAAAACGAGCGGCGCGTCGCCGGTGCATGAAGCCCGGTGCGTCGCCTTCAGCGGAATATCGACGGTATGCCCGAGCTGCAGGACGTGTTCCATTCCGTCGATCTCGGCAATGCCATGCCCTGAAACGGCGGTCCAACGCTCCGAACGATGGTTGTGATATTGCAACGACAGCCGCTCGCCGGGGTTCACCACGATGCGTTTGACGACGTGGCGATCACCGATATCGAGCACATGCCATCTGCCCCAAGGGCGCTGATCATTGTCGCCAATCTTATAACAGCTTCCAGATTTCAACGAAACTTCCTTTGCAAAATCTCGATCGACCGCCGCACGACCAAAAATTATGCGCGGGATTAGTTCACCGATGCTGGCAGAGCAAGGTTTTTTTGGCCGATGCCGGCAAAGAGCCTTCTTTGCGCGCTCCTGTCCAACCTGCTTCGGCATTCTTGTTTAGCTCGGGTAGCTTTTGCAGGCTCAGCAATGCCCTAGGTGACGCCGCGCTCGCTTTTCGATACAGGGATGGCATGCGCGTTCTACATTTCTTCAAAACATATTGGCCTGACACATTCGGCGGCGTTGAGCGGACGATCCATGCGATCGCCAAGGGCACCGCCAAATATGGCGTGGAGTCAGATGTCCTATCGCTCAGCGAAACACCGGTGGAAAACAGCATCGAATTCGATGGTCATATGGCTCACAAGGCCAAGCTCGATTTTGAATTCGCCTCCACCGGCTTTTCGCGCGAGGTGTTCGGACGTTTTCGGGAGTTGAGCCAGAAGGCCGACATCGTCCACTATCACTTTCCGTGGCCGGTAATGGACATCGTTCATCTCACCGTTCCTCCCGGCAAGCCGACGGTCGTCACCTATCATTCCGACATCGTGAAGCAGAAGGTTTTACTGCAGTTTTACAAGCCGTTGATGTTTCGATTTCTGAAAAGCGTCGACCGCATTGTCGCGACATCTCCCAATTATCTCTTGTCGAGCGATGTCCTGGAAAGGTTCAAATCCAAGACAACCGTTATCCCGTTGGGCCTGGATGAAGCAGACTATCCGAAAGCGGATGAAGTGACGCTCGCTCGTTGGCGCGACAAGCTTCCCAATCGCTTTCTCTTATTCGTCGGCGTCCTGCGGTATTACAAGGGGGTCCATATCCTGCTGGAAGCCGCGAAACGCAATGGCCTCGATATCGTGATCGTCGGCAGTGGGCCGATGGAGGCGGAACTGAAGCAGGCCGCTGGGCAAAATCCGCACAATATCCATTTTCTCGGATCCTTGTCAGACAGCGACAAGATTGCTCTGCTCGAGATGTGTGCAGGGTTTGCGTTTCCCTCGCATCTTCGCTCTGAGGCCTTCGGGCTTTCTCTTGTCGAAGCGTCAATGTTCGGCAAACCGATGATTTCATGCGAAATCGGCACGGGGACCAGTTTCGTCAATCTGGATAAGCAGACGGGGTTCGTGGTGCCGCCGAACGATGTCGATGCTCTGTCGAATGCAATGAAATCCCTCTGGGACAACGAGCAGAAGGCTGCTGCACTGGGTGCCGCGGCGCGTGATCGCTATCTTGCATGTTTCACGGCGGAGAAGATGTGCTCGGCCTATAGTCGCCTCTATGGCGAATTGACGGGCTCCCGTGCGGGCTGAGCCTGGAAAACGCTGTCCATGTCATGGCTCTTTCCTGTTCGACTGTTGACGTATGCTTGGACATCGCCACGATATAGCCATCTCGGTATTTGAATGAGTACTGCGAGCTTCATCGGTTCACCCTTCGGAGAATAGACAAGCAATGGTTGGGCAGTGGAGCTTAACGAGCTTCGATTTCTCCAATCTGTTGTAAATTGCTCGCGCATACAGCAAGAGATTAGGGTGCGGATTTTCTGCAATTGGTCTTGCGCCGTTGAGGGGGCGCATCCAGGACGAATTGCTGATGGTCGTTGTCATTAGGCCCCATACGAGCTAAATGGCGCTAGAAATTGATGGCCAAGTATGGTGCGCGCTCGGCGGCGTTCTGCGAACTTGGTGTACCTGCATGAAATGAATGCGGTAATAATTGGAGATGGAACTTGGCGAAGAAAGCATTAGTAACGGGTATCACGGGTCAGGACGGCGCCTATCTTGCAGAACTTCTGCTGAAGAATGGCTACGAGGTTCATGGGCTTGCACGTCGCTCCAGCACCGCGGATGTCAATCTTACTCGCCTGCAATGGCTGGGTATCGAGCGTGACGTCCACATTGTCGACGGCGACCTCCTGGATCTTTCCGGTCTTATCAGAACGGTCAAGGACGTGAAGCCGGACGAAGTCTATAACCTTGGGGCTCAATCCTTCGTCAAATCGTCGTGGCAGCAACCGCTGCTGACCGGTCAGGTGACGGCCCTTGGTGTGACGAATGTCCTGGAGGCGGTCCGCATAGAAAGACCTGAGGCTCGTTTTTATCAGGCTTCGTCCTCTGAAATGTACGGGCTCATTCAGGAGCCGATGCAGTCGGAAGAAACGCCTTTCTATCCGCGTTCGCCCTATGCGGTTGCCAAGCTCTACGGTCATTGGATCACCATCAACTATCGTGAGAGCTTCGGGCTGCATGCATCCAGCGGCATTCTCTTCAACCACGAATCTCCGCTTCGCGGCATTGAATTCGTTACCCGCAAGGTGACGGACGCCGTCGCACGCATCAAGCTTGGTATGGCAAAGGAGCTGCGGCTCGGGAATATCGATGCCAAGCGCGATTGGGGCCATTCGAAAGACTATGTCCGCGCCATGTGGATGATGTTGCAGGAGGACGTTGCCGACGATTATGTGATCGCGACTGGCCGCACGACCACCGTCCGCGACATGTGTGCTATTGCTTTCAAGCATGCTGGTTTGACGATGGACGATCATCTCGTGATCGATCCTGAGCTCTTCCGTCCGGCGGAAGTGGATGTGCTGCTCGGCAATCCGGAGAAGGCTCGGAAAAAATTCGGATGGGAGCCCAAAATCGGCCTTGAGGAGATGATCGTCGAAATGGTCGAGGCCGATCTTCAACGATTGACGAAGTAAACCTTCCGGCCGAATGACGAGACACTCCCATGCCGAGAGAACACCGTATTCTCATTACTGGCGCCAGCGGCTTTGTCGGGGCGTGGCTGCAGCGTGAATTGCACGAGCGGCGGCTGAAACAGGATCCTGACCTGGTGGTTTTGACCGCCGGTCAGGGAGATGCGTCGGACTGGAAGACAGATATCACAGATCGGGATCAGGTGACGGCCCTGATCCGTGATTGCCGCCCAACGGCAATCATTCATCTCGCCGCAATCGCAGCCCCTGCGGATGCCCGCAAGATGCCGCAGCGAGCCTGGGGTGTGAATTTTCAAGGTACCATGAATCTCGCCTACGCCACGATGGAGCTTGCGCCCGAATCGCGCTTCATCTTCGTGGGCAGTTCCGAAGCCTATGGTGCTTCGTTCATCGACGCGGCAAACGCGCCGGTAATGGAGAGCGCCGCCCTCAAGCCGATGAATGTGTATGGCGCAACGAAAGCGGCGGCAGACGTGCTCATCGGGCAGCTTGCCTATGATGGATTGAAATCTATCCGCTTCCGTCCGTTCAACCACACGGGACCCGGCCAGACGGATGCTTATGTTGTCTCTGCTTTCGCCAAGCAACTTGCGGAAATTTCGGTGGGTGCCAAAACTCCTCGCATCAGTGTCGGAAATCTCTCTGCCTTCCGTGATTTTCTTGACGTGCGAGACGTTGTGCGTGCCTATGCCGACGCTGCTCTGATCGAGGATGTGTCGGATATGCTCGGCGGCGTCTTCAATCTATCTTCGGGCCGCTCCGTGCAGATTCAGTCGATACTCGACAGGCTGATCGCGGTTTCGGGATTGGACGTGGAAGTCGAGATCGATGCGCAACGGCTGCGCGGGCCCGAAATCGTGGCGGCCTCAGGCGACAACAGGGCGGCTTTGGCGTCCTTTGGCTGGAAGCCGGAAATAGAATTAAGCCGTACACTTGGCGATGTTCTTGAAGATTGGAAGATCCGGGTTGCGCGTCGATAATATTATCGGTTCCATGCCGGATCTTATGCCGGAAATATCGGAGAGATAACATTTGCTAAATAGCGTTTGGAAATACAGACATTTTATTCTCGCCTCGATCAAGGGCGAATTGCGCGGACGATTCGCCCGGTCGCGATTGGGTGCGCTGTGGTTCATCCTTCATCCGCTGGCGCAGGCATTGATATTTTCGATCGTCTTATCGGAAGTCATGCGGGCAAAAATGCCGAATATGACCAGTCCGGCCGCCTATCCAATCTATCTTTTGTCGGGTATGGCCGCATGGGGTCTGTTCAGCGAGATCTTGACGCGGAGCATGACCGTTTTCATCGATCAAGCTCAAGCGTTGAAGAAGATTTCGTTTCCCCGGCTTTGCCTGCCCATCATCGTTTGGGGTAGTGCGATGATCAATCACCTTCTCTTGCTGTGCGCCATCGCCGTCATTTTTCTTTTCTTCGGCCATTATCCAGGCTTTGCCTGGTTCTATCTGATACCCGGCATGCTGATGATTTCAGTGGTCGCATTCGGGATTGGCGTATTTCTCGGCGTGCTGAACGTTTTTGCTCGTGATGTCGCCCAGTTCATGACTGTGGTGATGCAGCTGTGGTTCTGGTTTACGCCGATCGTATATGTTACGTCCGCCGTGCCGGAGAGGTTTCAGCAGATTCTGCGTTTCAATCCGATGATGCCGCTGGTCACTCTCTATCAGAATGCCCTACTTCTAGATCAGGGGCCCTCTTGGAGCGGCCTCTGGCCTGCCATTGCGCTGGGCGCACTGATGGTTTTGCTATCATTTGTTGTATTTCGTCGTGCCAGTGCCGATCTTGTGGATGCGCTTTGATGACTTCAATACTCACGGTTGACCACGTCAGCAAACGATACCCGACTTATCGAAGCAACCTGCAAAGGTTCGCAAACTGGTTCGGGGCCTCGTTCACTCCTGTCTCGGAATTCTGGGCCAGTCGCGATATTTCGTTTGAGGTAGGCGCTGGAGAAGCTGTAGCCCTGATTGGTCAAAACGGCGCAGGCAAGAGCACCTTGTTGAAGATCGTTACCGGAACAGTACGGCCGACCAGCGGGAGCGTTCACGTTTCCGGCCGTATCAGCGCCATCCTGGAATTGGGACTCGGCTTCAATCCCGAATTCACCGGTCGACAGAACGTCTACCAGGCCGGTGGTCTGATGGGATTTTCGCAACAGGAATTAAGCGAACTTATGCCGGCTATCGAAGCTTTCGCAGAGATCGGCGATTTCTTCGATCAACCGGTGCGCGTTTATTCCAGTGGCATGCAGGCGCGACTGGCCTTTGCACTTGCGACTGCCAAGAGGCCGGACATTCTGATTGTTGATGAAGTGCTTTCAGTCGGAGACAGCTATTTTCAGCATAAGAGCTTTGACCGCATCAGGCAGTTCAAGGCGGAAGGCACGGCAATCCTCCTCGTCACACATGGCCTTGGAGACGTCAAAGCGCTTTGTGAACGCGTGATCCTGCTGGACAAGGGCGCGATTGTAAAAGATGGCCCACCCGACGAAGTGGTAGATTATTATAATGCGATGGTCGCTGAGCGTGAAAACAGCAATTTGACCATACAGCAGAAGCGCAATAGTGATGGATGGTTGCACACGCAATCGGGTACCTATGAAGCCCGTGTCGAGACGCTTGAGCTATTGGATCAGCATACGCTGCAACCGGTAAATACTGCTCGTGTCGGCCAACACCTTCTGTTGCGTCTCGAGGCTAAAGCGTATGCGGATATTCCCAAACTTGTTCTGGGCTATATGCTTCGCGACCGAACTGGCCATGTCATTTGGGGTACAAATACCTGGCATACCAGGCAGGTTGTCGAAAACGTCACCTCGGGAGAGAAAATAGTCTACGAACTACCTTTCACCTGTACACTCGGTCCTGGCTCCTATTCGTTTTCGCCGGCACTGGTGAATTCCGACACCCACCTCGACAAGAACTACGAGTGGCAGGATAATGCCATGGTCTTTGACGTAGTAAACGCGGGGCAGTTCATGTTCATTGGGAGCAGTTGGCTGGATGCGACGTTTCGCATTGCAAGGGTAGGCTAAGCTAATCGTGTTCACCTCCTATGCGCAGAACTTCGAGGATGTCGTTCTTTGGCGAGCTTTGAAGCACGTTGAGAACGGCTTCTACATCGATATAGGCGCTCAGGATCCTGTTGTTTATTCGGTTAGCCGTGCATTCTATGAAAATGGTTGGCGTGGTATTCATGCAGAAGCCACGACATATTATGCGGAGCAGCTACGTCGAGATCGACCGGATGAATTGGTTGTACAGGCCGCAATTGGCACCGGCGACGGCCCCCTGCGGTTTTTCGAGATCCCGGAGACCGGATTAAATACCAGCAGCTACGACATAGCGATGAAGCATCAAGCCGCAGGCCATAGGGTAATTGAAACCGAGGTCCAGCTTATCCCCTTGTCGGCTGTTTTAGCACGTGCGGGAGGCCGCGAGGTTCATTGGCTTAAGGTGGATGTTGAGGGCATGGAAGCGTCCGTCGTCGATAGCTGGGCATCGTCGCCCATACGACCTTGGATTGTTGTACTGGAAAGCACTCTGCCCAATTCGCAGGAAACGAACTATGAGGTATGGGAGCCTAAGCTGTTAAGCTTGGGGTACCGATTTGTATATTTCGATGGGCTAAGCCGTTTTTATGTCAGCGAACGGCATCCTGAGTTACTCCAGTCTTTCGGACCTGGCCCAAATGTATTTGATGATTCTGCTCTCAGTGAGCACACGCCTTATGCCTCTCGTCTTCGGCACCAGCTTACAGAGCAACGTATTCAGGCGGAAAAGGGCGCCGCCGAACAAACTTTGAGAGTGGACCGCCTCCAACAGACTGTCGGAGAAAAAGAACAGCAAATAGAGGCCCTGGAGAATGTCATCTGGAATGCCGGCCTTCAGGAAAACGCTGTTCGCGAAGAGCTGCATCGCACCTATAGTAGTTTTTCGTGGCGGTTTACGCACCCGTTTCGCGTGGGGGCTTCATTGCTGTCTAATGCGAAAAGATTACCACGGCTCGTCGTCGCGATTTTGCTTGAAAAGCTTATTCGTTGGCTTTCCAAGAGGCCGCAACTGAAAGACAAGTGTCTTCGGTTGGTCTATCGCTTTCCAGGGATGAGAGGAAGGCTTATGGCCTTCGCAAGAGTCCGAGGATATGGCGTTCAGCCGGTTGACTGGTTGGATGACGGTCAGGAAGGACAATGGTATATCGATGCGCCCAAGGGCGCGGCGGACCAGTGGGATGTGTTTCTCCGAGATACTTCAAGATCGCAATGAAAGACTATCGTTGATGCGTCTATGGATTGACGGGCAATGTTTCCAGACCGCAAGCAGGCGGCGTGGAATCGGGCGTTATGTGCAAGAACTGATCCTTGGTATTATCGACAATTATCCCCACGTCGAACTTCTCGTTTCTCTTAACGCTGGTATGCCGCTGGAAGCGCTCGCAGCTCGTGATCATCTTCAGCAATGGATAAAGCCTGCCAATATTTCCATGTGGCATGGAGTTGCCGAAGGTGGAGAAGCGATAGATGGCTATACGGAGAAGAGGCGACTGAGCGAGGTCGCTCTGGCTTATCATGTTGCGTCGCTGAATCCCGACGTAGCGCTATCTGCAAGTCCATTCGAGGGTAGCTATGACAAGGCCGTTCCGCTCATGCCGAATGGTATATCGAAAATTCCGCTCGCATCGATCTTCTATGACGCGATACCTTATCGCTATCCTGAGCAATATCTTTCATCTCCGGCATTGCGTGCTTATTATGAGCGGCGCCTTGCCTCCTACTCAGAATTCGATTTGAATCTCTGTATTTCCGAATATTCCCGACGCGAATGTGTCGAGATCTCGAGAAATCCTCGCGCGTTCAACATGCTTGCGGGCGTATCGAGAGATTTCAGAAATGCGATGGAGCACGCCGAAACGAGAGTGCCAAGACCGACAGAGAAACCCTTTATCCTTTATGTCGGAGGCCTGGATTGGCGCAAGAACGTGAGGTCTGCCATTGAGGCATTCGCGCAGTTACCGGCAGATTTGCAAGAGCAATACAGTTTTGTGCTGGCCGGTGATCACCCGCAATCGCTATTGCGAGACGAACAAGAGAGATGGAAGAAGCTGGGGCTGCCGGAACAGAGTTTCGTGGCTATTGGCCATGTGACGGACAGCCAGCTCGTGGCGCTCTACAAGGAGACGGATCTCGCCATTCAACCTTCGCTATTGGAGGGGTTTGGTTTGACCGCGCTGGAAGCAATGACATGCGGCACGCCTGTCATTGCGTCGAACACTGGCGCCCTGCCTGAAGTCATCGGAGATAGAGAGTTCCTTTTCAATCCAGCAGATGTCAAGGATATAGCGCGAGTAATGAAGCGGGCACTTGGCGATCGCCAAGCGACGAAGGCCACGGCAGAAAGACAGCGCAATCGTGCCGCGGCATTCAGTTGGGCGAAATCGGCTGCTATTGCCGTTGCTGCGCTGAAAGATGCCATGGTCCGCGCGGCGGAGAGCGGCAAGATCGAAGCGGTCTCGGCGATCCAATATGCGGCTTTGCAGCGACTTGGAAATATGGATCTTCCGGCGGATTTCATCGCGCAGACATTTGCACGTTCGGAGTTAGCCAAATCCAGCGGACCACGCCTGATCGTTGATGCGACATCAACATATCGCGTGGACCACAAGACTGGGATTCAGCGTGTCGTCAAGAATATTTGTGCCAATCTCGAGATGCTGCAGGGTGACGACGTCGAACGGATAGTCGCATATAGCGATTCTCTCGACGGTTGGTTTGCCATTCCGAAGACGCTGGAGAAACCCAGCACCGCAATTAGCTTCACGGAAGATATTCGGCTGGAATTTTCCCCGAATGACCGCATTTTGATGCTCGATAGCTCCTGGGAGTTCTATAGGCATCACTACAAAACGTTGCGCGCTGCCCGCTTGAGGGGAGCTATCGTCATTTCATGTCTCTATGACACGATCCCGTTAAGATTCCCGGGTTTCTGCGACCCTGGCATGCCCCCCACATTCTCGAACTGGTTTCAGGCGGCCCTATCCTATTCGAATGCATTTATCTGCATCTCAAAGGCTGTTGCCGACGAATTAATTGCAATATTCGAAGCCATCCAGTTTCCAAGGGAGATGAAGATAGGCTTTTGGCATCTTGGCGCTGATTTTGCCAAGGCGGCCATCTCTGTGGACATCCCGCCCGTTCGCCGAAATGGGCGATGGAACTTCCTTATGGTCGGGACGCTCGAACCGCGCAAAGGGCACGGAGTTGCCCTGGAGGCTTTCGATAGGTTGTGGGACGAGGGTATAGATATTGGGCTGACAATCGTCGGGAAGCCCGGCTGGGAGGGCGAGCATTTCGTTCGGCGAATTGAGCAGCATCGCGAATATGGAAAGCGTCTGATCTGGCTCAACGGCATTTCGGATGAAAAACTACAGAAAGCCTATGGCGATAGCGATGCCCTGATCGCCGCCTCGTATGCTGAGGGTTTCGGCCTTCCAATTGTCGAGGCTGCGCATTTTGGAAAAGCCGTGATTGCAAGCGATATTCCCGTTTTCCGCGAAGTCACCGCAAGTGGCCAGAATTGCTATTTCTTTACCGTCGGTTCGCCAACATCACTCGTAGAGACGATCCGCTCGTTCCTTGAAACAGGAAAGAATGGCATCGAAACCCTGCCTTTGATAGGAAGGGTCAATGGAGGGATAAGCTGGAAGGAAAGTGCCGAAGAATTGCAGAGAGTCGTGCTTACTGATGATTGGTATCGGATGTACCGGCCGCAGTCGAACAAGACCTACGTTCCGATAAGTGATATAGGCATCACGAAAATGGGAGAGGTACTGACTTCCGATGAAACCCGGCACAAGATCGAGTTGGTGGAAGGGCCGATTGTCGGTGACAATGGTATGCTGAAGTACATGGTGCGTGTCGCCAATTTGTCCCCCCAATTATGGTCAAGCGTGGGCAACCCGGATGGTTCGCTGGCGGTGATGGCAAGCTATCGCATTCTGTCGAACAAGGGAGAGACGATCTTTCCGGAGAACCATAGATCCCGTATTCCATTCGTGTTGCCACCTGGCAACAGCCTATATATGTCAATCGAGATCCCTTCGGCATTCAAGAGGAAGGGCGGCGCTTTCACCGATATCGGCTTGCTCCAGGAATCGGTCGGTTGGTGGAGTAATCCGCTGCGGGTTCCCTTGTGATGGCAAGACTGCGAGATGCGGTGGCACATTGGTAGCTAGCGAATGAAAATCGGTATTGATGCGCGTAACTTGGTAACGAGCATGACCGGGATTGGACGGTACGTGCTGGAAATGAGCCGGCATCTTGCGTTTCTCGGCCATGAATTGCATTTCTACCTACCGCAGGCTCCATATGGGGATCCGAAAGATCTGCCTGCGACGAAACTGCACGTTGCGCGCTTTCCTGGCGGAATAAGGCGGATGATCTGGGCGCAGACGGAGTTGCCGCGCCGTGCGATGAAGGACGAGATCGATGTATTTTGGGGGCCGGCGCATCGCCTGCCGTTTTTTCTCGACCGCCGTATCGCACGCGTCATCACGATTCATGATCTCGTCTGGCGAGACATGGCTGCAACCATGCGATGGCAGACGTGGATGGCTGATCGATGGCTGATGAAGCCTGGGGTTGCGGTTGCCGACGAGATCGTTGCGGATTCCGCCGCGACAGCCAATGCGCTAAAGGCTCAATTTCCAGGATGCGGCGAGAAGCTTAGCGTTGTCTATCCCGGGTTAACGATCATCGGCGGAGTCGCGAACCCAAGGGATTTGTCGCAGTTTGCGATCGATCGCCCCTACATTCTCTTCGTCGGAACGCTTGAGCCCCGCAAAAATCTACTCAGGCTGCTGCAAGCCTATGCGTCCTTACCTGAAACCACGCGACAACAATTTCTGCTGGTGCTTGCCGGTGGCCAAGGTTGGAGGTTGGGTGATCTGAAACGGCATGTCGCGGAGTTGCAGATCGAATCATCTGTTCGGCTGACCGGCTATGTGCCCGATACCGACTTGGCACAGCTATACAGCCATGCACGATTTCTTGCGATGCCATCGCTTTATGAAGGCTTCGGTTTTCCGATTATAGAAGCCAATGCATTGGGGATACCAGTGCTAACGTCAAATACATCCTCCATGCCCGAGGTCGCCGGTAAAGCTGGCATTCTTGTTGATCCCAACGATGTGCAATCCATTCGCAATGGTTTGGAAAGCCTTGCGACCAATAACTTGCTTCATGCTCGGCTTGTTGAAAATGCAAGGCCAAATTCCGCTCGATTCAATTGGACGGAAAGCGCGATTCAGCTGGAGCGCATTTTTGAGAAGGCAATAGCCAAGCGCGACAATGACATGTAGCCGTGCTACGTGACAAGGAACTGCGGTAGTGGCCTTTAAAGCGTGAAATCCTTCCGGCGGCAAAAAGAGTCGACCGGTAATTCCAACCATCCTTGAGGCTAGATTCGATCATCAAAGCCGCTACGATATGGAAATGGGCACCTTATCTCTATGAGCAATACCACCACGAACGACTCGACGGCGTCGGAGGACGTCGTCAATGCCGTGCGCAATTTTCATCTCGCGGGAATGTTGGGCTGGCAGGATGTCGCGCAGCGTTACAGGCGGTCGAGGGTCGGCGCCTTCTGGTTGACGATCAACATGGGCGTGCTCATCGGTGCCATGGGTCTCGTCTTCGGTGCGATCTTCAAGTCGCCGATGTCGGAGTTCCTCCCCTTCATTTGCGTTGGCTTGATATTCTGGACCTATTTCTCGCAAACCATCAATGAGGGCTGCACAACCTTCATCTCGAACGGCGAAACGATTCTTCAGCTGCCGATCCCGTTTTTTACCTATGTGATGAGAACATGGTGGCGAAATACGATCATCGTGGCGCACAATCTCGTCATATTTCCGATTGTGCTCGCGATTTTCCTCAAATATCCGCCTTGGGAGAGCCTGCTCTTCATACCTGGATTCATCCTTGTCTCGGCGAACATCCTTTGGATCGTCACTTTCGTTGCCATTCTCTGCACACGGTATCGCGATCTTTCCCAGATTATTCAAAATATCATGCAGGTGGGCATGTATGTGACGCCGATCATGTGGATGCCGGATCACATCAGCAGCCGCGCCGGCTTTATCTTGCTCAATTTCAATCCCTTCTCCCACTTCATAGCTCTTATCCGAAATCCCCTGCTTGGCACGATGCCATCGGGTCTCAACTGGATCGTTTCGCTGGTGCTTGCCGTTGTCGGCTGGGCTGTGACGATGGTCCTCTTCAATCGCTATCGCGGCCGAATTGCGTACTGGCTCTAGGTTATCGACATCGAAAGTATTTGAAATGGCAAGTATCAATCTGGACAACGTCTCTGTCGACTTCCCGGTGTTCAATGCCCGCAGCCGTTCACTGAAGAATCGCGTTCTCAATATTGCGACGGGCGGCCGGATCGAAGCGAATTCGGAAGGGCATGTGATCATTCGTGGTCTGGAGAACGTCAATATCAGTCTGAACGATGGCGATCGCCTGGGCCTTGTCGGCCACAACGGCTCCGGCAAGACGACACTCCTGCGCGTCATGAGCGGCGTTTACCGTCCGTCCGCGGGGAAGACGTCGATTGTCGGAAAATGCACCTCGTTGATCAATATCTCGCTGGGAATTGATCCTGAAGCCGCTGGCCGTCAGAACATCAAGATTCGCGGTGCGCTTCTCGGACTCTCCAAGGGACAGCTACGTGCTCGCCAGGAAGAGATCGAAGAGTTTTCCGAGCTCGGTGACTTTCTGGACATGCCGGTGCGGACCTATTCGACAGGCATGCAGCTGCGTCTTGCCTTCTCGATTTCGACGGTGATCCAGCCGGAAATCCTAATCATGGATGAATGGCTCGCGACTGGAGATGAAGGCTTCAAGGAAAAGGCCAACAAGCGGCTGCATGAGCTCGTCAATCAGACGAAAATATTGATCATCGCAAGCCATTCCAGGGAGCTATTGCTGGAAAATTGCAACCGCCTCATCTGGCTCGATCACGGTTCCATTCGCATGGATGATAAGCCGGAAGTTGTCGCTGAAGCCTATTTCGGCTCTCATTAGAATATCAGCTTTCAGGTGGCGCTCAGCCGCTCGCAATCGGCACGACGTGAACTGCAATGTAAACTCGAGGCGTCGGCGGTATAAAATTTAACATCCTATCAATGCTGTTTTCGGCGAAATCAACCCGCTGCCGCATCTTTCCTTTCCACCTTCGACATCGCCAGCCGCTCCCCCTTCAGCCGCATGTTGCACCAGCAGGCGAAGGCGGAGCTGGCGAAGGCCAGGCTTTCGCCGATGGCAAGGCGGTTGTTGGAGTTGCTGAGCAGCGTCAGTGAGAAGAAAAACAGACAGACGGCGTAGGCGTGCCAGGCGGCACGGGGGATGATGGCGGCCTTGTAGGCGCGCCACACCGTCCGAATGAAGATGGCGAGCATGAAGGCCATGATGGCTGCGCCGAACAGGCCGTAGCGCACTAGGATTTCCAAGTAACCATTGTGCAGCAGTGTGTATTGGATATGTGAATAGCGCGTCTCGTGCCAGCGCTCGAGCCAGCGGTTGCCCCAGCCGAAGACCGGCGCGGAAGAGAAGACTTCCCAGCTGTTCGACCAGAGTTGTAGCCGCTCGTCCATCGACACCGGCGTATTGGTGGAGCCAATGGTGTTCGAAACCGCGCCGCCTAGGTCATGGCCGCCGGTGACGCTTTGCAGCATGGCGATGGTTGCCGATACGGTCGGGCCGGCGGTCTTGTCGAGATTGTGCCGCACGGTGTAGACGCCCGCGATGAGCAGGACCGCGGCGACGGCGATGACGATGGCGCCGAGCTTCAGGCGCAGATAGCTCAGAGCCACCAGCCCCAGCAGCGGCAGAGTAATGCTCAGCGCCAGCCAGACGCCTTTCGACTTGGCGCCGTAGATCGCGATGAAACAGAGCCCGACGATGAAGGGCGAGACGATATAGGCAAAGCGTGCGATCCTGCGGTCGCTCGACTTGTCCGTCAGATAATGCAGCAGCCAGAACAGCGTGAAGATCACGATCATGCCGCAGGCGACGGCGCCATGGATCTGGTTGTTCATGATCAGCGGGCGGATGGTCTCGCCGGCGAAAACCTCGCGGAAATGCTGCGTGGCGATCAACATGATCAGGACTGCGGCGAAATAGGCGGCGATGATCTTTTCGAATAGCGGTTCGTAGAGCAGGAACGCAACGCCGAGGATCGGGAAGAAGAAGGGAAAAGCGTAGAGCCAGTCGGAGGCGCCGATATCATGTTCGGGCGTCAGCCAATAGGTGATGGCGAAGCGGGTCATGACATAGGCACCCCAGCCCATGCATAGCCAGCCGATCCAATCGGTGCGAGGCCGTACCGGCGCTTTCAGATAGTAATAAAACGCGATCAACGAGAGCAGGGCGGCCGCATAGCGGTAGGCATCGCTTTCCACAAGGGTGGCGGATGCGACGAGAATCCAGAGCAGGCTTCCGAAGATCGCTACGGGCCATGTCATGATGCCCACGGGCACCTTGCCGGCTATGGTCCCGGTTGCGGGATCAGCATGCGGTTTCTTCGCGCGCAAGTCGTCCAATAGTCTCTCCGCCTTCGTCCATAGTCGATTCGTTTGGCATGCCGGAGCATCACGACAGCCAGTAGGGCTGTAAAGGGGCATGAATACGGCATTTCGGCGGTTGTGCTTCCGCGGCGCCTTTTTCTGCCCGAGGCTTGTTAATGGGCCACACCATCGCTGCGAACGACCTTCAGTGCCGTGAGGATGATGATCTTGAGATCGAAGAAAAACGAACGCCGGCGCAGATAGTCCTCGTCCAGCGCCACCTTTTGCGGGATCGGCAGCTCGTCGCGGCCGTTGACCTGCGCCCAGCCGGTCAGGCCCGGCAAGAGGACGTCGACGCCGCGCTCTGAGCGTAGCGCAATCAGGTCATGCTGGTTGAAGAGCGCCGGGCGCGGACCGACGATGCTCATTTCGCCCTTGAGGATGCACCAGAGCTGCGGCAGCTCGTCCAGGCTGGACTTGCGCAGGAAGGAGCCGATCGGCGTCAGATAGGCGCCGGCATCCTTCAGCAGATGCGTGGCGACCGCCGGTGTGTCGGTCCGCATGCTGCGAAATTTAGGCATGCGGAAGATCTGGTTTCTGCGGCCGACCCGGTCCGACCAGTAAAGAATAGGGCCGGGGGAGGTCAGCCGCACGGCGATCGCGACGATCAAGATCGGGATGGAAAAGACGACGACAGCCGCGAAGGCGGCGAGGAAGTCGAAAAGGCGTTTGGCGATCGTATAGGGCATCGTCTCTGATGGTTTTACCGGCGCTGGTTTCGCAGCGCGAATGATGGCTTCTGCGCAGTCCATGTCATATCAGGCATTTCTGCACAATCGTTCGGGGCACGAATTTTGCCGAGCCTGTCCTTCCAGGATGCCTTGTTTCTCACGGAGATAATGTGCGAAGCATGGCCCGAACGGACGCATGGGCGTCATTAAGGGACGATGGGCGCATGATCCTGGTTACGGGTGCAACGGGTTTTGTCGGGCAGGCGCTTTGTGCCGAGCTTGCCCGGCGGCGGATAGGCTATCGCCCGGTCAGCCGCGCACCGCAGCCGGGTTTCGTGGCCATGGGTACGTTCGATGATGCGACCGATTGGGCGGGAGAGCTTGCGGGCGTAGAAACCGTCGTGCATCTGGCGGCGCGCGTTCACGTCATGAACGATACCTCGTCAGATCCGCTCGCCGCCTTTCGTGCCGCCAATGTCGACACCACGGTCAATCTGGCGCGGCAGGCGGCTCGGGCCGGCGTCAAGCGCTTCATTTTCCTGAGCTCGATCAAGGTCAACGGCGAGGCGACCTTGCCAGCTCGTCCGTTCACCTCGTCCGACACGCCGCATCCGGAGGATCCTTACGGCCAGTCGAAGCGCGAGGCGGAGAAGGCGCTCCTTGCCATCGGTGCTGAGACGGGCATGGAGATCGTCGTCATTCGCCCGCCGCTCGTCTACGGGCCGGGCGTGAAGGCGAATTTCGCCAGCCTGATGAAATGGGCCGGGCGACCGTTTCCCTGGCCTTTCGGGCTCGTCACCAATCGCCGATCGCTCGTCTTCGTCGGTAATCTCGTCGATTTCATTCTGCTCTCGGCGCATCATCCGGGCGCGGTAAACCGGGTGTTCCTGATCAGCGACGGCGCCGATCTTTCCATCGGCGAATTGATCGGCAAACTTTCCTCTGCAATGGGGAGGAGAGCCCTGTTGCTACCTATCCCGCCACGCCTGCTGGAAGGGTTGGCGGCGCTGCTCGGCCGTCGTGCGGCGGCACAGCGCCTTCTCGGGTCGTTGCAGGTCGATATCGGCGAGACGGTGGCAATCACCGGCTGGTCGCCGCCCTTTTCGGTCGAGGAGGGGCTGCGGTTGACGGTCGCTGCATCCTCCAGGGATCATTAAGCGACGCTTACAGGCTCCAGACCGCGTGACCTTCAAGCCGCGGATTGCTCTGCTCCAGCGCCGCCTTCACGTCGACCACCACGCCGTTCTCGCCCAGGAGGTTGAGAATCTCCGCCGCGCCGTCGACAAGATAGGATTTGTGCGGCACGGCAAGCACGATGGCGTCGAGTTCACCGAAATCGTCGAGCGCCGAAAGCCGCACGCCATATTCCTCCTCCGCCTCGCCATGGCTGGCCATCGGGTCGTGCACCAGCGGCTTGATGCCGAACTGGTGCAGTTCGCGGATGATGTCGGGCACGCGGCTGTTGCGGAGATCCGGCACGTTTTCCTTGAAGGTCAGGCCGAAAATGCCGATCCGGGCGCCATTGATCGGCTTTTGCGCCGTGACCAGCATCTTGATCAGCTTCTGGGCGATGAAGGCGCCCATGCCGTCATTGATGCGGCGACCGGAGAGGATGACTTCGGGGTGATAGCCGAGTTCCTCGGCCTTGGCGGTGAGGTAATAGGGATCGACGCCGATGCAATGGCCGCCGACCAGGCCGGGCGTAAACGGCAGGAAATTCCATTTCGTCCGCGCCGCCTTCAAGACATCGGCGGTGCGGATATCCATCTTTTCGAAGATGATCGACAGCTCGTTCATCAGGGCGATGTTGAGGTCGCGCTGGGTGTTTTCGATCACCTTGGCGGCTTCCGCCACCTTGATGCTGGGCGCCCTGTGGATGCCGGCCTCGACGACCGCGCCATAGACGGCGGCGATCCTCTCCAGCGTTTCCTCGTTGTCGCCGGCGACCACCTTCACAATGCGCTCGAACGTGTGCTCCTTGTCGCCGGGGTTGATCCGCTCCGGCGAATAGCCGAGATGGAAATCCTCGCCCTGGCGAAGGCCAGAGACTTCGGCGAGCACGGGGCCGCAGACGTCCTCGGTGACGCCGGGATAGACGGTCGATTCATAGACGACGATGCTGCCCTTCTTCAGAGCCTTACCGACTGCGCGCGAGGCGGAAATCATCGGGCGCAGATCCGGCTGCCGGTTGCGATCGATCGGTGTGGGAACGGCGACGATGAAGATATCGCGGTCGCGCAGATCCTCTATGTCGCTGCTGATGCGCAGCCCGCTTTCTTTCAGGCGCGCCGGCGAGATCTCGCGCGTGTCGTCTTCCCCCGCCTTCAGGGCCGCGACGCGGGACTCCTTAATATCGAAACCGACGACATCGGGAAATTTCCCGGCCAGGGCGATCGCGACGGGCAATCCAACGTAACCCAGGCCGATGACGGCAATTTTTTCGCTCAACACATTATACCTCGAACAATCGATCTGAATTAGCCCATATCCGCGCCGCATGTCAGCGCAAATCTTTGTCTTGCCGGGCTAATTCAGGTGCATGTCAGATCAATGTGAATATCAGGCTGGGGCTTTGCAATAGGCGCATCGACGGTGTGACGTTCTATGCCGCCCATCGTCTCGAGGTGGCCGAATAAAAAGGAAGTCCGACGTGTTTACTGCTCGTTCCTCCCATGGAGATCGTAAATCATGAGTAATTTCAATGCCGCCGCCGCAGATAAGCGGGCGGCCCGCTACGACCATTTCACCATCATGCTTCACTGGCTGACCGCCATTCTGGTCCTGGTTCTGTTCGCGATCGCGCAGGTCTGGGACTTTGCCGATCGTGGCACGCCGCTGCGGCTGGGGTTGATTTCGTTGCATGTCTCGCTCGGTATTCTGTTTGCCGCCGTCCTCGTCCTGCGCATCGTCTGGCGCCTGATGACGCATCGGCGCACGGCGCCCGCTGTTTCCGGACTTCAGCATGTGGCGTCGACCCTCGTGCATCTCTTGTTATACGCGCTGATGATCTCGCAGGCATCCTATGGCTTCCTGATGCGCTGGGCTTCCGCAAAAGATCCGGAATTCTTCGGTCTCTTCTCCATCCCGCCCTTTGTCATCGTCGATCCGACAATGCGCCGCCTGTTCAGCGAGCTACACAGTGCCACCGCCTGGGCAATCATCGCTATTGCCGGCATTCATGCCGTGGCCGCCCTCGTGCATCATTATGTGTTGCGTGACCGCCTGCTTGCCCGGATGATGCCAGCGCGCGGATAGATGCTGAGGCGATACCTATCGAAACTTTTTGCTCGCATGCCCATTTAGTATCCTGAGACATGTTTTCTCGGAATGCGTGGTTCCCTATGCGTAACAAATATCTCAAGCAATTATATGCCCGACGCACGGAGCTTGAATCTAAGCTCGAGCTGCATATAGCGCGCTATTGTTTTGGCGACGGAGAGGTCGAGGATGGCACCGAAGCGGATCTGAAAGAGAGGATCCGTGAGGTATCGGACGAGATCTTGGCGCTGGAGCAGGGGGCATAATAGCTAGACATCGCTTTCGTTTCCGCGTGATAAAGATCCATATTTCTGATGGATCAACACGGAGACGAGGTTTTCGATGAAGCCGAGCCTGCCCACTCTCCTGAGCATCAATGGCGGCTATGTCGATACCGCCGGTTTCCTGGCCCTGCATGGACTGTTTACTGCCCATGTCACAGGCAACTTCGTCACCTTCGCCGCCGCAATGGTGCTGGGAACGTCGGGTGCAGCGGGCAAGCTGTTGGCGCTACCGGTCTTCTGCGTCGTCGTGATCCTCGCTCGCCTCCTTGGCGGTGAATTGTCGCGGCGCAATTTGCCGGTACTGCCGGTGATCCTGATGCTGAATTTCCTCCTATTGGCGCTTGCCGCCGTCTTTGCCCTTGGTTTCGGCCCGTTTGCCAGCGGTGACGGCTGGCAGGCGATCCTGACGGGGATGACGCTGGTGTCGGCGATGGCCGTGCAGAACGCCTTGCACCGCGTCCATCTCGGCACGGCGCCGCCGACGACGATGATGACCGGGACGACGACGCAGATCATGATCGATATCGCCGATCTCTTGCGCGGGGTAGAACCCGAAGCGAAGGCTGCCGCCAAGGCGAGGCTTGGCCGGATGGGGGCGACGCTCGGCGGCTTTGTCTGTGGTTGTGCGGCGGCGGCCCTGCTTTTCATGCTGATCGGCGTGGCATGTTTCCTCGTGCCGCCGGTTCTGGCGCTGGCCGGAATTCTGTTGCATGCGAGCAGGGCGGCGGCCCGGCCTGCATAAAGATAGCGCTCGAAATCCTCGTCTTTGCTGCACTTGCGAAGCCATCGCCTTTTTATAGTCTTGCAACTCTCCCAGAGGTCTCTAACTCTACGCCTCGGATATCAAGCACGATCCTGTGTGTTTGGGCGGTACATCGTTGAGAAGGGATGGCTATGGCAGGGGAAACGGTTCTTGTGGTCGGGGGCGCCGGCTATATCGGCTCGCATACATGTCTGGATCTGGCGAATAAGGGCTTTCAGCCCATTGTCTATGACAATTTTTCCAACGGTCATCGCGAATTCGTTAAATGGGGTCCGGCCGAAGAAGGCGATATCCGCGATCGGGCGCGGCTTGACGAGGTTCTGGCGAAATACAAGCCAGCCGCCATCCTGCATTTCGCGGCGCTGATCGAGGTGGGCGAATCCGTCAAGGATCCTGTCTCCTTCTACGAAAACAACGTCATCGGCACGCTGACGCTGCTGGCGGCAGCGCAGGCGGCCGGCGTCGAAGCTTTCGTGTTTTCCTCCACCTGCGCCACCTATGGCCTGCCGCAGAGCGTGCCGCTGGACGAGAGCCACCGACAGGTGCCGATCAATCCCTATGGCCGCACCAAATATATCGTCGAGCAGGCGCTTGCCGACTACGACCAGTACAAGGGCCTGCGCTCCGTGGTGCTGCGCTATTTCAATGCCGCCGGCGCCGATTTCGAAGGGCGCATCGGCGAGTGGCACACGCCGGAAACCCACGCGATCCCGCTGGCGATCGACGCGGCGCTTGGCCGCCGCCAGGGCTTCAAGGTCTTCGGCAGCGACTACGACACGCGCGACGGCACCTGCGTGCGCGACTATATCCATGTCCTCGATCTCGCGGATGCGCATGTCCGGGCGGTGGAATACCTGCTCAGGGGCGGCGAGTCCGTCGCGCTGAACCTTGGCACCGGCACCGGCACGACGGTCAAGGAACTGCTGGGAGCGATCGAAACCGTATCGGAACGGCCGTTCCCGGTCGAATATGTCGGCCGCCGCGAGGGCGATTCGACCACACTGGTTGCCAACAATGACAAGGCCCGCGATATCCTTGGCTGGTCGCCGCAATATGATCTGTCGCGCATCATCGAATCCGCCTGGAACTGGCATGCCAAATCCAACCAGCATTGAGCGGCCCGCCTTGGGCAAGCGCCCGAACGTATTGCTGATATCGGCCGATCAGTGGCGAGGCGATTGCCTCTCCGCTGTCGGCCATGCCAGCGTGAAGACGCCGAATGTCGACGCTCTGGCGCGTGACGGCGTACTGTTTGCCCGGCATTTCGCCGGCACAGCACCCTGCTCGCCGGCGCGGGCGACGCTTTATACCGGCCTCTACCAGATGAACCATCGCGTCTGCCGCAATGGGTCGCCTCTGGATGCCCGGTTTGACAATCTGGCACTTGCCGCCCGGCGCGGCGGCTATGATCCGACGCTGTTCGGCTATACCGATACGGCGCCTGATCCGCGCAGCATGGATCCGAACGATCCGCATCTGACCACCTATGAGGGCGTGCTTCCAGGCTTCAGCGCCCGCCAGCTCCTGCCTGAGCATGAGAAGCAGTGGCTTTCCTGGCTGCGCTCGCGCGGTCATGCGGGGGCGACGAGCCGCGATATCCATATCCCCGTCGGAGCGAAGCCCGGCGAAATTTCCGATGACGCGCCCGCCTATTCCAGGGACGAGACGCAGACGGCCTTTCTGGCCGGCGAATTCATCCGCTGGCTCGGCGAACAGGAGGCGCCCTGGTTCGCGCATGTCTCGTTTCTGAGGCCGCATCCGCCGTTTTCCGTGCCGGAGCCCTATAACCGCATGTTTTCCGCAAACGATGGGCCGGATTTTGCGCGTGCGGCCGATCGCGAAGCGGAGCAGGCGACACATCCTTTTCTTGCCTTTGCCCTACCACTGATCGGTAAAGCCAGCTTCATTCATGGCGGTGAAGGATCCGCGAGCGACTGGACATCAGAGGATCTCTCGGCGATCCGCGCTATCTATTACGGCATGATCGCCGAGGTGGATGCACAGCTCGGACGGATCTGGCAGGCGCTCAAGGATGCGGGTGCCTGGGATGATACGCTGATCATCTTCACCTCCGACCATGCCGAAATGATGGGCGACCACTGGATGCTCGGCAAGGGTGGCTTTTTCGACGGTAGCTATCATGTGCCGCTGGTCATCCGCGATCCTGGCCATCCGGCAGGCGCGGGCCGGCAGGTGGAGCGCTTCACCAGCGCCGCCGATATTTTTCCGACGCTGTGCGATAGGCTCGGCCTCGTGCCCGACAATCACCTCGACGGCGAGACGCTGGTGCCCTTCCTGGAGGGCAAAGAGCCGGTGGGTTGGCGCGATGCGGCATTCTGGGAATTCGATTTTCGCGATATCGCCGGCGGCGAATCGGAGCGGCATTTCGGGTTGAAGTCCAACGCCTGCAATCTCGCTGTCATCAGGGACGAGCGCTTCAAATACGTACACTTTGCCGGCCTGCCGCCGCTGCTCTACGATCTGGCGAAGGATCCGATGGAGTTGACCAACGTCGCTGGTGACGCCGACTATGCGGCGGTTCGGCTGGACTATGCCGAAAAGCTGTTGTCGCTCAGGGCACAACACCTCGACCAGACGCTTGCCTATACCGAGCTGACGGAAAAAGGGCCGGTTTCGTACCGGCCCTGATCGAGTTTCAATAGCAGACTATCAAATGAATGCGCCGAGATAGGTCATCTTGCCAACCGGCAGGCCGCGACTGCGCAGAATGGCGTGCACTGTCGTGACGTGGAAAAAGAAATTCGGCAGGGCGAAGGTTGTCAGCAGACCTTCGCCGGTGAAGACCATCGTCTTGCCGCCGGGAGAAATCGTCACTTCACGGCTTTCGCTGCCTGCCATCGTCTCCGGCGTAATCGTCGCCAGGAAATCCTGTGTCTTCTTTAGGCGTTCGCGCAGTTCGGCAACGGTCGTCTCGTTGTCCTCGAAGCGCGGCGCCTCGATGCCGGTCAGCCGGGCGATCGTGAGCTTGGCGCCGTCGGAGGCGCGCTGAAACTGGCCGGAGAGCGGCAGCATGTCATCGATGAGCCGTGCACCGATAAGCTCCTTGGGATCGATGCCTTTCTCCGCGGCATAGGTCTCGATTGCATCGAGATAGGTCGCAAGGATTGTAAGGCCGCGCTGAAAGACGGGAACTGAGAAACTGTACATTGTGGGCATGCTGGTTCTCCATTGTCGGCCGGTGGGGATATTCGGCCCGATGTCGTCGGCGTTTTACGCCACTTCGATGTCGATGGAATGTCCGTTCCATCGGATCGAGTGGCCCTGATGTGGGTTCGAACACCGCCTTTTACAGCCTTTCGCCGTTGAAAATTCCCTTGTCGTCCGCCGCCCGCCGTCTCCGCCGGGACGATTGTAAAATAGTGTTGACGTTTCACCCTGGAAATGGAATAAATATTCCGCACAATGAATTTAACGGTTTGTTTGTTCCGTTTTAAGTCCGCTGTTATGGGAGTGATGGCGGCCTGGATTTTTGGCCCTGCGGTCGAAACCGAGGGTTCCGGTATCAATGAGGGGTGTGGCCGGACACCGCAATTGGGAGGAAAATCATGAGAAAACTTATTCTTGGCTCCGCTATGGCGCTGATGCTCTCGACCGCGGCGCATGCCGAAACTATCGGCGTGTCGATGGCGCTGTTCGATGACAACTTCCTGACCGTTCTGCGCAACGGCATGCAGGATTATGCCAAGACGACGCCGGGCGTGAAGCTGCAGGTCGAGGACGCACAGAACGATATCGCCAAGCAGCAGAGCCAGATCCAGAACTTCATCGCCAGTAAGGTCGATGCCATCATCGTCAACCCGGTTGATACGGATGCGACTGCTGCCATTTCGAAGCTGGCGGCAGAAGCGAAGATCCCGCTGATCTTCGTCAACCGCGAGCCGGCAAACGTCGACAGCCTGCCGGAAGGGCAAGCCTTCGTGGCCTCCAACGAGCTGGAATCCGGCACGCTGGAAGCCAAGGAAGTGTGCCGTCTTCTGGGTGGTAAGGGTAAGGCCGTCGTCATGATGGGCGAACTGTCCAACCAGGCAGCCCGCATGCGCACCAAGGACGTGCATGACGTTCTCGCCACCGACGAATGCAAGGGTATCACCATCGTCCAGGAACAGACTGCCAATTGGCAGCGCACCCAGGGCGCCGACCTTGTGACCAACTGGCTCTCCAGCGGTCTCGAATTCGATGCGGTCATCGCCAACAATGACGAAATGGCGATCGGCGCGATCCAGGCGCTGAAGGCTTCCGGCAAGTCGCTGGATAAGATCGTCGTTGCCGGTGTCGACGCGACGCAGGACGCCTTGGCCTCGATGCAGGCCGGCGATCTGAAGGTCACGGTGTTCCAGGACGCCGCCGGCCAGGGCAAGGGCGCCGTTGATGCCGCGCTGACGCTTGCCAAGGGCGGTAAGGTCGAGAAGAAGGTCTACATTCCCTTCCAGCTCGTGACGCCGGCAAACGTCAAGGACTTCGTCAAGAAGAACTGACGCCGTCGCTATCGACGGATGCGGGCGCGTGAGCCCGCATCCTCACAAATTCCGCCACATTACGGGAGAGAAAAGATGGTTGTCAGCCCATCCACCATGGCTGCGGTGCGCGCCAGCGGCGTGGTTCCCAATGCCGCTTATCTGTTGAGCGCCGAAGGCATCCGCAAGGAATTTCCGGGTGTGGTGGCCCTCGATGACGTTTCCTTCCGTTTGAAGCGTGGCACGGTGCATGCGCTGATGGGCGAAAACGGTGCCGGCAAGTCGACACTGATGAAGATTCTGGCCGGCATCTATGTACCGGATCAGGGCGAAGTGCTTCTGAAAGGCGTCGCGATCCGCCTGAAATCACCGCTTGATGCGTTGGAAAACGGCATTGCGATGATCCATCAGGAGCTCAACCTGATGCCGTATATGACGGTTGCGGAGAATATCTGGATCCGCCGCGAGCCGAAGAACCGCTTTGGCTTCGTCGATCATGCAGAGATGAGCCGGAAGACGGAGGACCTCTTCCGTCGTTTGAACATCAACATCGATCCGGAAATCCAGGTGGGCGAGCTTTCGGTCGCCAGCCGCCAGATGGTCGAGATCGCCAAGGCGGTCTCCTATGATTCTGACGTCCTGATCATGGACGAGCCGACCTCGGCGCTGACCGAGCGTGAGGTTGCGCATCTCTTCGAGATTATCCGGGGTCTGCGCGAGCAGGGCATCGGCATCGTCTACATCACCCACAAGATGAACGAGCTGTTCGAGATCGCCGATGAATTCTCGGTATTCCGCGACGGCAAATATATCGGCACGCACGCGTCGACCGACGTCACGCGCGACGACATCATCCGCATGATGGTCGGCCGCGAGATCACCCAGATGTTCCCGAAGGAAGAGGTGCCGATCGGCGAGACGCTTCTTTCCGTCAAAAATCTCAACCTGGATGGTGTTTTCTCCGATATCTCCTTCGATGTCAGGGCCGGCGAAATCCTCGGCGTTGCCGGGCTGGTCGGCTCCGGCCGCTCGAATGTCGCCGAGACGCTGTTTGGCGTGACGCCGGCTTCCTCAGGCACGATCGAGTTGTTCGGCAAGCAGGTCGACATCTCCTCGCCGGCGGTGGCGATCAGCCATCGCATGGCCTTCCTGACGGAAGACCGGAAGGACACGGGCTGTCTGCTGATCCTCAGCGTGCTCGAAAACATGCAGATCGCCGTGCTGCAGGACAAATTCGTCCGTGGCGGCTTCGTGCAGGAGGGTGCGGTCGCGGACGTTTGCGAGGAGATGGCGCGCAAGCTGCGCGTCAAGACGCCGAACCTCGACGAACGCATCGAGAATCTCTCCGGCGGCAATCAGCAGAAGGTGCTGATCGGCCGCTGGATGCTCACCAATCCGCGCATCCTGATCCTGGATGAACCGACCCGTGGCATCGACGTCGGTGCCAAGGCGGAGATTCATCGCCTGGTCACGGAAATGGCGCGCAACGGCGTCGCTGTCATCATGATCTCCTCGGAGATGCCGGAAGTGCTCGGCATGAGCGACCGTATCATGGTGATGCATGAGGGGCGGGTGACCGGTTTCCTCGATCGTGCGGATGCAACTCAAGTGAAGGTGATGGAGCTGGCCGCGCAGTGACGCCGCCAATTATCGCAAGGGAGGATTGAACCATGGTTAGCAAAGTTGCAGAGACGGTCGCACCGTCGCTGACGCGTTCGAGGCGCAGTCGCGTGCCGCCGGAACTCGGCATTTTCCTCGTGCTGATCGGCATCGCGCTCCTCTGCGAGATCCTCGGCTGGATCTTCGTCGGCCAGAGCTTCCTGCTCAACATTCAGCGCCTGAAGATCATGATCCTGCAGGTCTCGGTCATCGGGATCATCTCGGTCGGGGTGACGCAGGTCATCATCACCGGGGGCATCGATCTATCGTCGGGCTCAGTTGTCGGTTTGACGGCGATGATCGCGGCTAGTTTCGCCCAGTCCTCCACATGGACCCGGGCGCTTTATCCCGCGCTTACCGATCTGCCGTTTTTCGTTCCGATCGGTGTCGGCCTGCTGATCGGTCTTGCCGCCGGCTATGTGAACGGCCTGCTCATCACGAGAACGAAGATACCGCCTTTCATCGCCACTCTCGGCATGATGGTCTCGGCGCGCGGCCTGTCGAAGCTCTACACCAAGGGACAGCCGATCTCGGGCCTCACCGACCAGTTCAACTTCATCGGCACCGGCATCTGGCCCGTCATCGTCTTCCTGGTGGTCGCGTTCGCTTTCCATATCGTGCTGCGCTACACGCGCTACGGCAAGTTCACCTATGCGATCGGCGCCAACATTCAGGCGGCGCGCGTCTCCGGCATCAATGTCGAGGGGCATCTGGTCAAGGTCTATGCGATCGCCGGTCTGCTGGCGGGTCTTGCGGGCATTATCACGGCGGCCCGCGTCCAGACGGCGCAGGCCGGTATGGGCGTGACCTACGAGCTGGACGCGATTGCAGCGGCCGTCATCGGTGGCACCTCGCTCACCGGCGGCGTCGGGCGCATCGCCGGCACGGTGATCGGCACGGTCATCCTCGGCGTGATGATCTCAGGCTTCACCTTCCTGAACGTCGACGCCTATTATCAGGAAATCGCCAAGGGCGTTATCATCATCGCGGCTGTGGCCATCGACGTCTATCGTCAGAAGAAGCGAGCGAAACGTTAGAACAGCCGAGGCTTTCACGGATGTCTCAAGGCGGGGGCATGACACTGATCGGCGTCGATCTTGGCTCTAACCTCTCCCTACCGGCTTGCTGGCCACGATTTTGTGGCTTGCCGCTTTACGCCGGTAGGGCCCGCACTGGGGGCATGGGCTTTCCTCAAGCTAGGCATCATCGTGATGTTTCCGGCGCTGATCCTATCGCTGGCCGTCCTTTTGTTGGTCGGACGGAGAGCTTGGCAAGCCCATTCGTTCTGGAGATTGTAGCCAATACCAATTAACTGCGATTCTCGCTGAAATGTTGGTTCGTTTTGGATCTGCACTTCAGTGGCGGGCAGATGTTAAGATGCGGCTATAGCCTGCCCGGGGTCATGGCGGCGGGAAGCGGCCGTGGCTGGTCGTGGTTCTGCATTATGCAGAGCGCCGATAATTCTCCGGAGCGGAGTTGAACTCGGCGTCACAAACACGGTTTCGGCCTGCGGCTTTAGCCAAATACAAGGCGCGGTCGGCTTCCCGGCAAAGATCCGAGAGTTCCGAATATTCCTGCACGGTTCTTGCTATACCAATGCTCGTGGTCACGGTCATCTCGGTCCCAAGTGTAGGATAGCGAAGCTCCGCGACGGCTTGGCGGATCCGCTCGGCATGGAGTAATGCGTCCCCGGCTTTTGCAGGTAGGAAAACTATGAATTCCTCTCCCCCGTGACGCGCAAGCAATGCCGACTGCGGTAAAATCGATTGCACCGCCTGAGCCATCGTCGCGAGAACTTCGTCGCCTGCTGCATGCCCCCAACGATCGTTCAACTGTTTGAAATGATCTATATCGAGATACAGAATTGCATCGCCCCGTAGGGGCTGCTTGGGCGCGTTCGCATTGAAAAAGCGACGATTGTGAAGGCCTGTAAGAGCGTCATGATCGGCCAGATGCCGAATCTTCATATGCTGGCGTTCGCTGATGAAAATCACGATCGCAATCGCGAGCACGAACTTTGAAAGGATCATCAGGAAAAAGCCGCTCGCCACATCGAGGAGAGGAAAGGCGTCGAACCAGAACTCCAGACCCATGATCAAGGAGAGGAGGCTGGCAGCTGCAAGAATCGCCGCAACGAGTTTCCGGATGGGAAGCGGCTCACGGTGTGCATCAAGGAACACGACGGCCGCCGTGGCCGCCATCGTCAAGCAGCCGAGAAAAGTAAAGGTCGTGGCTCGATACGTGTTGTTCAGATGGAATGCTGTGATCAATCCCGTGGCTAGCGTCACTGCTGCAGGTATAACCACGAATACCGTCTTGATTTTCCGCTCGGGGTTACTGATCACGATAAAGGCCAACCCGAGCAGGCAATATCCCAGTACCGCAAGAACGATATTGATGAGGCTGAGAGGACCGTAGAGCGCGGGATGGATTTCGGCATGTCCGGCAAGGGTTGAGCCTCCAGCCAGGACAACGAAACTGGCCGCGAGCAGTCCGACCCCGCGGCTTTCGGTCGAGGTAGCTCGCAGATACCCTAAGGTCATTGCACCGGCGATATAAGATGTCTTCTGTAAGAAGAGCACCGTTGGCATATCAAGTTCGTTGATCATCAAGTAATGCACCAATGGTCATTCAATGGCGCCGCATTATCTGGAAGAGTTGAATATTTTGCGAACATTGACGGAAATCTAGATTTCCGGTTCTTCCTCAAATTATTTGGTAAACAGACCGTGTAGGCACCGGAAATGTGGACGACGAACTTTCACGGACGCGACGGCGTCAAATAGCCAAGGGCTGTGTGAGGACGGCTCTCAATGTAATCCCTACGCCAGGTTTCGAGTGTCCGTCGCGACGTTGCGGATACCAGAATAGTTGCGGCCATCAAGCCGCAGTCTTTTTCCATCCCGCCGCGAGCAGACCGGCACCGATCATCAGCGTTCCGCCAGTTCGATTGACCAGACGTTGCACGCTTGGCTTACGGATCGTCTTTCGGGCCATTGAGGCCATGAGACCATAGGTGGTGGCATTCAACGTCGCCAGAGTGAGGAATGTCACCTCAAAGACGACCATCTGAAAAGTGATGGGCTGCGAGGTGTCGAGGAATTGCGGAAGAAAGGCGACGAAGAAAATGATGCTCTTCGGATTGAGCGCGGTCACCGCATAGGTGTGCAGGAAAATTCGGAACGGCCGCTCTTTCCCCGCCCCGGTGTCCTCCGTTTCTGATGCTCTGTCAGAGACCGGAACGCGCCAGAGCTTGATGCCGAGATAGATGAGATAGGCCGCGCCAATCCACTTGAGGCCGGTAAAGATCGCAGCCGATGTGGCAAGCAGCGCGCCAAGGCCAAGCATGGAGGCGGTCATTGCCGTGAAGTCGCCAAGCGCGACCCCTGCAACGGTTGCTGTCGTCGCCTTGCGCCCATGCCCGAGGGCGTAGGATATGACGAGAAGGATTGTCGGTCCGGGGATCGCCAAAAGCACGGCGGATGCGGCGACAAAGGCAAGCCAGTGTTCGACAGACATATGATGCTCCCAACTATTTTAGTGGAGCAATCCACAAGACCAAACGCTTGGCAAGCGTCGTCGCAAAATTTCCGAATGAGACGACACACTTACTTCTGACCGTTGCTCCCGCTTCTGTCCGCCTGCACCCTTCATGCTGATGAAGATTTTTTTCATTTAGGGATGGCGAATCCTGTCATCTTTTCTATTCTGGCCGCTTTCCCTCTGCTCGTTCGAGCTTTTATCCAGGATAGACGATGCAATCCGTATTCGATGGCCATAACGATGTTCTGCTGAGGCTCTGGCATCATACAAATGAAGGTGCCGATCCAGTCGCCGAATTCAGGGATGGGATAGCGACCGGTCATATCGATGCGCCGCGCGCCAAGGCGGGGGGTCTCGCCGGCGGTCTCTGCGCCATCTATATCCCCTCGGGCCATCTCGTCTTTGCAGAACCCGACCGCAACGGCCACTATGCGACGCCGCTCGCGGCACCGCTGGAGCGGACGCCGTCGCTCGATATCGCGCTGGAAATGGCGGCGATCGCGCTCAAGCTCGACCGCGCCGGCGCCTGGAAGCTTTGCCGCTCGACCGCCGAAATCCGCGACAGCATGGAAAAAGGCATCTTCGCCGCCGTCATGCATATGGAGGGTTGCGAGGCGATCGACGTTGATCTTGTCGCGCTCGAGACTTTCTATGCCGCCGGCCTGCGCTCGCTCGGCCCCGTCTGGAGCCGCAACAACGTCTTTGCCCATGGCGTGCCGTTCGCCTATCCAAGTTCGCCGGATACCGGTCCCGGCCTGACGGATGCAGGTTTTGCGCTGGTGCGCGAATGCAATCGGCTGGGTATCGTCATCGATCTCGCCCATATCACCGAAAAAGGTTTCTGGGATGTGGCGAAGACATCGGACCAGCCGCTGGTTGCCAGCCATTCCAATGCCCATGCGCTGACCCCGGTCGCGCGCAACCTCACCGACAAACAGCTCGACGCCATCAAGGAGAGCCGTGGGATCGTCGGCCTCAACTATGCGACCGCCATGCTGCGCGAAGACGGCCGCTCGGATGCCGACACGCCGATCGAGGTGATGATCCGCCATCTCGACCATCTCATCAAACGCGTCGGCATCGATTGCGTCGGGCTCGGATCGGACTTCGACGGGGCGACTATCCCGGCAGATATCGGCGATGCCGCCGGCAATCAAAAGCTGATTGCCGCTCTTCGGAACGTTGGCTATGGTGAGGCCGATCTTGCGAAGCTGTGCAGGGAGAATTGGCTTCGTATTCTGGCGTCCGCCTGGGGAGAGGGCAGCGCCTCGCGTGCATAATCAGACTGATAAAAATCCAAATAAGGGAACAAGAATATGATGATCACCAGGATGAACCGCAGCTTCCGCGCCCTTTCGGCCGGCGCGGCTCTCTCGATTTTGCTCGCGGCGGCGCCGAACGCCTTCGCCGAAACGCCGAAGGATACGCTGGTTGAAGGTTTCGCCTTTGACGACATCCTCAGCATGGACCCGGCTGAGGCCTACGAGCTCTCCGCCGCCGAAATCACCGGCAACACCTACAGCCTGCTTGTCCGCCTCGATATCAAGGATACCTCCAAGATCCAGGGCGATCTTGCCGAGAGCTGGTCGGTTTCCGACGATCATCTGACCTATACGTTCAAGCTGAAGCCTGGCTTGAAATTCGCCTCCGGCAATCCGATCACCGCCGATGATGTGGCTTATTCCTTCGAGCGCGTGGTCAAGCTTGACAAGAGCCCGGCCTTCATTCTCACCCAGTTCGGCCTGACCGGCGACAACGTCACGGAAAAGGCAAAGGCCACCGATCCGAACACCTTCGTCTTCACTGTCGACAAGCCCTATGCGCCGAGCTTCGTGCTGAACTGCCTGACCGCCACCGTCGCCGAAGTGGTCGACAAGAAGTTGGTCCAGCAGCACGTCAAGCCGGCGACGCCGACGGCCGACTACAAGTATGACAACGACTTCGGCAATAGCTGGCTGAAGACTGGCTTTGCCGGTTCCGGCCCGTTCAAACTGCGCGAATGGCGCGCCAATGAGGCAGTGGTTCTCGAGCGTAATGAAAATTTCTACGGCGACAAGCCGAAGCTTACCCGCGTCATCTACCGCTTCATGAAGGAAAGCTCGGCGCAGCGTCTGGCGCTGGAGAATGGCGATATCGACATTGCCCGCAATCTGTCGCCGACCGATCTCGCCGCCGTGGAAAAGAACGCGCAATTGGCCTCGACCAGTGCGCCGAAGGGCACGATCTATTACATCAGCCTCAACCAGAAGAACCCGAACCTTGCCAAGCCGGAAGTGCAGCAGGCTTTCAAATACCTGATCGACTACGACGCCATCGGCAAGACGCTGATCAAGGGCATCGGCGAAATCCATCAGACTTTCGAGCCGAAGGGCCTGCTTGGCGCGCTGGACGAAAATCCGTTCAAGCTCGATGTCGCCAAGGCCAAGGAACTGCTGGCCAAGGCCGGCCTGCCGGACGGCTTCTCCGTGACCATGGACGCGCGTAGCATCGAGCCGGATACCGGCATCGCCACCACGATCCAGCAGACGCTCGGTCAGGCTGGCATCAAGGTGGAAATCATCCCCGGCGACGGCAAGCAGAAGCTGACCAAATATCGCGCTCGCAATCATGACATCTATTACGGTCAGTGGGGCAACGACTATTGGGATCCCCATTCCAACGCTGATACTTTCACGAACAATCCTGACAACTCTGATGCCGGCACCAACAAGACGCTTGCCTGGCGCAATACCTGGACGACGCCGGAACTCGACAAGGAAACAAAGGCCGCCCTGTTCGAGATCGATACCGCCAAGCGCACCGCCATGTATCAGGATATCCAGAAGAAGTACCTGGAAGCCAGCCCCTTCATCTTCCTCTATCAGCAGACGGAAGTGGCCGGCTATCGCAAGGACGTGAAGGATTTCAAGCTCGGTCCAAGCTTCGACACCAACTTCGTATGGCCGATCTCGAAGTGATAATCCGGCAGGATTGATCCCTTGAGCACTGTCGAACGGAAAATGGAGGTGCGGCCCAAAAAGGGCCGTACCGCGCCCATTCTAATGGGCGTCTTGCGCTTCCTGGTCGTTGCCATCACGACCTATCTCGGCCTTCTGGCCGTCACCTTCTTCATCGGACGGGTGATCCCGATCGATCCGGCGCTGGCGATTGCCGGCGACCATGCGCCTGCGCAGGTGATTGAACGCCTGCGCCGCGAAATGCATCTCGACCAGCCGCTGTATCAGCAATTCTACTTTTATCTGGTGAGCGCGCTCACCGGCGATTTCGGCACCTCGGTGCTGACGACCAATCCGGTGATGGACGATATAAGGCGCGTCTTTCCGGCGACCATGGAACTCGCGACCGTCGGCACGATCATCGGAGCCGTCTTCGGCGTTCCCTTCGGCGTGCTTGCCGCCGTGCGCCGCAACAACCTGATCGATCAGGTCGTCCGCGTCATCGGTCTCGTCGGCTATTCGGTGCCCGTCTTCTGGCTGGCGATGATATCACTCCTTATCTTTTATGCTGAGCTGCGCTGGGTGGCCTATCCCGGCCGCATCGACATTGCCTACGAATATACGTTCACGCCGATCACTGGCTTCTACCTGCTCGACAGCGCCATGCAGGGGCAATGGGACGTGTTCTGGGACGTGTTCCGCCACATCATCCTGCCCGCCTCGCTGCTCGGTTATCTGTCGCTCGCCTATATCAGCCGCATGACGCGCAGTTTCATGCTGAACGAACTGGGGCAGGAATATATCGTCGCTGCCCGCGCCAAGGGACTTTCGGAAACGCGGGTGATCTGGGGCCATGCGCTGCGCAGCGCCGCCGTGCCGCTGATCACGGTGATCGCGCTCTCCTATGCATCGCTGCTGGAGGGGTCGGTGCTGACGGAGATCGTGTTCTCCTGGCCGGGCATCGGCTTTTACATCACCAGTTCGCTTCGCAATGCCGATATGAACGCCGTGCTCGGCGGCACCATCGTCATCGGCACGGTTTTCATCGGCATCAACCTGCTTTCCGATCTGCTCTATCGGACCCTCGATCCAAGGACGCGACGTAAATGACGGCTGGGACCACGCAAATTGGCTGGCGTGACTGGCTGCTGTCGGACCGGCCGCAGTCGCGCCGGCAGGCAAGGCTCGGGCGCGCCTACGTCACCTGGCGGCAATTTTCCGCCAATCGCCTCGCCGTCGTCGGATTGCTGATCATCCTCGCACTTGTGCTGATCGCAGCACTTGCCGATGTCATCGCCCCGCATTCGCCCGTCATCGGCGATCTCAGCAACGCCTATCTGAAGCCGCCGGGTACGGAGGGCTACCTTCTCGGCAGCGACGATCTCGGGCGCGACATCCTCTCCCGGCTGGTCTACGGATCGCGCTGGACCTTGTATATCGTCGTGCTCGTCACAGTCATCTCTGCGCCGATCGGCCTGATCATTGGCATGGTCGCCGGCTATCTGGGCGGCTGGGTCGATACCGTGCTGATGCGCATCACCGACATCTTCCTTGCCTTTCCGAAGCTGGTGCTGGCGCTGGCCTTTGCTGGCGCGCTCGGCGCCGGCATCGAAAACGCCGTCATCGCCATCGCCATCACCTCCTGGCCGCCCTATGCGCGTCTGGCAAGGGCCGAGACGATGACGGTGCGGCGTTCGGACTATATCGCCGCCGTGCAGCTGATGGGCGCCTCGTCGCTACGCATCATCTTCCGCCACGTCATGCCGCTTTGCATTTCCTCGTTGATCGTGCGCGTCACGCTCGACATGGCCGGCGTCATCCTGACGGCCGCCGGTCTCGGCTTTCTCGGCCTCGGCGCGCAGCCGCCATTGCCGGAATGGGGCGTGATGATCGCCAGCGGCTTCAAATACTATCTCGACCAATGGTGGGTGGCGGCCATGCCTGGCATCGCCATCCTGATCGTCAGCCTCGGCTTCAACCTGCTCGGCGACGGCCTGCGCGATGCGCTCGATCCGAAGGAGAGCGGCCAATGACGACGATGTTGACGGTCGAGAACCTGAAAATTCACTATCCAACCCGCACCGGTGTCATCGAAGCGGTGCGCGGCGTCTCCTTCACGCTCGGCCGCGAGCGGCTCGGCATCGTCGGCGAGAGCGGTTCCGGCAAATCGCAAACCGGTCGCGCCATCATGGGTCTGACGCCGCCGCACGCGCTCGTCAGCGCCGACAGGCTGAATTTCAACGGCATCGATCTGCTGTCGATCTCGCCTAGGGAGCGCCGGTCGCTGCGCGGCAAGCGCATCGCCATGGTGCTGCAGGACCCAAAATATTCGCTGGACCCTGTGATGCCCATCGGCAAGCAAATCACCGAAACGCTGCGCACGCATGAAAAGGTTGGCAGGGGGGGAAGCGCGCGACCGCGCCATGGCCATGCTGGAAGCGGTGCAGATCCGCGACCCGAAGCGTGTCTACGACCTGCATCCGCATGAAGTTTCCGGCGGCATGGGCCAGCGCGTGATGATCGCGATGATGCTGATCGCCGGGCCGGAGCTGTTGATTGCCGATGAGCCGACCTCGGCGCTTGACGTTACCGTGCAGCTCGATGTGCTCCGGATCATAGATAAGCTGGTATCGGAGCGTGGCATGGGACTGATCTTCGTGTCGCACGACCTGCGGCTGGTCTCCTCCTTCTGCGATCGGGTCATCGTCATGTATGCCGGTAAGATCGTCGAGGAATTGAAGGCTTCCGAGCTGAACAATGCGCAGCATCCCTATACGCGTGGCCTGCTGAACTGCATGCCCGTGATCGGCGAAAACCGCCATCCACTGCCGGTTCTCGACCGCAAGCCGGAGTGGGCGGCATGACGGCGGCGCTTTCTGTTGACGGTCTCAGCGTCGTATATGACGGTTATTATGCTCTGGATGCGGTCAGCATCGATGTGAACAGGGGCGAATCCTTCGGCCTCGTCGGCGAGTCCGGTTCTGGCAAGTCGACTTTGTTGCGGGCCGTTGCAGGTCTTGCGCCGGTCAACGGCGGCACGATCCGTATCGACGGCGAGACGCTGAAGGGCTCGAAGCGCGCCAAGTCGTTCTATCGGCAGGTCCAGATGGTGTTCCAGGATCCCTACGGTTCGCTGCATCCGCGCCAGACCATCGATCGGCTGCTGCTGGAGCCGCTGGCGATCCACGGCATTGGCGACAGCGAGACGCGCATTGCCAGGGCGCTCGATGAGGTCGGTCTTGGCAGCGGTTTCCGGTTCCGCTATCCCCACCAGCTTTCCGGCGGCCAGCGTCAACGCGTGGCGATCGCCCGCGCCCTGATCGTCGAGCCGTCCATTCTGCTGCTCGATGAGCCGACCTCGGCGCTGGATGCATCCGTGCAGGCGGAAGTGCTCAATCTGCTGGAGCAGGTGCGCAGGGATCGCCACCTGACATTCGTCATGGTCAGCCACGACCTCGGCGTTGTCACCCATATGTGCGAGCGCCTCGTGGTCATGCAGAACGGCGCCATCGTCGAGCGGCTGAGCGCGAAAGATCTGGCGGCCGGCAAGGTCGAGGAAGACTATACGCGCAATCTGATGATCGCGAGCAAAGGGTTTGTTCGCGATTGAGCGCCTGCGCTCATTGAGCCTTTAGTCGACCCCGTGGGGGAACTGAGCCAATGACGCCAACGGATCATCGCCTTAGTGAAAACTAAAAATTGAAGCTTCTCGACTGAGGAGAAACGAATGGACCAACTTTTCGAAAGTGCGGTTCGATCAAGCGGGGATCTTGCTGGAGTGTTCGAGTTCGATGGCGATGTCGGCTACTTTTATCTTTGTGCGACCGAGGAAAACAAGGCAGTAAGATAGTAGATTCAATAGGAATATTTTTGAATACGCCTATGTCTTCTTTGCCGAGCATTGCAGTTGAATGGGACGCCAGCGAGCAAAATGTCGGGCTGGTAATAGATGGCATATTGTGGGCCATATTTGACTGCACCAACGGGAAAAAATTCGGCGAGGCATATAGTAAAAACACCAAGCCGAATTTCTCAACTGACGTAGCTCAAGGGTTTCGGAGAATGTGAATTTTGAGCTATAGACGACCAATCGTATAGACTATTGACACGTGCCGCATTTCTGTCATGATGTTGTTAATGACGGTTAACTTTCGTGATCCTTACCGGGTCGTACACGAGTGGAGGCAGGCATGTTTTTCATGGGTGGAATGACCATGGGCTATCTTCATCCGCCGATTCCGGCGAAGGAAGAGGACGTCTTGACTGTTACTATACCGGAAGAAAAGAGCCGTCATCTGATCGGCCAGCCCGAGACGTCGGCTTCTGAATCAAGCGCCGTGGAGCGCACCTTGATCTGGGCTCGCCGTATTCTCTGCTGAGCTCTTGCTCCGCCGATTATCGAGCCCCACCTGAAACCAGTGGTTTATTTTTCCCCTCGCGGCCCTCTGGACGGAAAATTATCTCTACCTAATTGATAGAGACTATATAAATGTCAGGCATGGGCTCGTCCCCTGCGACAATAAAAAATCAACGGAGGCAACACATGGCGAATTTGGGTATGTCGAATACGCATGTGAACCGGTTCGATGCTTCGAAGCGTGCTGCTGCGACGCGGCACAAGATCCACACCGTGATCAACGTTGCGCTGTGTTCCGCCGCGTTCATTTTCGTTGCCGCCATCGTTTGCGGCATCGTGGTCTGATTTTCATTTTGGAGATGATGCGATCGGGTTTGACCGATCGTGGCTGAGGCGTTCTTCTCTCGCCTGTTCCCTAGGGACGATAGTATTTCATCGTGCCGATGTTCAGGTCTGGTCGGCTGTGACTGGCGGCTTGCTCCGCCTCTTTCCAAATTCAATCCTTCCCCCACGGTAATTCTTCTTCCGGCATGCGGCCAGAACTTTGCCGGACAAAGAAATTTTGTCCTGCCCAATAGAATGCGCCTCGTTAAAACAGTAAGCTCCGCCAAAATACAAAAATAGATTGGGGCGGAGGCATGACCAAGGTGGAGGCTGGGCGCAGCGGCAGGCGGAGTAGTGCTCTTGATGCGAAGGCAATTCTGAAACAGGATCCACACGCCCTGCGCGACGCGAAGGAGAACAACCTCGAAATGGCGATCGGCCATGAGGTTCGTGCCTATCGCAAGAAGCTTGGCATCACCGGCGCTGATCTCGCCTCGGCCACGGGCATATCGCTCGGCATGCTGTCCAAGATCGAAAACGGCAATACCTCGCCGTCGCTCACCACGCTGCAGGCCCTGGCGCGGGCGCTCGGCCTGCCCGTCACAGCATTTTTCCGGCGTTTCGAGGAGAAGCGCAATGCCGTCTTCGTCAAGGCCGGCGAGGGTCTGGAGATGGAGCGGCGGGGTACGCGCGCCGGTCACCAGTACAATCTGCTCGGCCATATCGGCAATGGCTCCAACGGCCTGCAGGTCGAACCCTATCTCATTACCCTGACGGCCGATTCGGATGTATTTCCAGCGTTTCAGCACGCAGGTCTGGAATTGATCTATATGCTGGAAGGCGAGGTCAAGTATCGCCACGCCGACAAACTCTATGCCATGCTGCCCGGCGACAGCCTGTTCTTCGATGCCGATGCGCCGCATGGCCCGGAAGTGCTGGTCAGTCTGCCGATCCGTTTCCTGTCGATTATTTCCTATCCGGAAAAAAGTGGCGCTTGAGACGAATTTGTGAATCTTTTGAGGGAGTTCAGTTTAAGTTCATCTTCTGCGGGATATGGAGGGCTCAGTCTGAAATACCCTGCTTCCTGTTTGCAAGAAGTCAGCCCAAGGAGAATGCCTCGTGACCCTGATCGATTGTTTTTGACATAACGGGACTGCTGTCGGAACCATCCGGCCGCGTCTCAAGTTTCATGGGAGCCTGTTTCGAATGGTGGCGTAAAAATTGCCATGATCCCGAAAAAGAGCCCATGAAAATCTTCGCCTGAATCGTTTGTTCTAAGCCGCCACCTCCAGTTCACCCCCTTCGCGCGCCGGGAAGCGAAGCAAAAGGGTCCAAATGTGTGAATGGTTGTGTCGGGCAGGACAAAGACATCAAAGGCGATAATGCCTGTCACTCTGTTTGGACCCAGAACCCGAATCCATGACGACTCAAAATCTCTCCACTGTTTCGCTACGCGCTTCTGACGCCAAGCAGATCGATCACAATGAATCGATCCGGGCCACCTATTTCTCCAACGAGCAGATACGGGAATGCGGCGCGACGTTCGCCCGCAACGGCGTCAAGACGACGCTGCCGGGCTTTGCGCCTTTCGACTTCTTTGCGCGTCATAAGGAGAACGAGAAGGAGATCCTTCGGGTCTACCGTTCGGCCAATGCCGATGTCGACGCGGGCGAATCGATCACGCCGGCGGCCGAATGGCTGCTCGACAACCACTACGTCATCGAAGAGGCGATCCAGGAAGTCCGTCGCGATTTCCCGAAGAAGTTCTACGATCAGCTCCAGACGATCACCATCGGCGGCATGGTCATGCCGCGCACCATGGCGCTCGCCTGGCTCTATGTCGCCCATACGCACAGCTCCGTAACCAACCAGGGCCTGCTGGCGCTGGTGGAGGGCTTCCAGTCCGTTGAGATGCTGAAGATCGGCGAATTATGGGCGGTTCCGTCGCTGGTGCGCTATATCCTGGTCGACAATCTGCGCCGTATCTCCAGCCGCGTCGAGCAGAGCCGCATCACGCGCAAGAAGGCCAATGAGGCCGTCGATGAGTTGATCCGCCTCAACGACGACGCCAAGGTCGCCGAATTCCTGAAGACGCTCGAGCCCTATACGTCGGACAATACCTTCGCGACGCAGTTCCTCTATCGCCTGCGTGATGGCTCGCACACCTCCGGCCTCGCCGTCACCTGGATGGAAAAGCGCATGGCGGATGCCGGCACGGACGCTGAAAGCGTCATGATGGCCGAGCATAACCGGCTGTCGTCCGGCAATGTGACGATGGGCAACATCATCAAGAGCCTGCGTCTGATCGACGATACGGACTGGTCGGTCTGGGTCGAAGAGGTCAGCGCGGTCGACAAGCTGCTGTGGGACGAGACCGACTACGCCAAACTCGATCCCGGCTCGCGCAACAGCTATCGCCGCCGCATCGAAAAGCTCGCCCGCCGTTCCAAGAAGACCGAAATGGAGATCGCCCAGGTCGCCATGGCGATGACGGAAGCCGCCAAGGCTTCGGGGGAACCGCAGCCGCAAGAGCCGAATATCGGCGACTACATCATGGGCCAGCAGACGGAAAAGCTGGAAAAGGCGATCGGTTATCGCCCCTTCCTGTCGGCGCGCTTCGTGCGCCAGTGGCGCAAGCTCAACTGGCTGGCGATCGCAGCGCCCGTGATGCTTTTGACAGCCCTTGTACTGGCTGTCGTCGGCTATTTCATGATTCAGGCCGGCATGGGCTGGGCTGAAACCATTCTCATGCTGCTGATGTTCTCGCTGCCGGCGTCCGAAGGGGCGACGGGCCTGTTCAATTTCGTTGTTACCATGTACCTGACGCCGGCGCGCCTCGTCGGCTATGAGTTCAAGGAAGGCATTCCGGAAGAGGCCCGCACGCTGGTCGTCGTGCCGACGCTGATCGGCAACCGTGATAGCGTCGACGAGCTCGTGCGCAATCTCGAAGTCCATTACCTCGCCAATCCGCGCGGCGAAGTCTATTATGCGCTGCTCAGCGACTGGCCGGACAGCCAGGAGGAAGAGAGCGAACGCGATCTGGAAATCCTGGATTATGCTCGCCGTGAAGTCGCCAGCCTTGCGGCCCGCTACGCCGAGGACGGCCAGCAGCGCTTCTATCTCCTGCATCGCCGCCGTCTCTACAATCCGGCCGAAGGCTCTTGGATGGGTTGGGAGCGCAAGCGCGGCAAGCTGCACGAGCTGAACCTGCTCCTACGCGGCGACCGCGACACCACCTTCCTGCCCGGCGCCAATACCGTGCCGAAGGACGTCAAATACGTCATGACGCTCGATTCCGACACGCGTCTGGTGCGCGATACGGTCACGAAGCTCGTCGGCAAGCTGCATCATCCGATCAACCGGCCGGTCTTCGATCCGGATACCAAGCGCGTCGTTCGCGGCTATGGCGTATTGCAGCCGCGTGTCACCCCGTCGCTGACGACCGGCAAGGACGCCTCGGTGTTCCAGCGCGTCTTCTCGGTCAATCGCGGTCTCGACCCTTACGTCTTCGCCGTTTCCGACGTCTATCAGGATCTGGTTGAGGAAGGCACGTTCACCGGCAAGGGCCTCTATGATGTCGACGCCTTCGAGGCATCGCTGAAGGGCAAGATCGATGAGAATGCCGTTCTCAGCCACGATCTGCTCGAAGGCTCGATGGCGCGCTGCGCGCTGGTGACCGATTGCGAGCTCGTGGAAGACTTCCCGATCCGCTATGAAGTCGAAGTCTCGCGCCAGCATCGCTGGGCCCGTGGTGACTGGCAGCTCCTGTCCTACCTCTTCAATCCGAAGCGCGGCGTCACCGGCCTCGGCCGCTGGAAGATGATGGACAATCTGCGTCGTTCGCTGACGCCGATCGCCTGGTTCTTCGCCTCGGTTCTCGGCTGGTATTTCATGGGGCCGTTCGCCGCCCTGATCTGGCAGATCCTGCTGATCTTCTGCCTGTTCGTTGCGCCGACGCTGTCGCTCATCAACGGTATCATCCCGCGCAGCAGCGATATCATCGCCCGCGCCCATCTCTATACGGTCTGGACGGATATCCGCGCCGCCAACGCGCAAGTGGCGCTGCGTATCGTCTTCATTGCGGACAGCGCCTGCGTCATGGCCGACGCCATCGGCCGCTCGCTTTACCGCGCCTTCGTCAGCCGCAAGCTGATGCTGCAATGGCGCACCGCCGCCAGCGCCCAGGCCGCGGCGCAGACCACCATTCTCGGCCATTACCGCGTCATGTGGCATGCACCGGTGCTGGCGCTGCTGGCTCTCGCCTTCGCATCGCTGTCGGGTGACAATGCCTTCCTCGTCGGTATTCCCTTTGCGCTGCTCTGGGTCCTGTCGCCGGCGATCGCCTGGTATGTCAGCCAGTCGGCGGAAACCGAGGACAAGCTCGAAGTGCCGGAAAGCGTATCGTCGGAACTGCGCAAGATCGCGCGGCGCACCTGGCGCTATTTCGACACCTTCGTCGTCGAGCAGCAGAACCACCTGCCGCCGGATAACGTGCAGCAGACGCCGCATCCGGTTGTTGCCTCGCGCACCTCGCCGACCAATATCGGTGTCTACTTCCTCTCGATTATCTCGGCCCGCCATTTCGGCTGGATTTCCTTCGAGGAAACCATTGATCGCATGGAAAAGACCATGGCGACGGTCGAGAAGCTCGAAAAGTTCCGTGGCCATCTCTGCAACTGGTATCATACGGACACGCTGAAGCCGATGGGCGCGCGCTATGTCTCGGCGGTCGACAGCGGCAATTTTGCCGGTCACCTGATCGCCGTGTCCTCGGCCTGCCGCATCTGGGCGGAAGCCCCGTCCGCGCATATGCAGGGCAATCTCGACGGCGTCGGCGACGTCGCCGGCATCCTCGCCGAAATACTTGCCGAGCTTCCCGATGACCGCAAGACGGTGCGCCCGCTGCGTCATCGCCTGGAAGAGCGTATCCTCGGCTTCCAGAACGCGCTGGCGGCGGTCAAGCGCGAGCATGAGTTCGCGTCTATCCGCATCATCAACCTTTCGGTCCTGGCGCATGACATCCAGAAGCTTGCCGCCAATCTCGACCACGAGGTCAAGTCGCCGCAGAGCGGCGAGGTGCTCACCTGGTCGCAATCGCTGGTGAAGGTCTGCGAAGGCCATATCGCCGACAGCGTCTTCGATCTCGCCAATGTTGACGCGCTGCGTCAGCGCCTGGCGAAGCTGCGCGACCGCATGCGCGAAACCGCCTTCGGTATGGAGTTCGCCTTCCTCTATCGTCCGGAACGGCGCCTGCTCTCCATCGGCTTCCGGGTGGAAACCAACGAGCTTGATGCCGCCTGCTACGACTTGCTGGCGTCCGAAGCCCGTCTCACCAGCCTGTTCGCCATCGCCAAGGGCGACCTGCCGACGGAGCATTGGTATCGCCTCGGCCGTCAGGTCGTGCCTGTGGGCTCGCGTGGCGCGCTGGTCTCCTGGTCCGGTTCGATGTTCGAATATCTGATGCCGCCGCTCGTCATGCAGGAGCGTCAGGGCGGTATTCTCAACCAGACCAACAATCTGATCGTCCAGGAACAGATGAATTATGCCAAGCGCCTTGGCGCCGGCATTCCTTGGGGCATTTCGGAAGCGGCTTTCAACGCCCGCGACCATCAGATGCAATATCAGTACACCAACTTCGGCGTGCCCTCGCTCGGCCTGAAGCGTGGTCTCGGCCAGAATGCCGTCATCGCGCCCTATGCCTCCATCCTCGCCAGCCAGTATCGGCCGGAAGCGGCGCTCGAAAACCTGCAGAAGCTGCGCAAGGTTGGCGCGCTTGGGATCTACGGCTTCCATGATGCTGTCGATTTCACCCCGACCCGCGTTCCCGAAGGCAAGAAGTGCGCGGTGGTCTTCAACTACTATGCCCACCATCACGGCATGTCGATTGCGGCTGTTGCCAACGTTGCCTTCAATGGTCGACTGCGTGAACTCTTCCACGCCGATCCGGTGATCGAAGCGGCCGAACTGCTGCTGCAGGAAAAGGCGCCGCGCGATATTCCGGTCATGGCCGCCAAGCACGAGAGCGACCAGCCGGCCAATATCCAGGAAGACATGCTGCGTCCGGAGATCCGCAAGATCGCCGATCCGGCCACGCAGGACCGCGAACTCGCCTTCCTCTCCAATGGCCATTATTCCGTCATGCTGACGGCGACCGGCGCCGGCTATTCGCGCTGGAACGGCCTGTCCGTGTCGCGCTGGCGGCCCGATCCGACGGAAGACCGCTGGGGCACCTTCATCTTCCTGCGCGATACCGTGTCCGGCCAATGGTGGTCGACGACTGCGGAGCCACGCAGCATCGAAGGCGAAAAGGTCAAGGTCGCCTTCAGCGACGAAAAGGCGGAATACAGCAAGACTATTGGTGACTTCACCAGTGAGGTCGAGTGCATCGTTGCGACTGAAAACGATGCCGAAGGCCGCCGCGTCACGCTGCTCAACATGGGTTCGGAAGATCGCTTCATCGAAGTGACCTCCTATCTCGAGCCCGCGATTGCCACCGACGACGTCGATTCCGGCCATCCGGTCTTCGCGCGCATGTTCGTGCGCACCGAGATTGGCGGCAGCGGCGATGTGCTGCGCGCCGAGCGCAACAAGCGCGACTATAACGAGCCGGACATGGCGATCGCGCATCTGGTCGTCGACAATGCCGGTTCCGAGCGTCCGACGGAATTCGAGACGGATCGCCGCAAGTTCCTCGGCCGTGGTCGCACGCTTGCCGAGGCCGCCGCCTTCGATCAGGGCGCGACGCTGTCGGGCACGGAAGGCTTCACGATGGATGCCTGCCTGTCGCTGCGCCGTGTCGTGCGCGTGCCGGCCGGCAAGAAGGTCAGCGTGATCTTCTGGACCATCGCCGCGCCGAACCGCGAAGAGGTGGACAAGGCAGTCGAGCGTTACCGCAATCCGGATGCTTTCGCAGCCGAGTTGACGCAGGCCTGGACGCGCACGCAGATGCAGATGCGCCATGTCGGCGTTTCTTCACAGCAGGCGGCCGCATTCCAGAAGCTTGCCCGCTACCTCGTCTATCCCGACATGCATCTGCGCGCCGACAGCGCCACCGTCCTTGCCGGTCTGCATTCGCAGTCGGCGCTCTGGCCGGTGACCATCTCGGGCGATTTCCCGATCTTCACGCTGCGCATCAATGACGAAATCGATATCGAGATCGCCAAGGAAGCGCTGAGTGCCGGTGAATACCTGCGCTCGCGCGGCATCGCCGCCGATCTGGTGATCCTCAACGAATGCGCCGCCGAGCATGCGCAGGCCATGCAGCACGAGCTGGATGCGCTTGCCGATCATATCCGCCACAATCAGGGGGATGGGCTGCGCCAGCACATCTTCGCGGTGCGCAAGGATCTGATCGAAAACGAGACTTATCAGCAGATCCTCGCCTCTTCGCGCGTCGTCTTCCATGCCCGCAACGGCAAGCTGGTCGACCAGATCGCCCGGGCGGCGACGCTGTTCGGGTCGTCGCCGAAGGATGACCAGGCTCCGGTCGATCGCCGCGCCGTGGTGCTTGCACCACAGGAATCGGTGTTTGCGGCCACAGAACTGGGAGCGCAGACCGATCTCGACTTCTGGAACGGCTACGGCGGCTTCGCCGAAAACGGCCGCGAATATGTCGTCCGGCTTGCCGGCGGCCAGTCGACGCCTCAACCGTGGATCAACGTCATCACCAACGAGCGCTTCGGCTTCCATGTGGCCGCCGAAGGCGGCGGCTTCACCTGGAGCCACAATTCGCGCGACTATCAGTTGACCCCATGGACCAACGACATGGTCATCAACCGTCCGGGCGAGGCGCTTTATGTGACCGATCTCGACAGCAATACGGTGATGACCCCCTATGCGGGCCTGTCGCGCAATCCAAAGGTACAGTTTGAGGCCCGCCACGGCCTCGGCTATTCGGTTTTCTCGAGCGAAGAGAACGATATCGCGCTGGAACTGACGCAGACGGTCGATCGCGATCGTCCCGTGAAGGTCTTCCGCCTGCGCGTCAGCAACAAGGGTAAGGGCACTCGGCAGCTGCGGCTTTACAATTATGCGGAATGGGTGCTCGGCATCAATCCGCACAAGACCAAGCCCTTCATCCTCTCGTCGCTGGACGAGGAGACGGGCGCGCTGTTTGCCAACAATCCCTACAGCATCGACTATTCCAAGCGGGTCGCCTTCATGGCGGCAAGCGAGGCGCATTCGAGCTTCTCGGCCAGCCGCCGCGAATTCATCGGCCGTCACGGCACGGTGCAGATGCCGGAAGCCGTTGTTTCCGGTGCCGTCCTCTCCAACTCGACCGACCTCGAAGGCGATCCCTGCGCAGCACTCGCCTTCGACCTGACCGTCGGTGCGGGTGAAGAGAAGGTCGTCTGCTTCTACATGGGCGATACCGCCTCTCTCGAGGAGGCGCGCGCATTGGTGGCCGAGATCCGCAAGACGGATTTCGAGACCGTGCTCTCGGCAACCCGAGGCTTCTGGGACGGCTTTACCGGTCGTCTGCAGATCTCGACGCCAGACAAGGCGATGAACAACATGATCAACGCCTGGCTCCCCTATCAGAGCCTCGGTTGCCGCATCATGGCGCGTACCGCCTTCTATCAGGCTTCGGGCGCCTTCGGCTTCCGCGACCAGTTGCAGGATACGCTGGCCTTCCTGACGCATGCGCCGGAACTTGCGCGCAAGCAGATCGTCAATGCGGCGCAGCGTCAGTTCCGCGAAGGCGACGTGCAGCATTGGTGGCTGCCGGGCAGCGGCGCCGGCGTGCGTACGCATATCTCGGACGACGTCGTCTGGCTCGCCTATGCGATCAACCAGTATTGCACGGTGACGGGCGACAAGTCGCTTCTGGACGAAGAGCTTGCCTTCGTCGAGGGTGCCGCGCTGATGCCCGGCACGCATGACGCCTTCTACCAGCCGACGGTGTCGGAGGATAAGGTCAGCGTCTACGAGCATGCGGCGCTGGCGCTCGATCTCGCCATCAAGCGCAAGGGTGGCAACGGCCTGCCGTTGATCCTTGGCGGCGACTGGAACGACGGCATGAACCGCGTCGGCATTCAGGGCCGTGGCGAAAGCGTCTGGCTCGGCTGGTTCCTGGCCGGCACGCTCACCGCCTTCCTGCCCTATGCGGAAGCACGCGGCGACAAGGAGCGTGTCGAGCGCTGGACCAAGCATGTGCCCGAACTGCGCAAGTCGCTGGAAACGGCGGGCTGGGACGGCAACCATTATCGCCGTGGCTATTTCGATGATGGCAGCCCACTCGGTTCGAACGAAAGTTTCGAATGCCAGATCGATTCGATTGCGCAGTCCTGGAACATTCTCTCCGGCGAAGGCGATCCCAAGCGCGGCGAGACGGCGATGAACGCCGTTCTCGAAAAGCTGGTCGACGATGACAACCGGATGATCCGGCTGTTCACGCCGCCTTTCTCCAAGTCGACGCGCGATCCGGGCTACATCAAGTCCTACCCGCCGGGTGTCCGCGAAAATGGCGGCCAATATACCCACGCCGCCACCTGGGTGGTCATGGCTCTGGCGGAAATGAACCGCAGCGACGATGCCTGGCATTGCTTCGAGATGTTGAACCCGGTCAACCATGCACTTGATCGGGATCAGGCCGATACCTATCGCGTCGAGCCCTATGTCATCGCCGCCGACATCTATGGCGAGGGGCAATTGACCGGTCGTGGCGGCTGGACCTGGTATACAGGCTCGGCCGGCTGGTTCTATCGCGTCGCGATCGAGGGCATTCTCGGTATCCGCGTCAAGAACGGTCGCCTCTACGTCAAGCCGGCGCTACCGTCGACGTGGGACGGCTTTGCGGCGGACCTCGATCTGCCGAGCGGAAAATACCGCATTTCCGTCTCAAAAGCGCCCGATGCGAGCGGATACTCAGTCACAGTGAATGATAGGGCACTTGCTAATCCCGAAGAGGGCTATCCGATCGAACAGTAACGCTTTTGTGCACTGTTTTGCATTGATCGATAGGGCCAAAGAGGGAACTCTTTGGCCCTATCCGCATTTGAATGCCGGAACAGGAGATGTTCATGAACATCAGGGCACATATCGACACACGGTCGGGAAGCGCCGGCGGCTCGCCGAAAGTGTCGGCAGGGCGCGACACCAGGCTGGATGTTCTGAGGGCTTTGGCCCTGATCATGATCTTCATCAATCACGTGCCCGGCCAGTTCTTCGAGCATCTGACGACCAAGAATTTCGGCTTCTCCGATGGTGCCGAGGCTTTCGTGCTGATCTCCGGTATTTCCGTCGGTCTTGCCTATGGCACGCGGTTCAAGCCCGGCAATCGGCTCATGACCGCCTGGAAGGCGGTCAAGCGCGCCATCACGCTCTATACGGCGCATATGATCACCACCTTCATCACCCTGGTGCTGTTCATTTCCGGTGCCTGGATCTTCCACCAGGTGGGCCTGCTCTGCGAGGTGAACATCCTTGCCGTATTGATGGATCCGGCTCGCGGCATTCCGGCCCTGCTGCTACTCGGCCACCAGATCGGCTATAACAATATCCTGCCGATGTACGGAGTGCTGTTCCTGCTGCTGCCGCTGATACTGGTGCTGGAAGCGAAAGGTCCGCTGCTCCTGTTGCTGATCTCCGGCGCCGTCTGGCTGCTGGCCGGCATCTACCAGATCGCGCCGCACACGACACTGCTCGACGGCTTCTGGTTCCTGAACCCGCTCTCCTGGCAGTTCCTGTTCGTCATCGGTTTCGTCTCCATCATGCATGTGAAGCGTGGTGGCCGGATTGCCTATAACCCGATCCTGTTCGCGCTTTCGCTCGCCTATGTCATGCTGTCCTTCATCTGGGTCACCGACAAGCTCTGGATACTGGGCGACCAGTTGGCCGCGCTCGGCCTGCCCACGGTCATCACCGGCTTCGACAAGACGTTCCTGTCGCTGCCGCGGCTGCTGCATGTGCTGGCGCTTGCCTATCTCATCGTCTGCATCCCGTCCGTCTCGCGCGTGCTGCGGCGGCCTGCCAATCATCCGCTGACGATCCTCGGGCGGCACTCCCTCAGCATCTTCGTTGCGGGCACCATCCTTGCCATGGTGGGGCAGGTCATCCTCTATATCACGGAGAAGGATCCGGCTGTTGGCGCCGCCTATGTCGTCGTCGGCATCGTCGTGCAGTTTGCCTATGCCTATTATCTCGAGCACAAGCGGCTAGATACGGCCAACCATCGCCCCGCCAAGACATTGGTGGGTCCGCTTCGCCTAACGATGCGGGTTGAACGGCACCGATAGCCTGTTTGGCGGCACATTCTGTGCCGCAATGAGCAACATTGATTCCCAAAGAAAATCGATTCACGACACTTTCGTGAAGGACGTGTGACGTGATGTTTCTGCAACGCGGCAGCGCTTCGGAGCGTCGCTGCGAAAATTCCATTGCTCAAAATCTTGTTGTGCAAAATTTAAACGCCTACATCGACGCCGTGGCGGTGCTCGGGGAGTGTCGCCATCCCGGCGCCACACGCGCCCGAATGGGTGCTTGACGCAATCGTGGGGATCGTCAAACGGGAATGGGGTAGGAGGCGTCGAATTTTCGGCGCGCACGCTCATGCCCAATCGATACTGGATTGGAGTATTCTATGAATATCAGAAGTCTTCTTCTTGGTTCCGCCGCCGCCCTGGTCGCTGTCTCGGGAGCGCAGGCAGCTGACGCCATCGTGGCCGCCGAGCCGGAGCCGCTGGAATATGTCCGGATTTGCGATGCGTTTGGCGCGGGCTATTTCTTCATTCCTGGAACCGAAACCTGTCTGAAGGTCGGCGGCAAGGTCCGCACCGAGGGTTATTGGAAAGATCCGAAGAACGCGGCAAGCAACATCGGCACACAATGGCATACCCGCGCGGAACTTTCCTTCGATACCGCAACGGATACGGAATATGGTCCGCTCAAGACCAACACCGTTTACCGGTGGGATTGGCAAGATGGCGGCACGACCAACGCCCGGCTGCTGTTTGCCAATATCAGCCTCGCTGGTTTCACCGTCGGCAAGCTCGACTCCCAATATACGATGTACATGGGTTACACGACCAGTCTCGTAAATGACGAGGTCGTCTACGAAGGCCCGAAGGAGCTCAACCAGCTCACCTACAAATACGAGTCCGGCAACGGCTTTACCGCACTGGTGTCGCTGGAAGATTCCAATTCCTCGGCGACGAGCTCTTCCTATCGTGGCGCATGGCAAACCGGAAAAGCTGATCACTACGCTCCGGATGTCGTGGCTGGTGCCGGCTACAAGGGCAGCATGTTCCAGTTCAGGATCGTCGGTGGATATGATTCCGTCGTCGAAGAGGGTGCCATCAAGGCACGCATCGATGGCGACTTCGGTGCATTCAAGCCGTTCTTCATGGGTGGCTGGAATACGGACGGCGACAAGTTGAACAAATATGCCGGTTCCTTCCTCAACACCAATGCGGCGGCTTGCCCGAAGAGTGGTGCGGACTGCGGTTGGGGGGACTGGGCCTTCTGGACCGGCTTCAGCTACACCTTTACGCCGAAGCTGCAAAATACCACCATGGTCGCCTATACCGACAGTGGCATTCTGCAGGCGACGACGAACCTGGCCTGGCGTCCGGTCAAGGATCTGGTCGTCATGCCTGAACTCACCTACATGCGCTACGATGCCGCCAATACCGACCAGTGGACGGGCGCGCTGCGTTTCGAGCGCAAGTTCTGATCTGATCCCGGCGGGAGGCCGGCCCTACCCGGCTTGACGCCAATCATAACCGGTTTGATGCCCGTCATAACCGGTTTGATGCCCGTCATAACTCCGCGGGCATTACGACCGATTTGACCTCCGATCAGAGAAGGAGAAAGGTCCGGTTTTCCCTACCGGGCCTTTCTTGTTTCTGTCCCCCGGTTTCCGTTAGGGGAAGTGGCCGCACAAAAAAACCGGGGGAGCATTGCTCCCCCGGTTTTGACTTTTGGGCCCCATTCGAATGATCAGGCGGCTTCGTATTCCGTGGTATGTGCCTTGCGGACTTCCTCGTCCGTCAGGATACCGCTGGCGCGCAGCAGGGCGGCGAAGCGGCCGTTGCTCTGGCTGAGTGCGCTGAAGCTGCCGTTCTCGATAACGCGTCCGTTTTCGAGGAAGAGGACGATATCGGCCTCGCGTACCGTCGACAGGCGGTGAGCGATGATGAAGGTCGTGCGGTTCTGCCGCAGATTGTCGATCGCTGCCTTGACGCGGTTTTCCGTTTCCACGTCGAGCGCGCTGGTCGCCTCGTCGAGCACGAGGATCGGCGCGTCCTTGAGGATGGCGCGGGCAATGGCAATACGCTGGCGTTCACCACCGGAGAGCTTGTTGCCCCGTTCGCCGACGCGGGTTTCATAACCGCTTTCACGAGTCTCGATGAAGTCGTTGGCGGCAGCCGCCTCGGCAGCGCGCATCATCTCCTCCTCGGTCGCACCCTCGCGGCCGAGACGGATGTTGTCGCTGATCGAGCGGTTCAGCAGGCCGGCATCCTGGAAGACGGTGGCGATGTAGCGGCGCAGCGACTTGCGCGTCACCTTGGTAATGTCGTTACCATCGACAAGGATCTGGCCACCCTGTGGGTCGTAGACACGCTGCAGAAGGTTGACCAGCGTCGTCTTGCCGGCACCGGTCGGGCCAACGATGGCAACGGTCTGGCCGGCCTTCACCGTGAAGTTGATGTTGTGCAGACCCTGTGAGCTGTTGCCGAAGCCGAAGGAAACGTCGCGGAACTCGACTTCGCCCTTGACGTCCTTGATCTCGGCAAGGCCAGCCGGCTCTTCACGGTCGCGGACGGAATCTTCCAGCGTGTAGAAGTCCACCAGCTTGGCGCGGGCTTCGAAAATCTGGTTGGCGAAGTTGCGCAGCAGCTCCAGGCGACCGATCAGCACGTTGGCGAAGGCGATGAAGGTGATCAGCGCGCCGATGCTGAGGCTGCCGTCCTGGACAAGCACGGTGCCGATCATCAGGATCGCCATCATAGCAATGGTGGAAGCCGTGCGGTTCAGCGCACCAGCCAGCGCCCACCAGTCGAGGACCGGATACTGGGCGGCAAGCAGGCGCTCGGTGAAGGACTTCAGCGCCCTGGTTTCGGCTTCGATGCGGTTGTAGCTATGCAGAACCGAGACGTTGCTGATCGAGTCGCTGACATGCGAGAAGACGGTATTGTAGTGGCTTTCGACCGAGGTCTGGCCGTCCTTGGTGCGGTTCATGACCACGCTGCCGATGATCCAGTAGAAGATACCGAGCAGAATGAGAACGGCGGACAGGCGCAAGTCCATGGCCATGGCGGTCGGGATCATCACGACAAGTGCTACAGCCGTGGTCAGGTGATTGCGCATGAATTCGAGCCACAGGCCGAACAGAGCTTCGCAGGCACGCAGCAGCGTGTTCAGCGCGCTGGCCGTGCCGCGCTGGCTGTGCCAGGACAAGGGCATGGAGATGATGCGGCTGAACGCTTCCGTCAGCAGCGATGCGCGGCGACCATGGGCGAGACGGTCCGCCTCGCGGGAAACGATGATGAAGGCGACCGCACTGAAGACGGCGAAGCCGGCCCAGAGCATCATGGTCGGCGTCACGGCCTCTTTTTTGCCAATGGCGTCAAAGATGCGGCCGAACAGAACCGGCTCATAGATGGTGGTCATGGCCAACGCGATGTTTGCGATGACGACCATCCAAACGCGGTAACGATACGCGCCTAGATACTTCAGGGCTCTTGCATAGACTTTGAAAAGGGACACGTCTGGCAACCTCTGTGCATCAGCAAATTCGGAATGCTGTGGACACTACAGATCGCTACCTGAACCGGCGATTAACGGAATCTGACGCTGTTTTCTTGGAGGAATTTTCATGAATTGCAGGCCCGGCCGTTATGGCCGGTCCTCGGGCACTTGAGAAATATGAGGATTCAGGAATACTTGCGTTTAATAGCATTGTCGTGCGGCGAGGCGATTGCTATGCGAAGTTGAATTCTGAATTTCTCGCCGTAGACGTTCAATTTTATTTCGATCCGAGTATGTTTGCCCGCCATCCGCCGCGCCGGAGGCCGAGCGAATATCGGTGGGGTGTCCGTCGATGAGGAACCAGGCTTTTCGGGCCAGGGGGTATGTGTGAATATTCATTCGTTAATGCAATTGCTTGTGGTCGTTGAAGAATGCAATCAGGCCAAGAATGTCGTGACGGAACTCGAGCTGGTGCTGCGCTCCTATAAGTTCGATTTCTACGGTTTGCTGAGGCATCCACGGCCGGCGGTCGACATTATCAGCGTCATGCTTGCCGGTCGCTGGCCGGACAAATGGCCGCTCACCTATGTCGCCCGGAAATATGTGCTGGTCGATCCGACCATGCGTTATCTCGGCCAGGCGCAGCGGCCTTTCCGCTGGCGCGACGCGATGGCGGCGCTAAAGGGCGATCCGCTCCGTCGCCGCATGGAGCAGATGATGGCCGATGCCCGCGCCAACGGCCTCGTCGATGGCTATATCTTTCCCATTTTCGGCCGCAGCGGCTTACTTGGCACGATGACGATCGGCGGCAATTCGGTCGATCTGTCGCCTGCCGAACTTTCGCTGTTCGACGCCGTGGCCAAGAAAGTCTTCTGGCGGCTTCTGGAGTTGCGTGATGAGGCGCGGCCGCTTGAGGAGGCCCCGGCAATAGATGCCAAGTTGACCAGGCGCGAGATTGAGGTGCTCAATCATCTGGCGGAAGGCATGACCTCGATGGACATCAGCCGCACGCTGAAGATTTCAAATCACACAGTCGATTGGTACATGAATAGCATCCAGGACAAGCTGAATGCCCGGAACCGCCAGCATATCGTCGCAATCGCCTTCAGAAACGGACTTGTTCCATAGCCGCAACTATTTTGGTTTCTGACGCTACGGGAAATTGAACTTCTCGTGACAAGAAGTTAAGAATTCTCTTCGCGGGTGCAGCATTGCCCGTTTCGATGCCGTGAGGAGACTGCATTGCCTATTTCGAAGATCCTGGTTGCCAACCGTTCCGAGATTGCCATCCGCGTGTTTCGCGCCGCCAATGAGCTCGGCATCAAAACAGTCGCCATCTGGGCCGAGGAAGATAAACTGGCATTGCACCGCTTCAAGGCGGACGAAAGCTATCAGGTCGGCCGCGGCCCGCATCTGGCGCGTGATCTCGGTCCGATCGAGAGCTATCTGTCGATCGACGAGATCATCCGCGTCGCCCGGCTGTCCGGCGCCGACGCCATTCACCCCGGCTACGGCCTTCTGTCGGAAAGCCCTGAATTCGTGGACGCCTGCGATGCCGCCGGCATCATCTTCATTGGCCCGCGCGCCGACACGATGCGCCAGCTCGGCAACAAGGTCGCAGCCCGCAACCTGGCGATCTCAGTCGGCGTGCCCGTCGTGCCGGCGACCGAGCCGCTGCCCGACGATATGAAGATCGTGGCAAAGATGGCCGAGGAAATCGGCTATCCTGTCATGCTGAAGGCCTCATGGGGCGGCGGTGGTCGCGGCATGCGCGCCATCCGCGATCCCAAGGATCTCGCCAAGGAAGTGACGGAAGCCAAGCGCGAGGCGATGGCTGCCTTCGGCAAGGACGAGGTCTATCTCGAAAAGCTGGTCGAGCGCGCCCGCCATGTCGAAAGCCAGGTTCTTGGCGACACCCACGGCAATGTCGTCCATCTGTTCGAGCGCGACTGTTCCGTTCAGCGCCGTAACCAGAAGGTCGTCGAGCGCGCGCCCGCGCCCTACCTCAATGACGCCCAGCGTCAGGAACTGGCTGCTTATTCGCTGAAGATCGCCGGTGCGACCGGTTATGTCGGCGCCGGCACCGTCGAATATCTGATGGATGCCGATACCGGCAAATTCTACTTCATCGAAGTCAATCCGCGCATCCAGGTCGAGCATACCGTCACCGAAGTCGTCACCGGCATCGATATCGTCAAGGCGCAGATCCATATCCTCGACGGCTTTGCCATCGGTACGCCGGAATCAGGCGTGCCGAAGCAGGCGGATATTCGCCTCAACGGCCATGCCCTGCAGTGCCGCGTCACCACCGAGGACCCGGAACACAATTTCATTCCGGATTATGGCCGTATCACCGCCTATCGCTCGGCCGCCGGCTTCGGCATCCGTCTCGATGGCGGCACGGCCTATTCCGGCGCAATCATCACCCGGTTCTACGATCCTCTGCTGGTCAAGGTGACCGCCTGGGCGTCTTCGCCGGACGAGACGATCGCCCGCATGGACCGGGCGCTACGCGAATTCCGCATCCGCGGCGTGGCGACCAACCTCACCTTCCTCGAAGCGATCATCACCCACCCGAAGTTCCGCGACAACAGCTATACGACGCGCTTCATCGACACGACGCCGGAGCTGTTCCAGCAGGTCAAGCGCCAGGACCGCGCCACCAAGCTGCTCACCTATCTGGCCGACGTCACCGTCAACGGCCATCCGGAGGTTCGCGGCAGGCCGGCGCCGTCATCGAAGGCGTCCGAGCCGGTGCTGCCCTATATCGACGGCAAGATCCCGGATGGCAGCAAGCAGCTCCTCGACAAACTCGGCCCGCAGAAATTCGCCGAATGGATGCGCAATGAGAAACGCGTACTTTTGACCGACACGACGATGCGTGACGGCCATCAGTCGCTGCTCGCCACCCGCATGCGCACTTTCGACATCGCGCAAGTGGCCGGCACCTATGCCCGCGCCCTACCGCAGCTTCTGTCGCTCGAATGCTGGGGCGGCGCGACGTTTGACGTCTCGATGCGCTTCCTCACCGAAGATCCTTGGGAGCGCCTGTCGCTGATCCGCGAGGGTGCGCCGAACCTGCTTCTGCAGATGTTGCTGCGCGGCGCCAACGGCGTCGGCTACACCAACTATCCCGACAATGTCGTGAAATACTTCGTCCGCCAGGCGGCCAAGGGTGGCATCGATCTCTTCCGCGTCTTCGACTGCCTGAACTGGGTCGAGAACATGCGCGTGTCGATGGATGCCATTATCGAGGAGAACAAGCTCTGCGAGGCGGCGATCTGCTATACCGGCGACATCCTCAATTCCGCCCGCCCGAAGTACGATCTGAAGTACTATACCGATCTTGCCGTCGAGCTGGAAAAGGCAGGCGCCCATATCATCGCGCTGAAGGATATGGCGGGTCTTCTGAAGCCAGCCGCCGCCAAGGTACTGTTCAAGGCGCTGCGTGAGGCAACCAGCCTGCCGATCCATTTCCACACCCATGATACATCGGGCATTGCCGCGGCGACGGTGCTGGCCGCCGTGGACGCCGGCGTCGATGCGATCGATGCGGCGATGGATGCGCTCTCCGGCAACACCTCGCAGCCTTGCCTCGGCTCGATCGTCGAAGCCTTGAAGGGCACCGAGCGCGATCCGGGGCTCGATCCCGAATGGATCCGCCGCGTCTCCTTCTACTGGGAAGCGGTGCGCCATCAGTATTCGGCCTTCGAGAGTGACCTCAAGGGACCAGCCTCGGAAGTCTACCTGCACGAAATGCCGGGCGGCCAGTTCACTAACCTCAAGGAACAGGCGCGCTCGCTCGGTCTGGAGACCCGCTGGCACCAGGTGGCGCAGGCCTATGCCGACGCCAACCAGATGTTCGGCGATATCGTCAAGGTGACGCCGTCGTCCAAGGTGGTCGGCGACATGGCGCTGATGATGGTCTCCCAGGACCTGACGGTTGCCGACGTCATCAATCCAGACCGGGAAGTGTCCTTCCCGGAATCGGTGGTCTCGATGCTGAAGGGCGATCTCGGCCAGCCGCCAGGCGGATGGCCGCAGGCGTTGCAGAAGAAGGCGCTGAAGGGCGAAGCGCCTTACACGGTGCGCCCCGGTTCGCTGCTGGCCGAGGCCGATCTCGATGCGGAGCGCAAGGTCATCGAGACCAAGCTCGAGCGCAAGGTCGATGACTTCGAATTCGCTTCCTACCTGATGTATCCAAAAGTGTTCACCGACTATGCCTTGACCGCCGACACTTACGGCCCGGTCTCGGTGCTGCCGACGCCTGCCTACTTCTATGGATTGAAGGAAGGCGGCGAACTCTTCGCAGAGATCGAGAAGGGCAAGACGCTTGTTGTCGTCAACCAGGCAATGACGGCGACCGATGAGAAGGGCATGGTGACGGTGTTCTTCGAACTCAACGGTCAGCCGCGCCGCATCAAGGTGCCGGACCGTGCCCATGGCGCTGCGGGCAGTGCCGCCCGTCGCAAGGCGGAACCCGGCAATGCGGCCCATGTCGGCGCGCCGATGCCGGGCGTCATCTCCCGCGTCTTCGTCACACCCGGCCAGGCGATCAAGGCCGGCGACGTGCTTGTCTCCATCGAAGCGATGAAGATGGAAACGGCGCTGCATGCGGAGAAGGACGGCACCATCACCGAAGTCCTCGTCCTTGCCGGTGACCAGATCGACGCCAAGGATCTGCTCGTCGTCTACGGAGCTTAGTGTCCGTCACCAGACAACGGAAGTGGCCGGCTCCTGGGCCGGCCTTTTCCTGAACGTGGCCTTCAAGGCGGGATCGCATCAATGACCGACAGTCGCCGACATTTCGGGCAGTATGACGTTATCCTTTTGCGCGACGGCGTCTTCGAAGCTCCGGCGGATGTGCTGATCCATACGGATGGCGGCGCAGCTCGGCAGCGCGCGATCGAAGCGTTGGGCAAGCCGATGCTTCAGGTGGATGTAAACTGTTTTGCCCTGCGCAGCGCTGATGGCATCATTCTCGTCGATGCCGGTACCGGGACCGCTTGGGGACCAAAATACGGCCATGCGCGATCGGCGTTACAGGAGGCCGGCATCACGCCGGAGCAGATCCGGTTGATATTGCTGACCCATATCCACGGTGATCATGCGCTCGGTCTGTTCGACGGAGACGCTCCGTATTTCCCCAATGCCGAAATATTCGTGCCGGCCAGGGATTTTGCCTTTTTCACCGATCCGGTCGCTCGAGAGGCAACACCTGAGGCGCGTCGTGGTGGCTTCAAGGTGGCTGAGCAACTCGTCCGCGTCTATGGGTCCCGGGTCCGGCAGATTCCTGATGGCCCTGTGTTGGCCGGCATAGAGGCCCGCCCTCTGCCGGGTCACACCCCCGGCCACACTGGCTATCTGATGCGCGGCGGCGATCGGATCGACGCCGGGGACAACGATCTCCTGATCTGGGGCGACGCCTTACATCTGGAAGATCTTCAGCCTGGTGATCCGAAGATTGGCCTGGTCTTCGATCTCGACCCCGAGATGGCGGTGCGAACGCGTCAGGCGACATTGGAAGATGCCGCCCGCGAAGGCTGGATCATCGCCGGTGGCCATATCACCGGCTTCGGTCGCGTAGAGCGAGCCTCCGAGGGCTACCAAATCCTGCCGGCGTGAAACGTCGGCCGATTTACTCCCGCCCCGCCGCCGGGCCTGTTGCAGACGATCCGATTGATTTGTGCGTGTGGACGATGAAGCCCAAATCGACCATGCCGAGATGACATTGTTGCTTCATCGTCACACTACCTCTCAAAGTTCAGTGGGAGCGTGAACTGAAAATCTGAAGTATGCGTAAATCACTTTATAGACGACAATCCCGAATCTATGAGTTTATTCGCGGGATGCAGGAATCTGCCTCTGGAAAATAGGCGGAAGAACCCAGGTCGTCGAATTTAGTTTTCGCTTCATTAAGCGTAATTATGCGTAACGGATGCGGATTCGTCGACCGGACGACGATGTTTTCTCACTCCGCTTGAATAGAACGCTTTGCGGTTTTACAAATTTCTTACCTCTCGGATGCATATTGATCCCGGCTTCTGTTGCACACCACGCTTTCGTATCGAGTCCGCCGTCCTTTTTCTGCGGATCATCCAGAGTGCGAGTGGAACTAGCCTCTAATCAACGGCCCGACGATTAACCGATCAACTATCAAGAGCATTCTGGAGCATATGGCTAACGAGCGCGAAGAGTTATCTGAAATTTCCAGGAACGCGAACAGCTCGATCTTGTTGAAGAACGTTGCCCTGGCAACCTTCCATCAGAACGACTTCCATTTCATTGCAGCAGCGTGAGCGGGGTTTGAGTTTGTCTAGCACGACTACGAAGCCTCCACAGATGTTCCTTGTGGCCGTTTTATCCTCCTTGAAGAAAGCCTTTCTCGGGATTGGTGCGACCAGCGCGATTGTCAACATTCTCGCATTGACCGGCTCCTTCTTTATGCTGCAGGTCTACGATCGCGTCATTCCTGGCCACAGTCTGCCTACGCTGGTTGGTCTGGGCATCATTACGGCCACACTTTACGCGTTTCAGGGGATTCTCGAACTCATCCGTTCAATGCTTTTGGTGCGCGTCGGCCTATCGGTAGATGAGCGCTTCGGAAGCACTGTCTACGATTCCCTCGTCTTATTTCCGTCGCGCATGCAGGTGCCTGGAAATGGTCTTCAGTCGGTGCACGACCTGGATACTGTACGAGGGTTTCTTTCGGGGCCAGGGCCAACTGCTTTGTTCGATATTCCCTGGATGGCATTTTATCTCGGTTTATGCTTCCTGTTTCATGTATGGATCGGTATTACGGCCTTGGCCGGAGCCTTAATGCTCATCGGTCTGACGATATTGGCCGAACTGAAGTCACGTCAGCCGGCTAAGGAGGCAGCGAAAATCGCTTCGGAGCGAATGGCTCTTGCGGAAGCAACGCGTCGAAATTCAGAAGCTGTGCTTGCGATGGGTTTTGGTCATCTGCTTGGTAGACAGTGGAGCGAAATCAATCGCCGCTATCTCAGCAATCATCTGCGTGCGTCAAACGTAACAGGCATACTCGGGACAATTTCCAAGATCTTGCGAATGGTGCTGCAGTCAGCGGTGCTTGCCGTTGGGGCCATACTTGTCATCCGCCAAGAGGCCTCGGGCGGCATTATGATAGCGAGTTCCATCCTTGTTAGTCGGGCGTTGGCGCCGGTCGAACTGGCGATTGGTCAATGGAAGGGTTTCGCCGCAGCGCGTGATAGCTGGTCACGGCTGATGAAGCTCGCGCAACTGATGCAGGCTGACGAAAAAGAAGTTTCCCTTCCCAGGCCGGAAAGCGTCCTCAAAGCTGAAAATTTGCATCTCGCGGCGCCGGGCTTAAAGCTCGCGATCGTGCGCGGCGTTTCCTTTGAGCTTCAGGCAGGAGAAGCCGTCGGCGTCATCGGCCCAAGCGCATCAGGTAAATCCTCGCTCGCGCGGGGCCTCGTCGGGATTTGGCCGCCGATTTCAGGTGCGGTCCGCCTGGATGGGGCGTCTCTGTCGCAATGGGATCCGCGAGCGCTCGGCCAACACATAGGATATTTGCCGCAGGATGTTTCGTTGTTTGGTGGATCTATCGCTGAAAACATAGCCCGTTTCGATCCGGATGCGCCGTCAGAAAAAATCATTGCTGCTGCGAAGGCGGCTGGTGTCTACGACATGATTGTGCAGTTCCCCGAAGGCTTCGACACGAAGATCGGCGAACAAGGATCGGCGCTGTCGGGCGGACAGCGCCAGCGTATCGCGCTGGCACGTGCGCTCTATGGCGAGCCGTTCCTGATCGTTCTCGATGAGCCTAACTCAAACCTCGACGCGGAGGGGGAGGCGGCGTTGTCACGTGCGATACTGGATGTGAGGGCGCGTGGCGGCATTGCTATCATTATCGCTCATCGCCCAAGTGCACTTGGCGTTGTCGACAAGGTTCTCGTTCTGGCGAATGGTCAGATGCAGGCATTTGGGCCGAAGGATGAGGTTCTCAGGAAGACGACGCAGCCAGCGCCGTCCGGGCTGCAGCCTGTTCGACTAATGATCGCTGGTGAGGAGATGACGCAATGAAGGATGATCACGCGCCGCTTGCCGAGCACGCCATCCGTCGCCTGACGCTCGTTGCTATCACCGCAATTATCTTTCTCGTTGGAGTCCTGGGAGGTCTAGCTGCCACCATTCGTCTTCAGGGTGCTGTCATTGCCGCCGGCACGCTGGTCGTCGACAGCTACGTTAAACCCGTTCAGCACCAAAAGGGCGGTACTGTCGGCCAAGTGTTCGTCAAGAACGGGGATCGTGTCGAAGCTGGCCAAATACTCATACATCTCGATGACACCCAAGCGCGTGCCAATCTTGCGATCGTTTCGAAGCGTCTGAAGGAACTTACCGCGCGCACCGCACGGCTTTCCGCCGAACGAGATTCTAAAGAGGAAATCACCTTTCCTGAGAGCCTTTTAAAGGAGCAGGAGGTTGGCGAAGTGGCAGCGATGCTTGATGGTGAGCAGCGGCTGTTTCATGATCGGCGGTCTTCCAAGATGGGGCGCAAAGCGCAGTTGGCCGAACGGGTGCGTCAGCTTTCGAAGGAGGCGGAGGGGCTGAGCGCCCAACAGGACGGCAAACGGCAAGCGATTGCCATTATCAACAAGGAACTCACCAGCCTTCAACCCTTGCTCGATCAGGGCATTATCCCGGCGACCCGAGTTTATAACTTACAGCGCGATGCAGCAGACCTCACCGGTGAGCTCGGCAGTCTGATCGCCTCCGCGGCCCAAACCAACGGCAAGATCGCTGAAACCCAGCTGCAGATCATTCAGGTTGATGATGATCAAAGAACTGAGGTATCGGACCAACTGCGTCAGGCCGAAAGCGAAATCGGTGAATATTCCGAGCGCCTCGTTGCTGCTGAGGACGAGTTGAGACACATCGATATTCGTGCACCACAGGCAGGCATCGTTCATCAACTGGCCGTGCATGCATCAGGGGCGGTCGTTACGCCCAGTGAAGCGATCATGCAGATCGTGCCCGATAACGATTTGCTGACACCGGAGCTTAAGTTGTCGCCGCAGGATATCGATCAGGTAGTTGCTGGGCAGGAGGTAACGCTTCGGTTTTCTGCGTTCAATCAGCGCACTACACCGGAATTGAGTGGCCGCATTACAAAGATTGCAGCCGACCTGACCACTGATCAGCGCACCGGGCAAAGCTATTATAGTCTCAGGGTCGCCGTCTCGGCGACCGAATGGGGCCGGTTGGGCAACCTTGCACCGGTGGTCGGGATGCCGGTGGAGGCGTTCATTCAGACGGGCGAGCGTACTGCACTGGCGTATTTGGCAAAGCCGTTTACGGACCAAATGGCTCGGGCGTTTAGAGAAGAGTGACGATGTCGAAGGTGCCTTATTCTCAGGATTTCGGTCCTGAACCGGTACTAATTCGCCGGTTTTGCGCCGCGTCGATCGCTCTCACTCTCACATGGTAGCGAAAGATGTTGATAGAAAATTCTACCCCTACTTGCAGATCAGTTGTTTGCCGTTTAAGCATCTCAATGAACAGTGGTCATTGAATTTACAGTACGTTTGGAGACGTTTTGAATGCTTACTTCGTATTTTCCGGTTCCGTGGTCTAGCACTTCGAATGATGTTAATGGTCTGATCTACGGACAGTATTGGGCGTCCTCCGCGCTGGATTTTTCGTTTACCACCAGCGGTGCCCAATATGGTAGTTACAGCGGGGAGGAACTGACGTTCCAGCCCCTCAATGCAACCATGCAGGCAGCGGTGCACTCAGCCTTTGCGCAGTATAGTTCCATCTCGAACCTTACTTTCATGGAAGAAACCTCGGTTCCTGGAAACGCTACCCTGCGTTTTGGCATGTCGGACGCTGCGCAGAACGCCGCTTATACCTATTTCCCCTCGGATAGTGCTCAGGGCGGCGATGTTTGGTTCGGTACACAGAGCGGACTGAATGCCATGACCGATCCGGTCAAGGGTAATTATGCTTGGGTATCTACTCTGCATGAGATTGGGCATGCACTTGGCCTCAAGCATCCGCACGAGCCGTCAAATACCAACTCCGTGACAACGAGCCTTGCGCACGACAGCATGGAGTTTACGGTCATGAGCTACCGCTCCTATACGGGAGTGTCTGTGAATACCGGCTACACAAATGAAGACTTCGGCTTTGCACAATCGCTGATGATGTACGACATCGCCGCGATCCAAAAACTGTATGGAGCTGATTTTGCTACGCATGCTGGCAATACCATCTACACTTTTTCTTCCACGACTGGCGAGATGTTCATCGACGGAGTCGGGCAGGGAAAGCCTGGAGACAACCGTATCTTCCTCACCGTGTGGGATGGTGGTGGCGCCGATACCTACGATTTCTCGAACTACACTTCGGCTCAATCCATAAACTTGGCACCCGGCGGCTGGTCGGCGATGTCGAACTCACAGCTCGCGTATCTTGGTGATGGCCACTTTGCGCATGGAAACGTCTACAACGCCCTTCAGTATAACGGCGATAATCGCTCGTTGATCGAAAATGCAATCGGTGGATCCGGCAGCGACACGATTATCGGCAACGCTGCCAACAATTCGCTAATGGGGGGAGGTGGAAACGATTGGCTCAGTGGGGGTGCCGGGAATGATTGGCTTCACGGCGGCGCGGGTATCGACACGGCGGCCTTCAACTTCAGCCTGAAGCAAGCAACGGTCGATTATGGCAATCGCGCGATGCTGATTAAGGGTAGCGAAGGTCAGGACAGCCTGATCTCAATTGAGAAGCTGCAGTTTTCCGACAGGACAATCGTTCAAGATGACGGCTCCCCCCTCGTCGATGATATGTTTTATTATACTCACTACCATGACGTTTTTGACGCGGGTGCTGACGCGGATCAGCATTACTCAAACTCCGGATGGCATGAGGGCCGTGATCCGAACAAATTCTTTGATACCTCCGAATATCTGGCGAAATACCATGATGTAGCGGCTTCCGGCATTAATCCGCTTCAGCACTACGACCAGTTCGGCTGGAAGGAGGGACGAGATCCATCGAGCCTCTTCCATACGGCGGAATATTTACGGCTCAATCCGGACGTTACCGCGGCCAAGATCGATCCACTTGAGCATTATCTGAAGTTCGGTATCTACGAGGGTCGCAATGTTAATGCCAAAGATCTACTGATCGACGACACGTTCTATTTCAAGAATAATCCAGATGTGGCTGCAGCCCATGCGGACCCCGAGCAGCACTACAATCAATTCGGCTGGCATGAAGGGCGTGACCCCAACCCGTTTTTTGATACATCAGGATATCTGGCAACGTACCATGATGTGGCTGCTGCCGGCGTCAATCCGTTCACCCACTATCTGCAGTACGGCTGGCATGAGGGACGCGACCCCTCCCGCAACTTCGATACGGCGGGCTATTTGAAACTCTATCCAGACGTTGCTGCCGCCGGCATCAATCCTCTTGAGCACTATCTGGAGTTTGGGGTTTTCGAAGGCAGAACCTATGTGAGTGACGGTACGTTCGCGTAGCTGTGGGCATGGATGAACGGATCCGTGTACCGTAGCACTTAGATGTGCGATGGCTGACTATTTCATAGTCGCCCGCGTGCTGTCGGAACGGCTAAGCGATTTCGTTGACCGCCGTCCATGGTTGAAAGCGCCATGGCGCATGGCAGGAGGCTTCTAGCTGAAAATCCGGACCGATTACAACGGCGCGGCGGGTCTACATGGTGGACTTCTGGTAGGGATCAACGGGCAGGTCGCCCAAAAGATTTTAGTTTCGATGTATGGGAAAAGGACGGAACGCCGCGAAAGGAGCCGCTTTAGCTCCGAGCGATCGAGAAGGTGACTCGCCAAGCCTCTGGCCTCCCTTCACGTTGTTCACGCAGAGAAGAAGCCCCGCGCTCATATATCGTAGCTATGCCCCGCATTCAGCGTCGAGATGAACTGTTTCGTCCGTTCCTGCTGAGGGGCACCGAAGATGGTGCGGGAGGGGCCGGTTTCGACGATGTTACCGGCTTCGAGGAAAACGACGCTGGTGGCGATCTTCGAGGCGAGGCGCAGGTCATGCGTCGCCATCACCATGGTCGTGCCTTCATTAGCGAGCTTGCCGAGAACATCGACGACTTCGGCGGCCAGTTCCGGATCGAGCGCCGAGGTCGGCTCGTCGCAGAGAAGAACGCGGGGCGAGGGGGCGAGCGCGCGGGCGATTGCCACGCGCTGCTGCTGCCCGCCGGAGAGTGTCGAAGGCCAGGCGTCGATCTTGTGCGCCATGCCGACCTTGGTCAGAAGCTCGACGGCGCGGGTGCGAGCCTTGTCCGCCGGCCAGCGCAGCACGGTCGTCAGGCCTTCCATGACGTTTTCGATGGCGGTCCTGTGCGGAAAGAGCTGGAAATTCTGGAAGACCATGCCGGTCTGGCGGCGGATCTTCTGGATGTCCTGCCAGGCGGTCTTCTTGCCCAGCTGAAAGGTTGTGCTCTCCTCGCCGATGCGGATCGTGCCGGCACTCGGGATTTCCAGGAGGTTGATGCAGCGCAAAAGCGTGCTCTTGCCGCCGCCGGAAGGGCCGACCAGCGCCGTCACCGTACCTTCCGGGATGACCAGGCTGATATCCTTCAGAATGACACTGTCGCCGAAGCGCTTTTCGATATGTGACAACTCGATCATGTCCGTGCCTCCAGCGTGCCGCCAGAGCGGGCGAAACGGCGTTCGAGGTAGCCCTGCAGCGTCGAGAGGAAGGTGCTGAGCACGAGATAGATAATGGCGGCCTCAATATAGAGGATCAGCGGCTCATAGGTGGTGGCGACGATGCGCTGCGCGGCCTGGAACAGTTCCGGCACGGTGATCGCGGCGGCAAGCGAGGTGTCCTTGACCAGCGAGATGAAGGTGTTCGACAGCGGCGGCACGGCGACGCGGGCCGCTTGCGGCAGGATGGTGCGGCTCATCGCCTGGCGCCAGTTCATGCCGATGGAATAGGCGGCTTCCCACTGGCCCTTCGGCACGGAAGAGATGACGGCGCGGATGATCTCGGACGAGTAGGCACCGACATTCAGCGTGAAGCCGATGACGGCGGCCGGAAAGGCGTCGAGCAGGATGCCCATGCTTGGCAGGCCGTAGAAGATGACGAAAAGCTGCACCAGCAGCGGCGTGCCGCGGATCACCCAGACATAGAAGCGCGCGACGGCGACCAGCGGCTTAGGTCCGAACAGCCGCGTGACGGCCGTGACGAGGCCGAGCAGCAGGCCGAGAACGAAGGTGATCAGGGTGAGCGGGATGGTGAAGACGAGCCCCGCCCAAAGCAGCGTGCCCAGCGACTCCCACATCAATTGCAACCAGTGCTCCACGGAGAAGCGACCTTTCCATAACAGAATGCGTCCGGGGATGGCCCCGGACGCATCTTTTTCACAATTTGGCGTTTATGCCTATTCCCACTTACTTCGAAACGTCCTGGCCGAAGTATTTGTCGGAGATCTTGGCATAGGTGCCGTCAGCCTTGATGTCGGCCAGCGCCTTGTTGATGGCAGCCTGCAATTCCGGCTCGCCCTTGCGGATGATGGCGGCTGAAAAATCGGCATTGGCCTGCTGGGCGACGATCTTCACCGGCGCGTCGGGCTTGTGCTTCTTGAAATCGAGGAAGGACAGGCTGTCGTTGATTGTGGCGTCGGCGCGGCCGGTGAGCACGAGCTGGATCGACTGGTCGAAACCGTCGGTGCCGACGAGTTCAGCGCCGGACGCTTGAGCGAGCTTGCCGAAATTGCTGGTCAGCGATTGTGCGGACTTCTTGCCCTTGAGATCGGCGAAATCCTTGATGTCGGTGTTGCTGTCCTTGACGATCAGCACGGCCTTGGAGGCGATGTAGGGATCGGAGAAGTCATACTTCTGCTTGCGGGCGTCGGTGACGCCGACTTCATTGATGACGGTGTCGTAGCGCTTGGCGTCGAGGCCGGCGATCAGGCCGTCCCACTTGCCTTCCAGGAATTCGGCCTTGACGCCGAGCTTGGAAGCGATGGCTTCGGCGATCTCGACATCGAAGCCCACGAGCTTGCCGCTTGCGTCATGAAAGGTGAAGGGCGCATAGGTGCCTTCCGTGCCGACCTTCAGCACGCCGGCGGCCTGGATCGCCTTGAGATTATCGCCGGCATGGGCGGGCAAAAGGAAAGCGGCCTGCACGAGGGCAGCGGCGGCAACGGTCTTCAACCAGTTCATTGTTTTCTTCCGTTTCTGGAACGTGTTGCAATCAATGTTGCATACATCGCAGAAAAATCGGAGCGGGGAAGCGTAGAAAACTGCGAAAGAAATCGGCAATTGCGAATATTTTTCTCAAGGGGTGGTGGTTTTGACGGCTTTGCCGAGCACGCCGCAACTATGCGCCGACAGAACGCGCATAGTTCAGCGGCTGCAGCGCTCCCTATTCTGCGGCATTGCCGGTTGGTGCCCTGATCGCACTCAGGTCACCGGAACTATAGGCAGATCCTCTTCGCGAACCCGGAGGATGCGGTCGATAAGGCCCCATTCCAGAGCTTGTTCTGCGGTCATGAAATGATCGCGGTCCATCGCGCGCTCGAACTCCTCGTAGGTGCGTCCGCAATGTTCGGCATAGAGCCGCGTCATGCGGTGCTTGGTCCGCTCCATTTCCGCGGCATGGATCAGCATGTCGGAAGCCTGCCCTTGGAAGCCACCTAACGGCTGATGGATATGGATGCTGGAGTTGGGCAGCGCGGTTCGCTCACCGGCTTGGCCCGCCATCAAAAGGAACGACCCCATCGAACGGGCAGTCCCCATGCATAGTGTGTGCACCGGCGCGCGGATGTAGTGCATGGTGTCATACATGGCGAGGCCGCTGGTCACGACGCCGCCCGGCGAGTTGATGTAGAGACTGATCGGCTTCCTGGGGTTTTCCGCTTCAAGAAACAGCAATTGCGCGCAGACCAGGGCCGCGACGGTATCGTTCACTTCACCATTGAGAAAAATGATCCGTTCACGCAGGAGGCGGGAATAGATGTCGAAAGATCGCTCTCCTCGGCTGGATTGCTCTATGACCATAGGGACGAGTTGCATCGCTTCGCGCATCGGCGAACTCCAATCTTCCAGGATTTTCGGGGTTCTCGCGGCCGTCAGGCAGCGAGCATCAGAGTCGGACTGTTCTTGTTTGCGGCGGCCCTCGTCATCTGGTCGAACCTCATGTCAGTCAGTTCGTGGATGATCCGCAGGCTGGTTCCCCCGGTCGCGTTCGGAGTAATCCTGAACGTCACGCTGCTTTCAAGGAATGGCGGTGCGTTGTCGCGCATCCTGTAGCAAATTTCCTCGCCAGGCGTGACATAGGTCGCCTCGGGATCCGCCAACGCCTCCTTCGGCAACCAGCTTTCGCGAAACTCCGGAATGCTGATGGCGCGCCAGACTTTTTGCGGGGACTCATCGAGCTCATACTCAAGCGCGATCCCGTTTTTTCTGCTCCACGGTCTTTTCGTCGTTCATTGATCCATATCCTTCAGCAAGACCTTGAGAGCGTCGATGCGCTCGGGCCAATAGGCGCGATATCTAGCCAGCCATTCTGCGATGAGAGCCAGCCCATCCGGATCAACTTCATAATTCACGAAGCGCCCCTGTCGTTCTTCCTTGATAAGCCCGGCGCTGCGGAGAACCGAGAGGTGCTGGGACATTGCCGGTTGGCTGATTTCCATGCCCTCGCGCAAGGCGCTGGCGTTCGTGCTGCCTGCCGCCAGCTTTTCAAAGATTGCCCGACGGGTCGGATCAGCCAAGGCTCGGAATATATCGTTCTCGATCATGCCAAAACATAAGCACGCACTTATGCGATTCGCAAGACCTTTCTCTCTTTGCACAAACGTTCAAGATCGATCCAAGGCCGCGGTCCATAGTCACCCTTCTTGTATTCGAAAGGGAGGATCATGAGTGAAGCAAGCGCGGCAGCGACCAGGCAATCCATCAATTTCCAGGAGAAGCTTGGAAAGATTGAGGGGTTTTGGCAGCCCCGGGTCGTCGCTGAAATGAACGACTACCAGTTCAAGCTCGTCCGCATCGAAGGGGATTTCATCTGGCACGATCATCCGGAAACGGATGAAGCTTTCATCGTTCTCGAAGGGCAGCTGCGGATCGATTTTCGCGATGGCGCCGTTCAAATCGGGCTAGGCGAGATGTTCGTCGTTCCGAAGGGCGTGGAACACAAGCCTTTCGCCGAGCAGGAAGTTCGGATGATGCTGATCGAACCGCGCGGCACGTTGAACACTGGCCATGAGGGCGGCGAGAGGACAGCGCCGAACGATCTCTGGATATAGATCAGGTTCCGCCGTCTGGTCACGGAAGCCGGACTTGTTGACGCCGATATCGGCGATGTGGCAGCGTTCGCGGTAGTGGGCGCCGCCTCGTCATCTTGATCGCTGCGGTGCCAGGCCCGAAACAAATGCGGCGTGTCCCGATGCATCCTCGACTTCTCAAGACATTCCTCGCGGTTGCCCGGAGCAAAAGCTTCACTCGGGCGGCCGAGGAGGTTCATCTGGCGCAGTCGAGCGTCAGCGACCAGATGCAGTCGCTGGAGGCCGAGCTGGGCACGGCACTTTTCACTCGGTCGAAGCAGGGCCTGGAGCTGACGCAGGCGGGTGAGACGCTGGTCTCCTATGCGCAGGAGCTATTGGCGCTGGCGGATGAGGCACGCGCGGCGGTCGCGGCAACCGCCGGAGATGAGGCCGGATCGGTCACCATCGGCGCGCTCGAGACGATTGCCGCCGTCAAGCTTCCCGCATGGCTATCTGCCTTCCAGACCGACCATCAGGGTATCAGTCTTCGGCTGAAGGTGGGAGGCAGCGGCGATCTCTTGCGAAAACTCGAGACCGGCGAGATCGATGTTGCCTTCTGTTTCGATCAGGGACGTCTGGACGAGCGTTTCGTCAGCCGCGCAATCGCGACCGAGCCGCTGATCCTTGCGACATCCCCTGCGGCCAAATTTGCGGCGGGGGAGCCGGATCTGGCCGAGCTTGCCTCGATGGATTTTTTGACGACCGAAATTGGCTGCACTTATCGGGCCATGTTTGACACGGCATTTGCGGAGGCCGGTATCGTGGCACCGAAGCCCGCCGCCGAGCTCGGCAGCATCGGCGCGATCGCACGGCTTGTGGCGGCCGGTGCAGGTATCGGGCTGGTGCCACGCCTAGCGGTTGCCGAGGCGCTCGATCGCGGTGATATCGGCGAATTGCCGTGGCCGGGGCCGACGCAGACGGTCTCGCTGGTGATGATATGGCGGCGCCGGCGCGTGCAGCCGCCGGCGCTGAGACAGTTGCTGGCGGCCGCGAGCGATCATTTTGCGCCAACTAGATCAGCCGATGTCCGCCCTCGACATGCAGTGTCGTCCCCGTCGTAAAGCCGTTGCCCATCAGATAGCCGATAGCGTCGGCGATATCCTCCGGTTGCCCGACGCGCCCGACCGGCAGCCGCTTTGCCATGGCGTCCAGCGTCTCGTCCTTCCTGTCGCCGGCAACGAATGTCCAGATGGGTGTGTTGACCCAGCCGGGCGAAACGGCATTGACGCGGATAGGTGCGAGCTCGACCGCAAGCGCCCGCACCAGTCCCTCGAGCGCTGCGTTGACGGCGGCGACGACCGAGCCTCGCGCCGATGGGCGATAGGCTGCGATACCGGAGGTGAAGGTGATGGAGCCGGTGGCGGAGAGTTTTGGCGCACCATATTTGGCGAGCAGTAGCGGCCCATAGAATTTGCTCTCCACCACCCGTTGCGCGGCTTTCAGGTCTAGCGCCGGCAGCAATTCATAAGCGCCTTCGATATCGGCGGCCGTGCTGACGATATGATCGAGCCGGCCGATCTTCTCGAACAGTGCTGCGACCTGCGCTTCCTGCGTGATATCGACCGCGACCGTGGAGAGGGCCGGATTTTGCAGTTCCGCGCCGGCGCGCCGAAGCTTGTCCTCGTTCCGTCCGACGATGATCACCTCCGCGCCGGCGGCAAGCGCGCACTTCGCCAACGCCAGGCCCATCCCGGAGCTGCCGCCGACGATGAGGATTCGTGAATTCGCGATGTCTGCAAGTGCCATGTCTTTTGCTCCCGAAGGTGAATGATTGCGGGCGAAGACTTGGCAGAGAGGTGCGGGGGAGGGGAAACGGAGAAAAACGATGGTGTTATCGGAGATTCCGATGATGGGGTGTTGGCTATGGTTATGTTTGCGCTGGACAGCCCCAAACTTGTACACTGCTAAGGCTCTTCCTCGAAGCAAAGCGTTAGTGCAAGATTCACCGCGTTACTGCGATCCCGCTAGTATTTTCGAATATCGCGTTCTGTCCTGTGATTAAAAGCCATAGACAAAAATAATTTTGCAGTAGTCATCCTGCGGTCGTCTGCTAAAGTCGTCTCTCGTCGGGCTTTTTATATCTCGATCTGTGGGGAAACATGGTTAGTACTGTTACGATCAAGACCGAGGGCGAGCCGATAGACGGAACGCCCGACAAACGAGTCTTCTGGTCTATTATTGCGGACTATGGTCTACGCACGGGACTTTCTGAACTCGTTGACAATGCACTCGATCTCTGGATGCTCAATGAGAGAGTAAAGCCTCTCACCATCGATATAGACCTCGATTTGCAACGGCAGCTTATCTCAGTACAAGACAACGCTGGCGGTGTGAAGGCACCGGAACTTCGACTTCTTATTGCTCCCGGCGGCAGCGGAAACACCCCGGCAATGTCGATCATTGGTGTCTTCGGCGTCGGCAGCAAGCGGGCAAGCGTCGCCATTGGTGAGCACGTCGAGATTAAAACGCGATACAAAACCAATCCGAGCCGACAACTCGACGTCACTAAGGATTGGCTGGAATCTGACGATTGGAATCTAGCCTCATATCTGATCCCCGATATCGCACCAAATACGACACGTGTGGAGATCTCGAAGCTTCGGCGCCCGTTCGGTCAACGCGAGATCGATCAGCTGAAAGTGCATTTCGCTGAAACCTACAGTTGGTTTATTGAGCAAGGCTGTATGCTGCGGGTGAATGATGAAGTGCTCAGGCCAATCCGCTTCGACGCGTTCGCCTTTCCCCAACAGTACCCACCGCAGAGGTCAACTTTCAGAATCCCAGTGGCTGGATTCCAGGATGTATTGGCGAAGGTCGAGGGTGGCCTCATCATCGACCGTGACCCGGAGGCAGAGAACTATGGAGTCTACATCTACTGCAATCATCGCCTCATCGTAAAGGAATTGAAGACGAGGGACGTCGGCTACCAGGTGCCTCGTGAAGCAGGTGTACCTCACCCGGACGCTTCACTCGCCCGAGTGATTGTCGAGCTTAAGGGCGCCGCGCGAACGATGCCATGGAACAGCAGCAAGAGTGGCGTGGATATTGATCACTACGTCTTTCATCATATCCAACAAACTATCATCGCACTTACAAGCTATTTCAGTTCGCTCTCCCGTCGCTTGAAACATAACTGGGAAGAGGAAGTCTTCAATCACCGCACTGGCGACTTTCAGGATGTTCCGACCGAGGCGCCTGGATATATGCCACGATTCATACTGGCTCCTTTGCCTCGCGTGAACAAGGTGCGGGTAGAGGTTCTGAAAGAGAGGAACAAGACGATCATCCGAGACCAGCCTTGGACGCTCGGTCTCGTCGAAGCGATCGCAGCGACTGACGTGGTCATGAAGCAGCGTTTCGACACACGAAACCGGATCGCTTTGATCTTGCTAGATAGTAATTTTGAGATTGCGCTAAAAGAGTTCATCGTCCATCGGACGGACCTCTTCCCGCCGAGAACCTACACAGATGCACATATCGCCACCTTATTCACCAATCGTCGTAATGTGGTAGATACAGTGAAGGTCGCCGTCCCGAGCATTCCTCAGGTGCATATCGATAAGGCGAAGCATTTCTACATGATGCGCAACAAGCTAATTCACGAGCGCGCCTCGGTGGGTATTACGGACAACGATGTGAAGAGCTACAGAGAGACAGTTGAGGCTTTGCTCAAGATTTTGTTCAAGCTTAAGTTTTCTTAGCCGAGACGGGCGGCGTAAACGCTAGCGGATATTGCTCATCTTATCTGCATCACGCGTATATGCCGGGTGAAAGCGTCCGCTTTTGGCGCTATTTTCTGTTAATTATGACGGCGATTGCCACCGAAGAACTCATCCATCCACCCCGATGCGACACCGCATAGCGAGCCCGACACCCCAACCCCACCTCAAACCACCGACACCCGCCGCCGTTTCCGCTCACTGATGATAATGATCAGCCCGGCGCTGAGGATCAGGATCGCGCCCAGGAAGGTGTTGATGCCGGGTACGTCGCCCCAGATGAGATAGCCGAGCGCAAAGGCCCAGACGAGCGAGGTATATTCGAATGGGGCGAGCACCGAGACCGGCGCCTGGCGCATGCCTTCGAACAGCGCCAGTTGGCCGATGCCGGAGAAGATGCCGGTGATGCAGAGCAGGATGAGTTCGTGGCTTGTCGGCGTCTTCCAATGCAGGATCGCCATCGTGCCCGTCATCAGGATTAGCATGATATTGGAAACGGCCATCTGGATATGGCTCTTTTCATGCAGCGCGGTCTTGCGCAGCAGCACCATACCGGTTGCCCAGAGGACGGCGGCCTGCAAGGCGAGATAGACCGGCCAGGAGATCGACAGTCCCACGGGATTGGAGGCGATAACTACGCCGCAGAAGCCGACGCCGACAGCCATCCAGCGGGCGACGGTGACCTTTTCCCTAAGCACGATGGTCGCAAGGATCGTGCCGACGATCGGGGCGGCATAGTAGAGGGTGGTGACCTCGGCGAGCTGGAGATATTGGGCGGCCGAATAATAGGAGATCCAGGCGACCAGCAGCAGCATGCTGCGCACGATCATCGGCTTGACCACCGGCGAGCGCGCCACTTTGCCCACCAGCGATGGCCCTTCGTAGAGGAAACAGCCGGCAAGGATGGCGCAGCTTCGAAGGAAGAGCACCTGCCAGACCGGGATGGTGACGACCAGCAGTTTCACTGCCGAGTCATGGGCGGTGAACAGCATATAGCCGAAGGCCGTAAGCAGGATGCCGTAGCTGATGGGGTTTTTCACTAGAGTACCAAGGGGGAAGGGCCGATGCGAAGCAGTCGAGGAATCTTGTCTGGCTCAACCGATAGGAGCCTACCTTTTCGTCGTCAATAGGGCATATGAGCAGGGCAGATCGGGTGGGAGATATTTATGCGTGGTTGTGGCCCCGTTGCTTCCGTTTTAACAGATGGAGACGAAACGTGACCAATATGATTCTTTTCGGATATTGCGATTTCAATCGATTTAAATATGTTGCGAGCTCTGATTTGGGGGATTTTCCATGAATGATATGATGCAATCCGAGAGTCTTCAGGCGCGCAGAAGCGGATTCTTTGCGAAACCGCGCGCAGCCGTCTCGCTGCTGTTTCTAATGAACGGCTTCAGCGTCGGTTGCTGGGCACCAAAGATTCCGGAGTTTGCCGAGCGGCTGCAACTGAGCAAGTTTGAACTCGGTCTGATGATCCTGGTCTTCGGCGTTGGCTCGCTGGTGATGATGCCGATTGCCGGCGCGCAGATTGCCGGGCGCGGCTCGAAGATCGTCGTCAAGGCCTTCGCCGTGCTGCTGGTGCCGATGCTGCTCGCCATGACCCTGGTCGAAAGTGTGTGGACCGCGGCCATTGCCATCTTCTTGTTTGGCGGTTTTATCGGGGCCATGGACGTGGCGATGAACGCCAATGCCGTCTCGGTGGAGAAATCCATGCGTCGGGCGATCATGTCGTCCTGCCACGCCTTCTGGAGCCTTGGCGGTCTCCTCGGTGCGGCGATCGGCGGTTTCCTGATCTCGCATCTGGGCTTCCTCGGCCACGCCGAGGTCGTCACCGTGCTTTCCATCCTCATCCTGGCCGTGGCATGGCCGATGATCCTGGGCGACCAGCCGCATCCAGACGAGGCGAAGCCGAAGGCGCGGTTGCCGATGGTGCCGCTGCCCTGGCTGCTCGGCCTGATGGCGCTGTTCTCGATGATGCCGGAGGGTGCCGTGCTGGATTGGAGCGCGCTCTATCTCAGCCAGGAAAAGGCAGCCTCCGTGACGCTGTCGGGCTTCGGCTTTGCCGCTTTCTCCCTCACCATGGCGGTGATGCGCTTTGCCGGCGATTTCGTTCGCGACCAGCTGGGTGCCGTCAGGACGCTGCGCGTCTGCACGGTTTTCGCCATTGTCGGCATGGTGATCGCGGCGCTGGCGCCGAATGCGGAATTGGCCATTGTCGGCTTCGCGCTGTGCGGCATCGGTATTTCCAACATGGTGCCGATCGCCTTTTCCGCCGCCGGCAACATTCCGGGGTTGCAGCCGGGCATCGGCATCTCGGTCGTCACCACGCTCGGCTATTCCGGCATGCTGGTGGCGCCCTCCGCGATCGGTTTTGCCGCCGAGCATGTCGGTTTCTCGCCGGTCCTGCTGGCACTGCCGGTGCTGCTGCTCGTCGTCTTGGCTCTCTCGTCGCTGGCGCGTTACGCCGACGGCATCGGCGAGAATTCGCATTAATTCGGCCGTCTTGACCCGCTAGGGTCATGTTCCAGGCCGAGAAAGTGATATCCGGAGCGGTTGACAACGACCGCTCCGTGATCCACCTGAAAGGCAGCAATTCCCCAGGGCTAACGAGAGTTTTCCATGTCGTCCGCCAGTGATTTTGATCCGAGCCCGCGCCGTTCCTCCGTTGCCGTCGATGTCGGCGGCGTTATCGTCGGTGGCGGCGCGCCCGTGGTCGTGCAGTCCATGACCAATACCGACACCGCCGATATCGATTCGACGGTGGCGCAAGTGGCCGCCCTGTTCAAGGCCGGCTCGGAGCTGGTGCGCATTACCGTCGACCGCGACGAAAGTGCCGCCGCCGTGCCGAAGATCCGTGAGCGGCTGCTGCGGCTCGGCATGGACGTGCCGCTGATCGGCGATTTCCATTATATCGGCCACAAGCTTTTGGCCGATCATCCGGCCTGCGCCGAGGCGCTGGCAAAATACCGCATCAATCCCGGCAACGTCGGCTTCAAGGACAAGAAGGACAAGCAGTTCGCCGAGATCATCGAGATGGCGATCCGCTACGACAAGCCGGTGCGCATCGGCGTCAACTGGGGGTCGCTCGATCAGGATCTGCTGACGGCGCTGATGGACCAGAACTCTGCCGCCGGCTCGCCGCTATCTGCCCGCCAGGTGACGCGCGAGACGATCGTGCAGTCGGCGCTGATCTCGGCGGATCTCGCCGGGGAAATCGGCCTGCCGCGCAACCGCATCATTCTCTCGGCCAAGGTCAGCCAGGTGCAGGACCTGATCGCCGTCTATTCCATGCTCGCCCAGCGCTCCGACCATGCGCTGCATCTCGGCCTCACCGAGGCTGGCATGGGCAGCAAGGGCATCGTCGCCTCGTCGGCTGCCATGGGCTATGTGCTGCAGCACGGCATCGGCGATACCGTCCGCGTCTCGTTGACGCCGGAGCCGAATGGCGACCGCACCCGCGAGGTGCAGGTGGCGCAGGAGCTGCTGCAGGTGATGGGTTTCCGTCAGTTCGTGCCCGTTGTCGCGGCTTGTCCCGGCTGCGGCCGCACGACCTCGACCGTGTTCCAGGAGCTGGCGCAGAACATCCAGAACGACCTGCGCAAGAACATGCCGGTCTGGCGCGAGAAATATCCTGGTGTCGAAGCGCTCAACGTCGCCGTCATGGGCTGCATCGTCAATGGTCCCGGCGAGAGCAAGCATGCCGATATCGGCATCTCGCTGCCCGGCACCGGCGAATCGCCCGCCGCCCCCGTCTTCATCGACGGCCAGAAGGCAATGACGCTGCGCGGCCCGAGTATCGCTTCGGACTTCGAAGCGCTGGTCGCCGATTATATCGAGAAGCGTTTCGGCCAGAAGAGCGTCGCGGCGGAGTGATCCGCCGCCAAATCTTGCCTTAGATGTTGCTGGTCAGCAGCTTGATGCCGGCAAAGCAATAGAAGCCGGCCATCGCGCCTTCGATCCAGCGGCGCGCGCTCCTGTAGATCTTCAGCGCATGCGGCGTCGAGAACAGCAGCGCATAGCCCATGAAGGCGATAAAGCCGGTCGTTCCGCAGACCGCTATGATCAGCACAGCAACCGAGGCCGGTGCGCCCTGCGGCATGCCGAGCGCGATGATGGCGAGCCAGGCGAAGATCGCCTTCGGATTGGTGACGTGGATGCCGTAGCCGCGCAGGATCAGCGATCTGTAGCTTGGTGCTTTTGCCTCCGTCACGGCCGCTTGCAAGTCGCCGCTTGCGCGCGCGGCGCGCAATGCCTTGTAGGCGAGATAGAGCAGATAGAGCCCGCCGAAGACTTTCAGAATCTCGAGCGCGATCGCATAGCTATGCAATAGGGTCGCAAGCCCGGCGGCCGCCGCGATCGCCCAGGTCAGCGAGCCGCCGAAGATACCGAGCGAGATCGCCATGCCCGACTTGCGGCCATGCGTCATCGACGTGGCGATGATGGCCATGATCGCCGGTCCGGGACTGACGACGGCGATGATATAGGCGATATAGGCCGGCAAGATCTGCGGCAGATAGGCGAGCGCCTCATGCATGGGATAGCTCCGGGGGATTTCAGGCGACGATATCTGCCACGGAAAGGCAGGGAGGTCACCCATTTTCCACGCGATTTCTTGTCACGGGGACATGTCCGGCGATCCAATAACGCCTGAAGCGAAGGCTCAGCTCTTCCGGTTTGCCACGAAACGCGCGGTCTCGATCAGGATGACCGCCTTTTCCCCATAGGGAGACAGCAGCTCCGTTGCTTCGCGCACCAGTCTTGCAAGTGTCGTCTCGGCCCATGCCTGGCCGTGTAGCGCCACCAGCGTGCCCTTGCCGCGCGCGGCATCCTTGCCGGTTGCCTTGCCCATGGTGGCGGCGTCGGCGGTGAGGTCGAGGAGGTCGTCGGCAAGCTGGAAGGCAAGCCCGATCTTTTCGCCGAAGCTGCGCAGTCGTTGCCGGTCCCCGGCCGATGAGCCGGCAATGATGGCGCCGGCTTCGCAGGCGTAGCGGATCAGCGCGCCGGTCTTCATGGCCTGCAGCGTGGTGATGCCCCGTTCGTCCGGCGTCACTTTCTCGGCGGCGAGATCGAGCGCCTGGCCGCCGGCCATGCCGCCGATACCGGCGGCGCGAGACAGCGCCAGCACGAGCTCCATCTTACGGTCTGCTGGCAGCTCCGTTTCAGGAGCGGCGATGATATCGAAGGCGTAGGTCAGCAGGCTGTCGCCGGCAAGGATCGCCGTTGCGTAGTCGAAGGCGATATGGACGGTCGGCTGGCCGCGGCGCAGATCGTCGTCATCCATGGCCGGCAGGTCGTCATGCACCAGGGAATAGCAGTGAACGCATTCGAGTGCCGCACCGATCCGTAGCGCCGCATCGCCGTTGCCGCCGAGAAGTGCCGCGGTCTCCATCACCAGAAAAGGCCTCAGCCGCTTGCCGCCGTTCAGCACGCCATGGCGCATCGCCTCCAGCAGGCGGGCAGGGCGGGCGATCTCGTCGTCCAGGCGGGCATCGGCGAGAAGTCGGCTCAGCACAGCCTCGACCTTGCCGGCATTGTCCCTGAGGCGATGTTCGAAGGAGGAGGTGCTGTCCATGGCCGCTGTTTGGCATGAGTGCCGGTCGCTGGCAACGGGAATTGTCAACAGCCCGGAGGGGAATTTCGTCGCACTCTGGTCATCGCTTTGTGTAGACGGTATGACGATTGGAGCATTCCCAGCGCGTTCCCCGAATGTGCAAGGCATGTTCCGGGATGGGGTGATGGTGGACCTTCGGCAATTGGACATATCGACGGACAGCGAGGAGGAAGCCGAGATGCCAAGACGGTCGGCCCTGCTTGCGCGGTTTATGGCCCGTCCGCTCCCGCAGCGCATCGCCCTCGTCGTCGTCGGTTTGCTGCTGCTGCCCTATGTGCTCATCGTTCTCTACATCCTGCCCTTCGTCCATCCGGTTTCGACCCTTATGCTGCGCGATGCCGTGACCTTTCAGGGGTATGACCGCCGATGGGTTTCCTTCGACGAGATATCGCCGGTGCTGGTGCGATCGGTCATGGCGTCCGAGGACGGGCAATTCTGTTTTCACGGGGGTGTAGACTGGGGTGAGATGCGCGCGCTCGCGCAGCAGACGCTGAAGGGCCAATCCACGCGCGGTGGCAGCACGATCCCGATGCAGACCTCGAAGAATCTTTTTCTCTGGAACGGCCGCTCGTTTGTGCGCAAGGCGATGGAGCTGCCGCTGTCCGTGTCCTCCTCCTTCGTCTGGTCGAAGCGGCGGATGATGGAAGTCTATCTGAACATCGCCGAATGGGGGCCGGGCATTTACGGCATCGAGGCTGCCGCGCGCTATCATTTCAAGGTGCCGGCCTCGAAGCTCAACGCTCGCCAAGCTGCCCTTCTCGCCGTCTCCCTGCCCAATCCGATCGACCGGGTGGCGAGCAAGCCGGGACGTGGGCTGCGCCAGCTCGCCTCGCTGATCCAGCGGCGAGCGGCGAATTCCGGCGAGTACATCAAATGCCTTTATAACTGATATCAGAACTTGTCGTTCGATCGTGCGGCTGACATCTGGCATTTTCAGCTAAAAATAGGACGTTTGCTCGAATTGCGCCGGCGGCCTTTCGAGGACGAAAAGGGACGAACCATGGACAGACTGACCCTCTATATCGGTAACAAGAACTATTCCTCCTGGTCGTTCCGACCATGGATTGCGCTGGAGGGTTGCGGCGTCCCTTTCCAGGAGGTGCTCATCCCTTTCGATTTCGAGGCCGGCAACCCGGACATCCGTGCGGTCTCGCCGACGGGCAAGGTGCCGATGCTGGTTCATGGCGGGTTCAAGGTCTGGGAATCGCTGGCGATCATCGAATATGCGGCCGAGCTTTTTCCTGAAGTGGGGCTCTGGCCTGGGGATCGGCAGGCGCGCGCGATTGCACGGTCCTACGGCATGGAGATGCTGGCCGGTTTCAGTGCCCTGCGCGGTGCCTGCCCGATGAACATGCGCCGTCCGACCGGCCGCCGTCTCGATCTGCCGCAAGGCGTCATGGACGACGTGGCGCGCATCGAGACGATCTGGCGCGAGGCGCGGGATCGTTCCGGCGGCCCTTTCCTGTTTGGCGCGTTTTCCGCTGCCGATGCGATGTTCGCGCCGGTCGTCAGCCGCTTCGAGATTTATGACCTGGTGAGCTCTGCCGACACGCTGGACTACATGGCGACGATGAAAGCACTGCCCGCTTGGCAGAAATGGGAAAAAGCGGCGCTTGAAGAGACGTGGATCGTGGGCGTAGATGAAGCCTGATCGCTGATTCGGCTTCAATCCGTCTGAATCCGGTGGCGCGGGCAAAAAATGCTGTGAGGGACTGGTCAAAGCCCCGCAAGGTATGTATAAGCCCGACCAAATTCCGAAATTGATCCATGTCTGTTTCGGCCGCCTGGCTGGCCGCTGACATGTTTCGTCCGCAAAGTGGAGTAACGAAAATGGCTGTACCGAAGAGAAAAACTAGCCCTTCCAAGCGCGGTATGCGCCGTTCGGCTGATGCGCTGAAGGCTTCGACCTACGTTGAAGACAAGAACTCCGGCGAACTGCGTCGCCCGCACCACATCGACCTGAAGACAGGCATGTACCGCGGTCGTCAGGTTCTGACGCCGAAGGAAAGCGCATAATCTAAGCGCTCCCTTAAAGGGTGAGATTAAAGGCTGGCGTTTCGCCGGCCTTTTTCTGTTTTGATCGGGGATGTGATGGTGGAAGACAAGCGGTCTGTTGATATGCCGCACCTCTGATACCCCCCCTCTGTCCCTTTCGGGACATCTCCCCCACAAGGGGGAGATCGTTGGGAGCTTGCTGCCCGTCATCTTCAAAACAACGAACTGCAGTTTCCGCAGATTCTATGCTTGCTGGGCGAGAGGGTTCCGCGAGTTACCAATCTCCCCCCTTGTGGGGGAGATGTCACGTCAGTGACAGAGGGGGGGTATGCACTCTCCGCAAATTTAGGGCCGATTTTCTCGCGCGCTACCTTAGCTCACAAGCTATCCAGCTTGCTCTGCATCGCGCGGAGCTGTTCTTTCAACTCGTCGATGTCCTTGGCCTCCGCCTTGCGGCTTTCTTTTGCCGGCGGCTTCATGAAGGGCGAGAACATCTGCATGGCCTGCTGGAACATTTCGGTGTTGCGGCGCACCTGTTCCTCGACGATCTGGATCGGCAGTTGCAGGTTCTTGACGAGCGGCGTCTCGCCGAAGGCGCGGTTCATCTGTTCACGCATCTGCACCTGCTGCTCGGTGAAGGAGCGCATGGAGTGCTCAAGAAAACTCGGTACGACCACCTGCATCTGATCGCCGTAAAAGCCGATCAGCTGCCGAAGGAAGGAGATCGGCAGGAGCGTGTTTCCGGTTTTCGATTCCTGTTCGAAAATGATCTGCGTCAGGACCGAATGCGTGATGTCGTCGCCGCTTTTCGCATCCTGGACGGTAAATTCCTCTCCCTTTTTCACCATTTCCGCCAGGTCATCCAAGGTCACGTATGTGCTGGTACCGGTATTGTATAGGCGGCGGTTGGCGTATTTCTTGATTACGATCTGGCCCTCATTCTTTGCCATTACTCAGTCTCCTGACCCCGTCTGATTGTATGGAATACTCCTCCATTACCAAGTGTAGACGCAAAAGAAGCTTGGTGACAATCGCTTTGTGCAATGCGGCAAGCCCTTTCTACTGGTTGTATTTTTCGCTGGTAGTGAAGGCTGGGTGAAATATGAGAGATGGCCGTCTTGTGGTTTGACTCGGGCGCAAAGCTTTGACAGTTTCACCTCATATATGTTCATCCTGTGAGGAGGCTTCCATGAGCAATCCATCCATCGTCATCGCCAGTGCTGCCCGCACCGCCGTTGGTTCCTTCAACGGCGCCTTTGCGGCTATTCCGGCCCATGAGCTCGGCGCTGCCGCTATCAAGGGCGCGCTGGAGCGCGCCGGCGTCGATGCCAAGGAAGTCGATGAAGTCATTCTCGGCCAGGTGCTGCAGGCCGCCGAAGGACAGAATCCGGCCCGCCAGGCCGCGATGAAGGCCGGTATCCCGCAGGAGGCGACAGCCTGGAGCGTCAACCAGCTTTGCGGCTCGGGCTTGCGCGCCGTTGCGCTCGGCATGCAGCAGATCGCCACCGGCGACGCCAAGATCATCGTTGCCGGCGGCCAGGGTCCATGTCGATGGCGCCGCACGCGGCCCATCTGCGCGCCGGCACCAAGATGGGCGACATGAAGATGATCGATACGATGATCAAGGACGGCCTGACCGACGCGTTCTACGGCTATCACATGGGTATTACGGCGGAAAACATCGCCCGCAAGTGGCAGCTTTCGCGCGATGAACAGGACCAGTTCGCGGTTTCTTCCCAGAACAAGGCCGAGGCCGCGCAGAAGGCCGGGCGGTTCAAGGACGAAATCGTTCCCTTCACGATCCAGACCCGTAAGGGCGACATCATCGTCGATGCCGATGAATATATCCGTCATGGCGCGACGCTGGACAGCATGGCCAAGCTGCGCCCCGCTTTCGACAAGGACGGCACGGTGACGGCAGCCAATGCCTCCGGCCTCAATGACGGTGCGGCTGCTGCCGTGCTGATGTCCGAGGCGGAAGCCTCGCGTCGCGGCATCACGCCGCTCGCCCGCATCGTCTCCTGGGCAACGGCGGGTGTCGATCCGCAGATCATGGGCTCCGGCCCGATCCCCGCCTCGCGCAAGGCGCTGGAGAAGGCTGGCTGGTCCGTCGGCGAGCTTGACCTCGTCGAGGCCAACGAGGCCTTCGCCGCCCAGGCCTGCGCCGTCAACAAGGATCTGGGCTGGGATACCTCGATCGTCAACGTCAACGGCGGCGCAATCGCCATCGGCCACCCGATCGGCGCTTCCGGTGCCCGCGTCCTCAACACGCTGCTGTTCGAAATGAAGCGCCGTGGCGCAAAGAAGGGGCTTGCCACCCTTTGCATCGGCGGCGGTATGGGCGTGGCCATGTGCTTAGAGGCGTTCTGAGGCATTTCGCGTATCCCCAGGGCCGCGCAAAGCGGTTTTGAGCCAGATTTTCCAGAAGAAACGACGAGGGCGGAGCGGGCGACCTGAGGATCGGTCGTCCAGTCTCCGCAGCAACAAAGGGGAGTGGATCATGAGCAGAGTGGCGTTGGTGACAGGCGGTACGCGCGGCATCGGGGCGGCCATTTCGATGGCGTTGCGCAATGCGGGCTACCAGGTTGCGGCAACCTATGCCGGCAATGAGGAGAAGGCGCGGGCGTTCCATGAGGTGACGGGCATTTCCGTCCACAAATGGGATGTGACCGACTACGAGGCCTGCGGCAGGGGTATCGCCAAGGTGCAGGAAGAGCTTGGCCCGGTCGAGATCCTCGTCAATAATGCCGGCATTACCCGTGACGCCATGTTCCACAAGATGACGCCGCAGCACTGGAACGAGGTCATCAATACCAACCTCACCGGCCTGTTCAACATGACGCATCACGTCTGGCAGGGCATGCGCGACCGTAGCTTCGGCCGTGTCATCAATATCTCGTCGATCAATGGCCAGAAGGGCCAGATGGGCCAGGCGAACTATTCCGCCGCCAAGGCCGGCGATCTCGGCTTCACCAAAGCGCTGGCCCAGGAAGGGGCGGCCAAGAACATCACCGTCAATGCCATTTGCCCCGGTTATATCGGTACGGAAATGGTGCTTGCAGTGCCGGAAAAGGTACTGAACGAGCGGATCATCCCGCAGATCCCTGTGGGGCGGTTGGGTGAGCCGGAGGAGATCGCCCGCGTGGTCGTCTTCCTCGCCGCCGATGAGGCCGGTTTCATCACGGGATCGACGATCAGCGCCAATGGCGGCCAGTTCGTCGTCTGAGCTTATGGGGATAATGTGTTGGCTGATTGTCGGTGGTGTCCGGCAATCAGGGCCGGCTTGAACTCTCGGAGCGCTGTTGCCTGGGTTTGAATTCCAGGACGACGGGCTTGAAGACCATCCGGCGCATTTCCCGGTCCCGTACCCGGGAGGCGTGGATCAGCACGATGAAGCTGGTGCCGATGAGAGCGAGCGCTGCAATGCCTGCGATAATTGCAACCATGGTGTCCGTCCCTTTTCAAAAACGTTGACCCATCCCTGCGCGATCGGCGCGGGTGCTTGTATTCGCCTGAAAATTCCGGTTTGAAGTTTTCGGCATGACGATTTGGCTTTCACGGCCGGTCGTCAACAACGTGCTGACGGCCGGCCGTGAAATCTGTCTTAGCCTGTCACTGCCTTAGCGGCAGCGAGCCTCGTAGCGGCTGCCGTAGCGGTCGCGGTAGACGCAATAGCCGCGGCGCTCATGAGAGCGGCCGATGAGGTTGCCGACAACACCGCCGGCCACGGCGCCGACTGCAGCACCTCCCCAGCTATTGGTGGCAACACCGCCGATGACTGCGCCGGTTCCGGCACCGATGGCCGTGCCTCTCTCCGTGGCACTGCATGAGGCGAGTGCGCCCACAATGGCGATCGCGACGATGATTTTTTCATGGTATTTGCTCCCTGTTATGACGAGGTTTTCAACATTATCAGCCCGATCAAATCCGGCCCATCAGCAGTAGAATGAGAACAATGACGAGAACGAGGCCGAGACCGCCGGATGGACCATATCCCCAGCTTCGGCTGTAACCCCAGCTCGGGAAAGCGCCGACCAGCATGAGAATCACGATTACAAGTAAAATGGTACCAAGCATGGCTTATTTCCTCCGCGTCCAGCGCTTGAAGTTTCCGCTGGAGTGAGGACTTCGCTCAAGCGGTTGCTTCAATCGGTGTGCCCTTTTACCTCGTTTACGCAAAACGGGCGGCACACCGTGTTCGATACCCGAAGAAACTCGCGCCGCACGAAATTGTTCCGGCTCAGAAATAACCGTCGGTATGAGGACGCATCTGCATGCCGAGGTAAAAGGTTAATGCCGCCGCGCGTTGCGCGCGGAAAAATGCCGGTCAGCGAGCTTCTCTTATGGTTAAAAATTTATTTAAATACAACATGTTGCGGTGAACGAAACGGGAAAATGGAGCTGTCCGTGATTCGTCAGCGATTCGTTCTGCGTTTGAGCTTTGGTTAACGGCGGCGGGCGAAACTTTTATCTTTTTGGCATGCGGATTTGAGATTGATCGCCACAAGGTAGTGCCCATCGATCGAATTCGTTAAAATCGGGAGTTTTCCGGCTCATCCACTCCGTCTTCCCGTTCTTCATCTGGATCAGCTTCCTCATCCGAGTGCTAGATGTAGCCGTGAACAAATGGGATACATGGTGGAATCAGCGATTCGTCGCCGATTCGTTCCGGCTTTGATCGAAGTGTTAATGGATTCAATCATTGCGGGAATTTATTGTTTTCTTTTATTCGGTTTCTCTTAAAGGTTAATTGCAATCCCTGATTCGGGTCGATTCTGCGCTTCAACCATCCAGAGTCCTATGCATTTTGATCGCAAATACGCTAGATATTGTGGAGAACAAAGATGGAATCCCCGAAAGTCGGTGATTCGTCGCCGATTCGTTCCGGCTTTGACCCGAATCTTAACAGGGGGCTTTCCTGAGCCGGATTCCCAACGGAAGTCTTCAGATTTACAAATATTTAACCATGTTTTCCGCAGGCGTCCCGATCTCGATCAGGTAGCGATCCGACTCCCTTTCTGTTGGAAAAGCAAGTCAAAAGGCGATTCAGTATGTGGTGGGACTCTATGAATTAAAATCTATATATTGTAGTGAACAAAAAAGGAACTCTCCGGAGTCAGCGATTCGTCGCTGATTCGTTCTCAAGCTGTTCCGGACTCGACGGGACTCGCCTGGGATGTAGTGATAATGTAGCTTTTGGTTGAGATCGCTATTTATGAAATCGAATGTTGCGGCGGTTGTTTTTTGATTCAGGTCTTGCCTTTGTCACATATGGTCGTCATCTGTTCTTCTCTTTCCTGGGGAGCTTGCTGATCGCAAGACAGTGGTTTCTCGCCCATGCATGGACCTATGACTCAGACCTCGCAGCCAATGATCCTGAGCGGACGCGGCGTAACCGCGGTGCTCGGACCGACCAATACCGGCAAAACCCATTACGCTATCGAGCGCATGGTGGCGCACGGCAACGGCGTGATCGGCCTGCCGCTGCGGCTGCTGGCGCGCGAGGTCTATACGCGTGTTGTCGAGAAGGTCGGAGCGCAGAATGTTGCGCTGGTCACCGGCGAAGAGAAGATTTCACCGCCCAATGCGCGCTATTCGGTCTGTACCGTCGAGGCCATGCCGCGCGAGACGCGTGCTTCTTTCGTCGCCATCGACGAGGTTCAGCTCGCCGGCGATCTGGAGCGCGGCCATATCTTCACCGACCGTATCCTGAATTTGCGGGGCCGCGACGAGACGCTGTTGCTCGGCGCCGGCACGATGCGGCCGATCCTTGAACAATTGCTGCCGGGGATCACTGTCGTCGAACGGCCGCGCCTGTCACATCTTTTCTATGCCGGCCAGAAGAAGATCACCCGCCTGCCGCAGCGCACCGCGATCGTCGCTTTTTCGGCCGACGAGGTCTATGCCATTGCTGAGCTTATCCGCCGCCAGCGCGGCGGGGCGGCCGTCGTGCTCGGCGCGCTCAGCCCGCGCACCCGCAATGCGCAGGTGGCGCTCTATCAGGCCGGCGACGTCGAATATCTGGTCGCGACCGATGCGATCGGCATGGGCCTCAATCTCGATGTCGATCACGTTGCCTTCGCCCAGGACCGCAAGTTCGACGGCTATCAGTTCCGCAATCTCAATCCGGGTGAACTCGGCCAGGTAGCCGGCCGCGCCGGCCGCCATCTGAGGGACGGCACCTTCGGCGTGACGGGGCAGGTCGATCCCTTCGACGATGAGCTGGTGCGACGCATCGAGGGTCACGAGTTCGACACGGTCAAGGTGCTGCAATGGCGTACCAAGCATTTCGACTTCTCGTCGATCGCTTCGTTGCGCGCGAGCCTTGAGGAGGCGCCGCGCGTGCAGGGCTTGACGCGGGCATTGCCGGCGGTCGACCAGCAAGCGCTCGAACATATGGCGCGTGATCTGGAGATTTCCGTTCTCGCCAGCAGCCCCGAGCGGGTCGAAAAATTATGGGAAGCCTGTGCGCTTCCCGACTATCGGCGTATTACGCCCGCCCAGCATGCCGATCTTATCGCTACCCTCTTTTCGGACCTCGTGCGCTATGGCACGGTAAAGGAGGATTTTCTTGCCGAGCAGGTGCATCGTGCCGATCGGACGGATGGCGATATCGACACGCTTTCGGCGCGAATCGCGCAGATAAGAACTTGGACCTATGTGTCGAACCGGCCCGGATGGCTTGCCGATCCGACACACTGGCAAGAAAAGACGCGGGAAATCGAAGATCGATTGTCCGACGCGTTACATGAAAGGTTGACGAACCGCTTTGTTGATCGCAGGACATCTGTGCTCATGAAGCGCCTGAGAGAGAATGCGATGCTGGAAGCTGAAATCAGTGTGAATGGGGATGTCTTCGTTGAGGGACATCATGTGGGACAGTTGACCGGATTCCGGTTTACGCCTGTCTCGGGAACCGAGGGGCCGGACGCCAAGGCTGTCCAGACGGCCTCGCTAAAGGCGCTCGCGCTGGAGTTCGAGGCGCGCGCGGCTCGGATGCATGCGGCCGGCAATAGCGATCTGGCGATCAGCGCGGACGGTCTCGTCCGCTGGCTCGGCGATCCCGTGGCGCGCCTGACGGGTAGCGATCACATCATGCGGCCGCGCGTCATCCTGCTCGCCGACGAGCAGTTGACGAGCAATGCGCGTGATCACGTCGCTGCGCGCATCGAGCGCTTCGTGAACCACCATATCAGTACGGTCCTGAAGCCGCTCGACGACCTGTCGCGCGCCGAGGACCTGCAGGGGCTTGCCAAGGGGTTGGCCTTCCAATTGGTCGAAAATCTTGGCGTGCTGTTCCGCCGCGACGTTACCGAAGAGGTAAAGTCGCTGGATCAGGATGGACGCGCCTCGATGCGCCGCTACGGCATTCGCTTTGGCGCCTACCACATCTTCGTGCCTGCCCTGTTGAAGCCGTCGCCTGCCGAACTCATCACCCTGCTCTGGGCGCTGAAGAATGATGGTCTCGACAAGCCGGGCTATGGCGACCTGATCCCGGTCCTGGCCGCTGGCCGGACCTCCGTCGTTACCGATCCGACCTATGAGCGCACGTTCTACAAACTTGCCGGCTTCCGATTCCTCGGCAAGCGCGCGGTGCGTATCGACATTCTCGAGCGCCTGGCGGATATCATTCGTCCGCTGCTGCAGTGGAAGCCGGGTCAGGCTTCGCGTCCGGAAGGCGCCTATGACGGTCGCCGCTTCACCACGACAACGGCGATGCTTTCCATCCTCGGCGCGACGCTGGAAGACATGGAAGAGATCCTCAAGGGTCTCGGCTACCGTGCTGATGCCGTGAAGCCCGAAGATGCGACGGCCCACCTCGCACTGCAGGATGCCTCCGCAGCGCCCGCTCAGGCGCCGCAGGTTGCGGAAGCCGCTGCCGATGGTGCCGATCACGATGATGCCGATGGCGCCAGCGACGAGCCGGCTACGGAAGGCGAAACCGTCGCTGAGGATGCAGCTTCTATTGCGGAAGCCCCTATTACCGAAGCCTCTCCCACGGAAGCTCTGGCCGAACCGGCTGTTGCCGTCGCTGCCGAGCCTGTGGAGGCCGTAGCGGTTGAGGCTGGCGACGCAGTTGTCGCCGAGCCGACTGAGCCGAAGCCGGTTCTGCTTTGGCGTCTTGGTGGACGCAGCGACAATCAGCAGCGCCAGGGCGCACGCGGCCAAGGCGATCGCCGCGGCCAGCAGGGCCAGGGCGAGGGGCGCGGCCAGCAGGGCAATCGCCGCAACAGCAGCGGTGGCGAGCAGCAGCCGAGCGGCGAAGGCAATCGCGAAGGGCGGGAAGCCCGTGGCGACAACCGTGGCCCGCGCGGCAACAACCGCGACGGCGGCCGTCCTCAGAATCAGGGCAACCGCCCCGAACGCGGCGACCGTCAGGATCGCGGCGAGCGGAAAGAGCGCAATGACCGGAACGACCGCAACAATCGCGCCGCGCCGCAGCCACTGCGCTTCGAAGCCAAGCCACCGCGCAAGGAAAAGCCGATCGATCCGGATTCTCCCTTCGCCAAGCTTGCGGTGCTCAAGGAGCAGATGAAGAAATAAGCCATGACGGACGAAAGACAGCCATCTTCCGGTTCGCGCCAGCGCATCGACAAGTGGCTGTTCTTTGCCCGTATGGTAAAATCCCGCTCGCTCGCGCAGGTTTACGTCCAGAAGGGCAATGTGCGGGTGAACGGCGAGCGGATCACGCAGCCTAGCTACGGCGTCAAGGCGGGCGACCGCCTCGAACTGTCGCTCGAGCGGCGTGATGTCATCCTGATCGTGCGGCTGCCGGGGGATCGACGGGGGCCTTTCGAGGAGGCGAAGCTGCTTTACGAGGACCTGACGCCGCCACCGGATGAGACAAAACGCCTCACGCCGTTCGAACAGGCGCTGCGCGCGCCGGGCAGTGGTCGGCCGACGAAACGCGAACGGCGAGCCATCGATCGGCTCACCTCAGGCGACGATTAGAAAACTCCTTGCCGCCTCTGGGATTTTTCAGGATTGTTTGTCCTTGAATTTGGCTGTCAAAGTCGATACCTGACGGTCAACCCGCTGGTAATTTGCCGGGCGGCATGCTTGTGCTTAGCGCATCTGCTTGTCCGTTCCGGCTTCCGAGGGAAAGGCGCGACGTTCCAGGTTGCCCGTCCACGGAAAACGAGAGTCATTCCTGGAGTGCTTCATGACATATGTCGTGACCGACAATTGCGTTCGCTGCAAATACACCGACTGCGTGGAAGTCTGCCCTGTCGACTGCTTCTACGAAGGTGAGAACTTCCTCGTCATCCATCCGGACGAGTGTATCGACTGTGGCGTTTGCGAGCCTGAATGTCCCGCAGAGGCGATCAAGCCCGATACGGAACCAGGCCTCGACAAGTGGCTGAAGATCAATGCGGACTATGCATCGATCTGGCCGAACATCACTGTGAAGCGCGAGGCGCTGCCCGAAGCCAAGGAAGTGGATGGCGAAGAGGGCAAGTTCGAGAAGTATTTCTCGGCCAATCCCGGTTCCGGCGACTGATCGAAGGCCGTGACAGGCTGTCGATTAGGGTGTAGTCGGTAGGGCATAGAGACGAATCATAGCCGTTGGCTTGCCAAGCGGTCAACGTGGCCGCTTTGCGCGTGTAAAGCAAATTATTGATTTCCTCAGATTTTTGTGATAGCTTCCTCACACTGATCCACGGCGGCATCTCTCGTGCCCCCAAACCATCACGAAAGCAAATAACCAATCCGTACGCGGTTTCCTTGACATATCAACGATTTGAGTTGTCGGGTCTAGGATCGCGATGAACGGATTTCTTTTTTTATGCGTATGGTTGGAACAGAATGAAGTCACCCCGACGGTGCTTCCGTCTCATCCGGGCCTGACTGACCCGGCCCCGGCCCTCACCGGTGCGTAACAGGGAGTTTTTGAAAAGAATGACGACCCAGCAGAAAAAACCTTCAGCAGCACGCCATGGCTTCAAGACAGGTGAATCGATCGTATATCCCGCTCATGGTGTTGGTATGATCACCGCGATCGAAGAGCAAGAAGTCGCAGGCATGAAGCTTGAGCTTTTTGTAATCGATTTCGAGAAAGACAAGATGCGTCTGAAGGTGCCCGTGGCCAAGGCCATGAGCATTGGCATGCGTAAGCTTTCCGAGACGGATTTCGTCGAACGGGCACTGAAGGTCGTCCAGGGCAAAGCCCGCGTCAAGCGTACCATGTGGTCGCGCCGCGCCCAGGAATATGATGCCAAGATCAATTCCGGCGATCTGATTTCCATTGCCGAGGTGGTTCGCGATCTCTATCGCGCCGAGAACCAGCCGGAGCAGTCCTATTCCGAACGTCAGCTCTATGAAGCCGCGCTTGATCGCATGGCGCGCGAAATTGCCGCCGTCAACAAGATGTCCGAAACCGAGGCTGTCCGCCTGGTCGAGACCAATCTGAACAAGGGCCCGAAGCGCGGCAAGCTCGTCGAGGAAGACGAATCTCAGGACGAAGCCGCATAAGGCCGAAAGTCAAAATACCATCTCCAAAAAACCCGGCCTTCGTGCCGGGTTTTTTCTTTGGAACCTTTTGCCGCTTGCTGCGTTTAGGCCAAGTGTTTCGCGGCCGGTGTGGGTTCTCGTAATTGCGAGCTCTTTCGGACTGGCCGTTTCCCCTGACCTTCACGAGGAACGGCCGATGCGTTTTGATAGGAAATTTCCCGGCGATCTGAAGTTAGATTGTTCGTCAGGTTATTTCGGTGAAGTAGAATTAGACCGGTAACCGATCGTCCGGTTATCCGGGCCCCGATCTTCAACCGCATTGCATTCATAGCTTTTCATCCGCGCAGCGATGTTCGGAAACGATGTTCGCTGCTTTTTCCGTCGACCCGCGGCACAGAGATGATTTTGAGGCCGAATTTAGGGAGATGCATATGAATATGTCCGCAGATCGGCGCATGATAAAGATCGCGATGGCCGCTCCCTATCTCGCTCGCGACGAAGAGCACGATCTTGCCATTCGCTGGAAGGACCACGAGGATCGTGGTGCTCGCAACAAAATTGCCACCGCCCACATGCGCCTGGTGATCTCCATGGCGGGGAAATTCCGCAATTTCGGCCTGCCGATGAGCGACCTTGTACAAGAAGGCTATGTAGGGCTTCTTGAGGCGGCGGCAAGGTTTGAGCCGGAGCGGGAGGTGAGATTTTCGACTTACGCAAGCTGGTGGATCCGTGCGTCGATCCAGGATTATATCCTGCGCAACTGGTCGATCGTGCGCGGGGGCACGAGTTCGGCGCAGAAGGCGCTGTTCTTCAATCTCCGTCGCCTGCGCGCCAAGCTTGCCAGGGGTAACGCCGGCGTCACCGTCCAGTCCATTCATGAGGAAATCGCCGTCGCTCTCGGGGTCAGCCTCGCCGACGTGCAGACCATGGATGCGCGTCTTTCCGGCAATGATGCCTCCCTGCAGGCACCGTCGATATCCGGCGATGCCGAAAGTGCCGAACGCATGGATTTCCTGATCAGCGATGAGCCTTTGCCGGACGAACAGGTCTCCAACATGATCGATGGCGAACGCCGTCGCGTCTGGCTTGCTTCCGCGCTGAAGCAACTGAACGAACGCGAAATGAAGATCATCCGCGCGCGCCGCCTGGTGGAGGATGGCGCGACGCTGGAGGAGCTGGGCACCGCTCTCGGCATTTCCAAGGAACGCGTCCGTCAGATCGAAAGCCGCGCCATGGAGAAGCTCCGTAGCGCCCTGGTCGATGCAGATCCGCGCATGGCGAGTTATGCCTGACAAACCGTTCTCCCCTCGGGGAGAAGGTGCCTGGAGGGTGGTAACGGGACGAGGAGCGTTCGTTCCTACCGCCTTGGACGTGGGTGAAGGGTAGCGCCTCGGCAATATCCTCATCTGCGCTCGCAGCGCACCTTCTCCCCGTTGGGGTGAAGCCGAGGTTCCCCCTATTCCGAGATAATCTTGACCTTGTCGCCGGGTGCAATCGATGCGCCGGTCGGCAACGCATTGATCAGCTTGAAGAGATCGAGCTTGCGGTCGGTGCCCATCATACGGGCGGCGAGCGTGGTGATCGTATCTCCCGCCTTGACGGTGACGACGCGCACGCGCAGCGGCTTCAGCGACGAGGCTTCCTCCGGTGTCATGTGCCGGAAGCTTGAGCGCAGCACATCGGCCGTCTGCTCGAGCTGGGTGATGCTGCCTTTCGGCACCGCCGTCAGGAAGCGGAAGATCTGCGCGCGGTCACGCACCACGGTGACATCGAAATCCCAGCGGTCGGCCGAAGCGCGCGCGGTTGCCGCTTCCATGCCGTTGACCGTGATCGACTTGATCGATGTCGGGTCGAGGCCGGTGACCCAGCCGCTGGAAATATAATTCGTCAGGTTCTGGTTCTGGCTGTCGGCAACGCCGTCGAAGCGGACGGCGATATCGCCGGGGCCGGTTGCCATCACCGCTTCGACCTTGTTGTCGATGCGGAATTCGGGCGGCACGTCGAAGCGGATGCCAAGCCCGCCATGCAGGAAGGTCTGGCCGCGCACATAGCCTTCCTCCGGGCTGTCGCCATAGAGCAGGCCATCGATACCGTTGAGGTAATAATCGCGGCCGGTGTCGCCGACCTTGCCTTCCTCGCCGAATTCGCGGGCATGCGCCTTGGCGAGATCGATGCGCTGCGGCGTGCTCGGATGGCTCGACAGGAAGTCCAGGCTCTGGTCGGCGTCGGAGTTCGCCGTCATGAAGCGGCTGTAGTCTTCCATGGCGTTGAGGAAGCGGGAGGCGGCGTAAGGGTCGTAGCCGGCCTGGCCGAGCGTGCGGATGCCGATCTCGTCGGCCTGCAGCTCCTGCTGGCGCGAGAAGGCGGCAAGGCGCAGCTTGCCGCGCGCAAGCGCCTGCTTGCCGGCGAGATCGCTGGATAGGACCTCAGCGACGACACGGCTGGCGATGACCTCGGCCTCTTCGCGCTTCTGACGCTCGATACCGTGATTGGCCGTGACATGCGCCATCTCATGCGACAACACGGCGGCGACTTCCGAGGCGTCATTGGCAAGCGCCAGCAGGCCGCGCGTGACGTAGAGATAGCCGCCGGGCAGCGCGAAGGCGTTGATCGAGGGCGAATTCAGGATGGTGATGCGGTAGGACTGCTGCGGGTTTTCCGAAACGCTGGTCAGCGCGCCGGCGATGCGGGCAACGAGGCGCTCGGTCTTTGCGTCCTTGTACTCGCCGCCGTAGCTCGCCAGAATGCGTGGATGCTCGCGGGCGCCCATCTGCGCGCGCGGATCGTTCTTCTGCACTTCGGACACGATCTGCGGATTGGCGGAAGGCGACACGTTCGGCTGATAGGACTGATCCATCACCGTCTGGCAGCTGTTGAGCACCGTCGCGGCAAGAAAGACGAGAGCGAGGCGGCGCGCATGGGCCGCAGTAGTCGCACTGATCCTTCGTCCTGCGTGCTTGCTCTGCTTCAGTACCTGTATCCCACTCATTTCGCTGCCATACCGGCTGGGCGCCAAACTTGCTTGATCATAACCGGGCCGATCATAGCCGCGTGTCGTCTAAGGTTGCATCCACCGCGATCAGACCTGAGTTCAACCGGATGATCCGAGCTTTTGCTGTAGCCGATTTCGGCAGCCGTTGCATAGCGAGACTCCGCTTAATTGTGACTGCGTTGTATTTTGGCAAGCATTTACGAGGACTTTCAGCCGGATGCCGCGACAAAATTAAGGCAAAATCGCCGCTGAAATGCTGCATTGCGCTTAATGCTGTAAAAATGTGGTCAGTGCCGGGATGTTGTCCTGTGTCAGGAAGCGGTCGATGGGCGCCGAAAGCCGGATCGCGCCGCCGTCGATGAAGACGGCGTGATCGGCGAGGCGCCGGACTTCCGAGGGATCGTGCGAGACGATCAGCACCGTATTGCCGGTTTCGCGGTGGAGCGTGGTCAGAAGTTCGGCCATGCCGGATCGCAGGCCGGGGTCAAGCGCGGCGAAGGGCTCGTCGAGCAACAGGATCGGCTTGTCGCGCACCAGCGCCCGGGCGAAAGCGGTACGTTGCCGCTCGCCGCCGGAGAGCGTGCCCGGTTTGCGCCGTTCGAAACCGGCAAGCCCGACACGCGCTAGCGCCTCCGAAATCCGTTTCCGGTCGTCCGCCGTGAGTTTTAGCGATGGGCTGATGCCCAGCCCGACATTGGTGAAGAGATCGAGATGGGAAAAGAGGTTGTTGTCCTGGAAGACCAGCGATACCGGCCGCTCGGAAGGATGCAGGCCTGTCGCATCCTGCCCGGCGAGCAGGATGCGGCCACGGTCCGGCGTCTCGAAGCCGGCGAGCAGATTGAGGAAGGTCGACTTGCCCGATCCGGATGGGCCGGTGATGGCGATGATCTTGCCGTGCGGCAGATCGCAGTCGAAGCGGAAATCATGCGTGCCGAGCCGCAGCTCGACGCCGGTCATCGCGATGCTCTGTTCCGCCATGTTCTGCCCGTCAGTCATTCCGCCTGCCTTCATCCTCATGCCTGCCCTGTCCGGTCGTGCCGGCAATGGTCAGCAGAAGACATACCAGCCCCAGGATGAAAGCAAGCCCGTCGGCATCGTTGGTGCGGTAGCTGCCGAGCTTGCTGTAGACCAGCCATGGCAGGGTCATCAGGCTATCGGAACCAAAAAGGGCGACGGCGCCGAGATCGCCAAGCGACAGCGCCATGGCGAAGGAGAGGGCGGTGAAGAAGGGTTTGCGCAGGCCAGGCCAGTCGATGAGGCGCAGCCGTGCAAGACCGGTAAGCCCGAGACTGGCGGCGAGGCGCTCCGTGTGGCGGCGGTGGATGATATAGGCCGGTTCGATGACGCGGATGACGAAGGGTAGCGCCATCAGGGCGTTGATGACGATGATTAGCAGGGCGGCGAAGCGGGCGGGGTCGCCGAGCGGCCGCAGCGCCAGGAACCATCCGGTTGCCAGTACGATCGGCGGCACCAGGAGGACCAGCGAGGAGGTGCCGCTCAAACCGATGGTCAGCCCGCGCAGGCCGGGTGTTTTCCGGCGTTCGGTCGATATGGTCGCACGGGCGCGGACGATGGCGAAGGAGGTCAGCACCGCCAGAAGACCGGCGGCAAGAGCGATGGCAAGGCTCGTTGCGGTTGCCTGCAGGAAGATCGTCTGGCTGACGAGTTTCAGAAGATCGGCCTTGAGGCCGGTGACGACCACCGAGGCGAGCGGCAGGCCGATAAACAGGGCGGCGATCAGCAGCAGCGCGCCGTCGGTCCATCGTGCGGCAGGCAATGTCCCGTCGGTGCGCCGCGTTGCACGACCGCTCGTCAACCCGTGCTCGTCCGGCGCTGGCGTTAGCGCCATGGCGCCGAGAATAGCGGCTGTGACGACGATCTGTAGCAGTGACAATGTGACGGCGCGGCCGGGATCGAAATCGAAGCGGAGCGCCTGGTAGATCGCCACCTCGATCGTCGTTGCTGCCGGGCCGCCGCCAAGCGTCAGCACCAGCGTGAAGCTGGTGGCGCAGAGCATGAAGATCAGGCCGGCGATACCGGGGATCAGGCCGCGCAGCACCGGCCATTCGATGAAGCGGAAGACGGAGCCAGGGCGCATGCCGAGCCCGCCGGCCATCAGCCAATATTCCGCCGGCACGCGTTCGAGCCCGGCCAACATCAGGCGGGCCGCCAGTGGCAGGTTGAAGAAGACATGCGCCAAGAGGATGCCCGTCAGCCCGTAGATGCTGATCGGCTGCGACAGGCCAAGCCTCGCCAGCGCCTGATTGAGAATGCCCTGGCGCCCCCAGATGCCGAGCAGGCCGAGCGCGCCGATCAGCACCGGCAGGCCCATGGGAACGGCCATCAGCCGGATCAGCCAGAGCCGACCGGGGAACCGCGGCTGTCGTGCCAGGGAGCGGGCAACCGGGATCGCAAAAAGGATGGAGAGCAGGGTGGAGAGCGTCGCCTGCAGCAGGGTGAAGCGCAACACGCGGAGAAGATAGGGGTCTGCGAGTGGATTGCCGCCGCCGGATCCGATGCCGGCGGCAAGCAGGATGATGATGGCGAGGCCGATGAAGACGGCGATGCCGGCAAGGCTGAATGCCCCGCCGGCTATGGCATGTCGTCTCTCAGGCGCCGTCAGTATCATGTCGGTGTCAGTTGGTGCTGGTGGCCGTTAGCCATTCGTCGATCCAGGCCTTGCGGTTCTTCTCGACGACATCCGGGCTCATCAGGAAGGTCTTGGCGGGAACGACCAGCTTGCTGAAGGCATCCGGCAGCGGCTCGGAGGTGGCGGAGACCGGCATCATCCAGTTGTTGGTCGGGATTGTGTCCTGGAAGCCCGGCGTGACCATGAACTTCAGGAAGTCGCGAGCAAGATCCTTGTTCGGCGACGACTTGATCAGGCCGGCCACTTCGATCTGGATGTAATGTCCTTCGGAGAAGGAGGCCGCCTGATAGCGGTCGGTCTTCTCCTCGATCATGTGATAGGCCGGTGAGGTCGTATAGGAGAGCACCATCGGCGCTTCGCCCTTGGTGAAGAGGCCATAGGCTTCCGACCAGCCGGGCGTCACCGTCAGGATGCGGCCCTTGAGCTTCGTCCAGGCGTCGGCGGCCTTGTCGCCATAGACCGATTTGACCCAGAGCAGCAGACCGAGGCCCGGCGTCGAAGTGCGCGGGTCCTCGATGACGATCTTCTGCGACGGATCGCCCTCGACCAGTTCCTTCAGGCTCTTCGGCGGGTTCTTGATGGTCTGGGTGTCATAGATCACGGCGAAATGGCCGTAGTCATAGGGCACGAAAACATCGTCCTTGAAATCACCTGGGACCTTGAGGGCGGATGTATCGACGCCGCTAGTGTCGAACAGGCCTGTGTCCTTGGCCTCGTCGACGAGGTTGGTGTCGAGGCCGAGAACGACGTCGGCCTTGGTGCCCGCGCCCTCCAGCTTCAGCCGGGAGAGCAGCGCCACGCCATCGGTGACGCTGACGTAGTTGACCGTGCAGCCGCAGGTCTTCTCGAAGGCGGCCTTGACCTTGGCGCCGGGACCCCACTCGGCGGTGAAGCTTTCATAGGTATAGATGGTGAGCGTCTTGTCGGCGGCCTCTGCGGCCTGCGCGGCAAAAAGGTGGTGCCGGTGGCAAAGGCCAGCCCGGCAAAGAATGTCATCAGCGATCGGTTGGGCATGGCAGCGCCTCCTCTTGGTTTCGTCTTGAACGGGAAAAGGGCGCTATGATTTCGTCACGCGTCTAATCCCTCCGCCGGTGTTAGCCGGATCAGGTTCCGCGGGTTGGCCGGTGAAGGCCTCTCAGCCAGATGTCTTTGAAAGACATAAGGCACCCCGTTAGAGCGTTGGCAGGTTTAGCCCCGTGACGAGGGGATGACAAGGGGGTGCCCCCTTGTCGATTGCGAGGATGCGCAGCTTACTCGGCGGCGTGAGCGGCGGCCTGGCTATCGAGCTTCTTGGTGGCGCTCGGGAGCTGGACGTTCTTCAGCGTGATCGAGGTCAGCAGGCCGACAAGGCAGATGGCGGCGGCCGTCATGAACAGCGGGCTGAAGGCGCTGGCATAGGCGCTGGCGACCGCTTCGCGCGTGGCGTCCGGCAGGGCGGCCATCATCTTCGGCGTCAGTTCCTTGATGTTGGTGACGCCGGGAATGGAGACGCCGACATTGCCGAGCTTGGCGGCGATGATGGCGCCGTAGATGGAGATGGCGATGGAGGCGCCGCCCATGCGCGACAGCGTGACGGCGCCGGTCGCCGCTCCGACGTCACGACTGGCGGCGGTGTTCTGGATGCCGATGACCGGCACCTGCTGAGCCAGGCCGATGCCGATGCCATGCAGCAGCATCAGGGCGCCGATAAAGGCGATCGGCGTACCTGCATGAACCTGTGCCAGTGTTGCGAAGGCGATAGTGCTGCAGGCGGCGCTGGCAATCGCAAAGGGCTTGTAGCGGCCCCTGGCCGAAATCAGCCGGCCGGCCGAAAGTGAGCCGCAGACGATGCCGCCGGTCAACAGGATGAAGAGCAGACCCGCCACCGACGGCGACAGGCCGGTCGTCGTTTGCAGGAAGAGTGCGAAATAGTTGACCATGCCGATCGCAACGGCGCCGCTGGTAATGGAGATAATCAGGAGCAGGCCGAAGGTCGGGTTGCGGAACAGCGTTAGCGGCACGATCGGCTCCGGCGCGCGGCGCTCAACGAAGACCCAGGCGACCGCGCAGAGCGCCCCGAAGGCGATGATCCCAAGGCATTGCGGCGACAGCAGCGAACCGAAGAGTTCCGTACCGTCGGCGGCAAGCACGATGCTGGTGGTGGTGAGCGCCAGCAGGATCGCGCCGGCATAGTCGATCTTCGGCTTACGGGCCGGCTTGCGGTAAGGCAGCATGAAGGCGAGGCCGGTGAGCACAATGAAGCCGATCGGCACGTTGACGAGGAAGATCGAGCGCCAGCCGAAGAGGTCGCTCATCGTGCCGCCGAGAACGGGGCCGATGGCACCCGATGCCATCAAGACCAGGCTGGAATAGCTCTGGTAGCGTGCGCGCTCACGCGGCTCGAAGAGGTCGGCGTTGACGGCGAAGATCGACACCAGGATGCCGCCGCCGCCAAGACCCTGCAGGACGCGGGCGGCGATCAGCGTATCCATCGACACCGCAAGACCGCAGACGGCCGAGCCGACGGTGAAGATCGCGATCGCGGTCATCATCACATACTTGCGGCCGAAGAGGTCGCCGAGCTTGCCGTAGACCGGCATGACGGCAGAAAGGGACAGCAGATAGGCAGAGCCGATCCAGCCGAAGCGTTCCAGATGCCCGAATTCGCCGACGATCGTCGGCAGCGCCGTCGATACGATCTGGTTGTCGAGCGTTGCCATGAACATGGCGGTCATCAGGAAGAAGAAGAGGATAAGCCGGCGGCGGTGATCCGCAACGAGCGGCGCGGGCGTGGTCTGCATGTCCATGGAACGAGAAATCCGAGCTTGCCTGGAGTGCCGCGCGTTCGACCGAACGGGCATGGGTCGCTCCAGTTCCTGAATCCGCAGCATCTTGCTTTCGGGTAGGCTATTCGAGGGCAACATGTTGCAGGGCAATATATGTGCTATTGGCATATAATTGTCAACGGCAGATGAATGCCGTTTGCATATTTTAATGTCTGCCCATCTTTGATATGCTGGCGGAATGACATCAGCAACGACCACACGAGAAATTGAAGCGACGCCGCTGCCTGAAGACGAGAACCTGCTGCGCATCGGCCAGGTGATGACGCGTATGCGCCTAATGACGGGCCGCCGCATGATCGGGCGGCTGGCGATCCAGAACGTTGCGCCGGGGCTGGAGCTTTCGCATCTGGACGTCATCGATGCCGTCAGGCGGGCGGAAGTGTCCGGTGAAGTGACCGTCGGGGCAATCGCCGAGATCCTGCGCATCGACCCCTCGCGGGCAAGCCGCATCGTCGCCGAGATGGTGACCCGAGGCGTGCTGCGCCGCAAGGCATCGCAGGCGGATGCGCGGCGCATCGTCGTGGTGCTGACCACGCTCGGGCAAAGGTTGCTCGCCGAAATCCAGGCGCAGAAGTTCGCGCTCATCGAAAGCATCCTTGCGGATTGGTCGGCCGAGGATATCGAGGCCTTTTCGCATCTGTTCGACCGCTTCATCGGCGGCTACGAGCATGCTTTTCAGACGCGTCTCAAGGAAACCGCCGACTGAATGCCGGCTTGGCTCCAAACAGCGCTCTTCCCTAGGGACATGTCTTTGCGCTATGGGCTTGGCGCATGAGCCAATCCACGACCTTCACCATCCTCCTCGGCGGCGAGCTGCGCCTCACGGACCGGCTGCGCGCGGCGACGGCCGGCAGCCGTTTCATCGCGGCGGATGGCGGCATGCGCCACGCCGTGGCGCTGAATGCGACGCCTGAAGTCTGGGTCGGCGATTTCGACTCGACGCCAGCGGACCTGCGCGGCGCTTTTCCTGGCGTGCCGAAGCAGCCCTATCCGGCGGCGAAGGCGGCGACGGATGGCGAGATCGCCATCACCGAGGCGATCGATCGCGGCGCTAAGCGGCTGATCCTTGTCGGCGCCATGGGCGGAGAGCGTTCGGATCATGCGATCCAGCATCTGCTCTACGGCATTCAGCTTGCCGAAAAAGGCTTCGACGTGCTGCTGACCTCGGGTGACGAAGAGGCGGTGCCGCTGCTGCCGGGCGACATGGATCTGGCGTTGCCCCCCGGCTCGCTGTTTTCCGTTCTCGGCTTCAGCGACCTGACGGGCCTCTTCATTCACAATGCCCACTATCCCTTGCGCGATTTCCATCTGCCCTTCGGGGCGTCGCGCACCATTTCCAATGTCGCGGAAGGCCCTGTGCGCCTTTCGCTCGGCAGCGGCAGGGCGATCGTCCTTGCGCGCCCTTATGACCTTACCGGAGTCTGATCTTGGCCCCTCCCATTCTGAAACTGGACGACATCTTCCTGAGCTTCGGTGGCGCTCCGCTCCTGGCCGGCGCTGGGCTGCAGGTGGAGCCGGGCGACAAGATCTGCCTGGTCGGCCGCAATGGCTCGGGCAAGTCGACGCTTCTGAAGATCGCCGCCGGCATGGTCGAGGCCCAGTCCGGCGAAGTCTTCCGTCATCCGTCATCGACCGTGCGTTATCTCGAGCAGGCACCGGATTTCGCCGACTACAAGACGGTCGCCGCCTATGCTGAGGCCGGGCTTGGGCCGGGCGACGATCCCTATCGTGTCACCTATCTGCTCTCGCATCTCGGGCTGACCGGCGAGGAAGATCCGAAGACGCTCTCGGGTGGCGAAGCGCGCCGCGCGGCACTTGCCCGTGTTCTGGCGCCGGAGCCGGATATCCTTATGCTCGACGAGCCGACCAACCATCTCGATCTGCCGACCATCGAGTGGCTGGAAGGCGAGCTGCAGAAGACCCGCAGCGCCCTGGTGCTGATCTCGCACGACCGTCGTTTCCTTGAAAAAGTCTCGACGGCGACCGTCTGGCTCGATCGCGGCACCTCGCGGCGGCTCGATCGCGGCTTTGCATTCTTCGAAGCCTGGCGCGACCAGGTGCTGGAAGCCGAGGAGCTGGAGCAGCACAAGCTCGGCAAGGCGATCGAGCGCGAAGAACATTGGCTGCGCTATGGCGTCACCGCGCGGCGCAAGCGCAACATGCGCCGCCTCGGTGAATTGCACGACATGCGCTCGCGCCATCGTGGTCATAGGGGCGCCTTGGGTTCCGTGCAGGGGGCTGCCGCCGACGCCCAGGAGAGCGGCAAGCTGGTGATCGAAGCACATAAGATCACCAAGGCCTATGACGAGCGCGTCATCGTCGCGCCGTTTTCGATCCGCGTGCATCGCGGCGATTGTATCGGCCTCGTTGGCCCGAACGGCGCCGGCAAGACGACGTTGCTGAAGATGCTGACGGGCCAGCTGAAGCCGGACAGCGGCAATGTGAAGCTCGGCACCAATCTGGAAATCGCCACCCTCGACCAGAAGCGCGAGGAGCTCAATCTGGAGGATACGCTCGCCAACTATCTGACCGACGGTCGCGGCGAGAACCTGCTGGTCAATGGCGAGCAGCGGCATGTTACCGGCTATATGAAGGAATTCCTCTTCCAGCCGGAACAGGCGCGCACGCCGATCAGGAATCTCTCCGGCGGTGAGCGTGCCCGGCTGATGCTGGCGCGCATCCTGTCGCGGCCGACCAATCTTCTGATCCTCGACGAGCCGACCAACGATCTCGACATCGAGACGCTGGATCTGCTGCAGGAGATCGTCGCCGGCTTTAATGGCACGGTCATCCTCGTCAGCCATGACCGCGACTTCCTCGACCGCACCGTGACCTCGACCATCGCGCCCGCCAATCCTGATGACCCAGACGGCCGCTGGATCGAATATGCCGGCGGTTATTCCGATATGCTCGTACAGCGCAAGGGCGCGCTGGAGGAGCGCAAGCGGGCTGAAAAGGCGGCTGAGAAGCCCAAGGCGGCCGGGTCCTCGGCGCCTGCGGCCGAGGCTTCGAAGGGCAAGGTCAAGCTCTCTTTCAAACAAAAATTCGCGCTTGAAAATCTGCCGAAGGAAATGGCCAAGGCCGAGGCGGAAATCGCCGCCCGCGAAAAGAAGATGGCCGACCCCAACCTCTTCACCAAGGATCCGGCGAGCTTCAACAGGCTGGCGGCCGAGATGGAAAAGCTGCGCGAGAGCGTGCTGAAGATGGAAGAGGAATGGCTGGAACTGGAAATGCTGCGGGAAGAGCTGGAAGGTTGAGGATCGGCTGAGACAATGCCCACTCTGCACGTGGAGGGCGAAAATTCCCGCCCACGGACCCCGCGTCATCCCCTGGGTGTCCAGCTATATTAGAAAAAACAAACAGTTGCGCGTGGCTGCGTCACACTAATGTTTGTTGTCGAATTCGATAAACCGTTTATATATATGCTGCAGCTACCAGCCCTTGGGCTGGGCGATATGCAGGTCAACACGATCTGCGATGTGGTGGGGAATTCGAAGGACTTGATTGGATTTCGCCGTTGGGGCGACAGGTCCTTCGTGGAAGATTGCAGTCAGACATGACGAACGCTTAACACGGCTTCCGGCCGTGGGTGGCTTATTGTTTTAGGGGGCCTTCATGCCGAAGACGCTGGCGCGTATCGCTATATTCAGCTTCACAATTGCTATTCTCACGGGGTCTCAGGTGCTGGCGCAGAGCGCGCCGCCCGCCGCACCCGTCACGGTCGCCAAGCCCGTCGTCCGCGATGTCATCGACAGCGACGAATTCATCGGGCGCTTCCAGGCGGTCGACGAGGTTTCCGTCCGTTCGCGCGTCGGCGGCTATCTCCAGGAGGTGCATTTCGAGGACGGCACCATGGTCAAGCAGGGCGACCTGCTCTTCGTGATTGACCAGCGGCCGTTCATCACGACGCTCAACGAGGCGACGGCATCGCTGGAAGTGGCAAATTCGTCCCTGACGCTCGCCGATGCGCAATTCAAGCGCGCCCAATCGCTGTCGACGACGGGCAGCCAGTCGGCCTCGACCCTGGACGACCGCCGCCGCGATCTTCTCTCCGCGCAAGCGAATGTCCGTGGCGCGCAGGCGTCCGTCGATCGTGCCAATCTCGACATGGACTTCACCAAGATCACCGCGCCGCTCAGCGGCCGTATCGACCGGCGCCTGATTTCGGTCGGCAATCTCGTCCAGGCCGATCAGACCATTCTGACGACCATTGTCTCGCTCGACCCGATCGATTTCTACTTCGACGTCGATGAGCGCCGGCTGCTTTCCTATGCCGACGAGGCGCGCAAGCATGGCAGTGCCTTGCAGCAGGGCGGCGGCGGCCTTAACGTCACCGTGAAGATCGCCGACGCCGGCCAGAAGGAGTTCAAGGGCAAGCTCGATTTCGCCGAAAACCGGGTCGACAACCAAACCGGCACGATCCGCGTGCGCGCCCGCTTCCCGAATGCGGATCTCGTGCTGCAGCCCGGCCTGTTCGGGCGCGTTCAGGTCGAAGGTTCCAATAGCTACAAGGCGATCCTCGTGCCCGATGAAGCCATCGGTTCCGACCAGAACCAACGTGTCGTCTATACCGTCGGCGCGGATGGCAACGTGACGCCGAAGGCCGTCCGGCTCGGGCCGAAGCTTTACGGCTATCGCGTTATCCGCGAAGGCATGACCGGCGACGAGACGATCGTCGTCAACGGCCTGATGCGCATCCGGCCCGGCGTCAAGGTCGCGCCGCAATTGATCGAACTGCCGCAGGAAGCTGCGAATGACGAGGCGCCCGCTCATGCAGGGGCACAGGGGACCGACCAATGAGGTTTTCCCATTTCTTCGTCGACCGACCGATTTTCGCGTCGGTCCTGTCCATCGTGCTGCTGATCGTCGGCGGCATCGCCTATTTCCAGCTTCCGGTCGCGCAATATCCTGAGGTTGCGCCGCCAACCATCGTCATTCGAACATCCTATCCGGGCGCCGATTCCCAGACGATCGCCGATACGGTGGCGACGCCGATCGAGCAGGAGGTCAATGGTGTCGAGGACATGCTCTATATGTCCTCCTATTCCAGCGCCGACGGCTCGATGTCGCTCACTATCACTTTCAAGCTCGGCACGGATCTCGACAAGGCGCAGGTTCTGGTCCAGAACCGCGTCGCCATCGCTGAGCCGCGCCTGCCGGAAGAGGTTCGCCGGATCGGCATCACGACGGTTAAGAGCTCGCCCGACCTGATGATGGTCGTGCACCTGCTGTCGCCGAGCAATCGCTACGACCAGCTCTATATCTCCAATTATGCCCGCTCGCGTATCCGCGACCTTCTCGTCCGTCTCGACGGCGTCGGCGACGTGCAGCTCTTCGGCGAGCGGCAATATTCGCTGCGTATCTGGCTCGACCCGGAAAAACTCGCCTCCTACGGCATGACCGCCGGCGACATCGTCCAGGCGCTGCGGGACCAGAACGTACAGGTTTCGGGTGGCTCGATTGGCGGGCCGCCGGTTTCGGGTACCAACGCTTTTCAATATACGGTAACGACCCAGGGGCGTTTTTCCGATGCGCGGCAGTTCCGTTATGTCATCGTCAAGGCGACGGATAGCGGCCGGCTGGTGCAGTTGCAGGACGTGGCGCGCATCGAGCTCGGGGCGCAGGACTACGTCACCAACAGCTATCTGAACGGCAACCCAGCCGTTGCGCTTGGCATCTTTGCTCGCCCCGGCACCAACGCGCTTGACGCCGCCGCAAGCATCAAGAAGACGATGGAGAGCCTGGCTCAGGATTTCCCCCAGGGCCTCGAATATCGCATCGTCTACAATCCGACGGAATTCATCGCGGAATCGATCTACGAGGTCTACAAGACGATCTTCGAGGCGGCGATTCTCGTTGCCATCGTCGTGCTGGTCTTCCTGCAATCGTGGCGGACGGCGATCATTCCGATCATTGCAATTCCGGTGTCGCTGATCGGCACCTTCGCCTTCCTGCTCGCCTTCGGCTTCTCGCTGAACATGCTGACATTGTTCGGATTGGTGCTCGCCATCGGCATTGTCGTCGACGACGCTATCGTGGTCGTCGAGAATGTCGAGCGCAACCTGGCGCTCGGGATGACGCCGAAGGAGGCGTCGCATGTGACGATGAACGAGGTCGGTACTGCGGTGCTGGCGATTTCGCTGGTCCTGGTCGCCGTCTTTCTGCCGACGGCCTTCATTCCCGGCATCACCGGGCAGTTCTATCGGCAGTTCGCGGTGACCATCTCCATCGCAACGGCGATTTCCTGCCTGAATTCGCTGACGCTGTCGCCGGCGATCGCCGCGATCGTGCTGCGGCCGCACGATCATAAGAAATCCAACAATATCGTTTCGCGCTTCGGACGCGCTCTGGGTGATGGCTTCAACCGGGGCTTCGAGTCGATGAGCCGGGGCTATTCCTGGATCATCCGTCATCTCGTCACCACCTGGGTGGCGCTCGGCTGCGCCCTTCTCGTGTTCGTCGGGTTGCTCGGTGCGACATGGTACATGGGCCGGATCGTGCCGCAGGGCTTCGTTCCGACCATGGACCAGGGCTATGCCATCGTCGTCGTGCAATTGCCCGACGGAGCATCATTGGCACGCACCAATGCGGTCATTGAGAAGGCGACCGCGATCATCAACAAGACGCCTGGCGTCGAGAATGCCGTCGCTTTCGCTGGCTTCAATGGCGCGACCTTCACCAATGCCTCGAATTCCGGCGTCATCTTCACGCCGTTCAAACCTTTTGAGGAGCGCTTGAAGAGCGGCGATACGGCCGGCAAGATCATCGGCCAGCTCTACGGCAACCTGCAGGGTATTCAAGAGGCCTTTATCATCGCCATTCCGCCGCCGTCGATCCGTGGCGTCGGCAATTCCGGCGGCTTCAAGATGCAGATCATGGACCGGGAAAATCCCGACATGCGCCGTATCCTGCCGCTCGCTTACCAGCTCATGGGAGCGGCTGCGCAGAACAAGGGCGTGAGTGGCGTCTTCACCACCTTCTCGGCCAATAGCCCGCAATATTTCCTGGCGATCGACCGTGACAAGGCTCGGGCACTCAACGTGCCGATCCCCAACATCTTCGAGACGCTGTCGATCAACCTCGGCACGTCCTATGTCAACGACTTCAACGCCTTTGGCCGCGTCTATCAGGTGCGGGCGCAGGCCGACCAGCAATATCGCATGGACCGCGAGGACATACTGGCGCTGAAGGTTCGCTCGGCCACCGGGGCTCTGGTGCCGCTCGGAACTCTCGTCGATATCAGGGATACGACCGGGCCGACGCTGGTGCAGCGCTACAACATGTATGTCTCAGTTCCCATCCAGGGCAATCCCGGTCCGGGCGTTTCGACCGGCAGTGCGCTCGACACCATGGAGGGACTGGTGAGGAACCTGTTGCCGGCGGGCACGACCTTTGAATGGACGGAACTCGCCTATCAGGAAAAGAATACCGGTAACACGGCGGTCTATATCTTCGCCCTGTCGGTCATCTTCGTCTTCCTGGCGCTTGCGGCCCAGTATGAAAGCTGGACCCTGCCGCTCGCCATCATCCTGATCGTGCCGCTGGCGGTGCTGGCCGCGTTGATCGGGGTGCACTTAAGGGGCATGGACAACAATATCCTGACGCAGATCGGCCTGATCGTGCTGATTGGCCTTGCGGCAAAGAACGCGATCCTGATCGTGGAATTTGCCCGTCAGGCGGAATTGGAGGGCAAGAGCGCCGTCGAGGCGGCGATCGAGGCCAGCCATCTGCGTCTGCGGCCGATCCTGATGACTGCCTTCGCCTTCATCTTCGGCGTCGTGCCGCTGATGATTGCCACTGGCCCCGGCGCGGAAATGCGCCAGTCGCTCGGCACGGCGGTCTTCTCCGGCATGCTCGGCGTGACGATATTTGGCTTGTTCCTGACCCCGGTCTTCTATGTCGTGCTGCGCAGAGGGCGCAAGCGGCCGGAGGCTCCGGCGGCGGAGACCGTGGTTCCGGATGCTGCCGTGCACTGATGCCGATCAAAGGTGAGGATTGCGCGGCCGGTATTTTTTGACCAGCCGCTGGTTGGTTTCCTTGGCGCCCGGCATGTTGGCGCTGAGGTAGACCGGCGGGTCGCCATCCTTGGAGAGTTCAGCGGCGACTTCGGCGAAGATGGCGTTGAGCAGGGAGGCGCCGATCGCGGTCGATGCCGGCCCCACCTTCAGCTCGCTTCCCGGCAGGCCGATGATGGCGTCGCCCGGCGGCAGGCCGTTGTCGAGCACGATGTCGGCGATATCGGCAAGCCGGCGGCGGCCATTGGCAATGGCGGCGGAATAGGCGAGCGAGGTGATAGCGATGACCGTGGTGCCGAGCTCACGGCCATAATCGGCCGCCTCGACTGGAGCGGCATTGACGCCGGAATTGGAGGCGATGATCAGCACATCGCCGGGCTGCATCCCATAGCGCTCAAAAATCGGCCGGATCAGGCCTTCGGTGCGTTCATAGACCGAACTAATGACGGCGCCTTCGTGCAGCATGGCGGAACCGACCAGCACCGGGATGGTGAAGGCGAGGCCGCCGGCGCGGTAATGCACCTCTTCCGCCAGCATATGCGAATGGCCGGTGCCGAAGACATAGACGCGGCGGTCGGCGCGCGCCGCCGCGCTGATGACGTTGGCGGCCTTCGCCATAGGCTCGGCAAGCGCCTCGCGCAAGGTTTCCAACCGGCCGATCAGGGCGGAGAAATAGCTGTCCGTGACTGCGGTCATCCCGAGCTTCTTTCGTTGTAGCTTAGGCCGATGGCTGGCCTGAAATCCATGTCTGGGTCACGTCGATGCCGTCGGTGATATGGACGAGATCGGCGCGGGCGCCGGGCGTCAGGTAACCGCGATCGGCAAGCCGCAGGAAGCGGGCCGGATAGGAGGTCGCCATGCGCAAAGCTTCCGCCAGCGGCAGTTCTAGGATGTTGACGCCGTAGCGGATGGTCGAGGCCATATCGACGTCGGAGCCGGCGAGCGTGCCGTCGTCCAAAGTCAGTTTCGAGCAATAGCCGCCCTTGGTGCGATAGACCGTGCGGCCGTTCAGCGAGAAGCTTTCGAGATCGGTGCCGACCAGTGACATGGCGTCGGTGACGAAGAACAGCCGACCCTCGCCGCGCTTGGCGCGGATCGCGATACGCAGCGCGCGCGGATCGACATGATGGCCGTCGGCGATGATGCCGCACCAGGGGGCGGGATGATCGATGGCAGCGCCCACGAGGCCGGGTGCGCGGTGGCCCATCTGGCTCATGGCGTTGAAAAGATGGGTGACGCCGCGAGCACCTGCGTCAAAGCGGGTGTCTGCCGCATCCGCGGTGCAATCACTATGGCCGATGCTGACGATGACGCCGGCTTCGCTCAGCGCCTGCACCTGACGTTCTGTCACCTGTTCCGCGGCCATGGTGATCAGCAGCGTGCCGATCGCCTCGCGGGCGCGGATGAAGGTTTTGACGTCGCTGTCCTCGACCGGGCGCATCAGCTCGGCCAGATGCGCGCCCTTGCGGGCCGGGGCCAGATGCGGGCCCTCGAGATGCAGGCCGGCGACGCCGCGATTGGCCTTGACGGCCTCGATCGCCGCTTCGATGGCTGCCGTGGTGGCGGCCGCGACATCGGTGATCAGTGTCGGCAGCAGTGCGGTGGTGCCAAAGGGGCGATGCCCCTCGGCGATCATGTACATGGATTCGGGCGACGGATCGTCGTTCAGCATGCGGCCGCCGCCGCCGTTTACCTGCGCGTCGATGAAGCCGGGCGACAGCACGCCGCCGTCAAGGCGGATCGCCTCGGCATTGTCGGGCGCATCATTGGCGGCGGTGATCGCCTGCACTCGGCCATTGCCGATCACCAGCGCGCTATCCTCGTGAAACCGATCGCCGTCGAAGATGCGTGCGCCGGTAAAGACCTGATAGTCCATCACATGGTCTCCGTCACCTTGAGAAGATTGGCCGGCTTGTCGGGATCGAAGCCCTTGCGCCGCGTTACCGCTTCGATGAGGCGATAGTAGCAGAGCAGCGACACCAGCGGGTCGAGCAGGCCGTTGCCGGTAGTGGGCATGCGCAGGTTGATGCCGGGGAGGGGTGCTGTGGAAAAGGAGACGGCGGTGGCGCCGAGCTTCTGCAGGCGCTCCAATGCCTGGGCATTGTTGGCGAAGGCGGCATCGTCGGGCGAGAAGGCGACAATCGGAAAGCCCGGCTGCACCAGCCGCATCGGGCCGTGCATCAACTCGGCGAGCGAGAAGGCTTCGGCATGCAGGCCGGCGGTTTCCTTGGCCTTCAACGCCGCTTCCAGCGCGATGGCGAAGGCCGGGCCGCGACCGCCGGTATAGAGCGAGGTGGCGTTGAAGAGCACGTCTTCGGCAGCCTTGCCGTCGATCCCCGTTGTCGCGGCCAGCGCTTCAGGTAGTCGGGCGAGGCCGGCAGCAAGTGTTTGGTCGCCCGAGATTGCTGCCGTGACGCCAGTCAGCGCCGCGACGGCGGCGATGAAGGACTTGGTGGCGGCGACGCTTTTTTCCGGGCCGGCATTGAGGCCGAGCACGAGATCGGCTTCCTTGGCGAGCGGGCTGTCGGTGACGTTGACGATGGCGATGGTCGTGGCGCCGCCCAGCTTGGCGGCGGCCTGCAACGCGATGATGTCGGGGCTGCCGCCGGATTGCGACACGGTAAAGTGGATGCCGCCCTTCAGGTGCAGGGGCGTGCCATAGACCGAAGCGATCGACGGGCCGATCGAGGCGACGGGCACGCCGCAGGAGATTTCGAAGAGATATTTGAAGAAGGTGGCGGCATGGTCGGAGGAGCCGCGCGCCGCCGTGGTGATCAAGGAGGGGCGGGCCGAGGAGAAGAGCTTTGCGATTTCGGCAAAGACGGGCTTTTCTTTCTCAAGCAGGGTCGCGACCACCTCCGGCGACTGGCCGGCCTCGGTCAGCATCAAGGATTGGGTCTCGCTCATAGGTCTTCTCCGATTCTCAATTCAGCAACGAAATCATAGGCATCGCCACGATAGTGCGAGCGGGTGTATTCAACGACGCGCTGGTCTTCCAGCCGGGAAATACGTTCGATCAAAAGCGCGGGCGCGCCGGATTTTACATTCAGGATCGACGCAGAAGATGGATCGAGCGTCACCGCCGTCAGTCGCTGCAACGCGCGGACCGGCTTGAAGCCGTTCCCCGCCAGCGCATCATAGAGCGAACCTTCGGAAACCGCATCCTCGCCCAGAAATTTGATCGGAACGACGGCGCGTTCGATGGCGAGCGGCTGCCCGTCCGCCAGTCGCAACCGGTCGAGCCGTAGCACGGGTTCATCGAGGCGAAGGCCAAGCAGGAAGGATTCTTCCGGGGCGGGGGCGCTGACGGTGCGCGACAGGATCCTTGCCGCGGGCTCGCGGCCACGCGAGCGCATATCGGCGGAGAAAGACGAGAGGCGCCAGAGTGATTGCTCGATACGCTCGACATGCTGTGACACGAAGGTGCCGCTGCCATGGCGCGATTCGATGGCGCCGGAGGCAAGCAGGTCGCGATAGGCGGTGCGAACCGTGACGCGGCCGACCTGCAAGGCTTCGGCGAGATCGCGCTCGCCCGGCAGCGCCGCTCCCGCTTTCAGCAGGCCTTCCTGAATGAGGCCCGCGAGCGCCTGCGCCAGGCGCTTGTACAGCGGGCCGGTCCCCGCTTCGTCGCGCAGGCCACGGCTGTTCAGCTCAGCGATTAAACTGGTTCTATCCATGGAGATTATGTAGAACCTATTTAGAACCAGTCTGCAAGATGATTCTGGCGTGCTGGCTGAAAATCAAACGGCCGGGCGTGATAAGCGCCCGGCCGATGCCAACGGGATAGAGCGCTGTCGGCTCAGCTCTTTGTGAAGATATAGTCGGTTTCCTGCCGCAGCACTTCGCCGGGGCGAAGGACGGCATTCGGAAAGCCTTCATGGTTGATGGCGTCCGGCCAGACCTGGGTTTCGAGGCAGAAGCCGGCGAAGGGGCCGATCTTCTGACCGTCATGGCCGGGAACGGGAACATCGAGCTTGAAGCCGGCATAGAACTGTACGCCGGGTTCGGTCGTGCGCACTTCCAGCGAGACGCCGGAATTGACGCTGCGCGCCAGCACCACGGAGCGCTTGGCGGTGCGTTCCGGCGACAGGCAGAAATTATGGTCGTAGAGCGCCTGTTCTGATCCGTCGAAGCGCTTCATCGATGCCATTTCGCGGAAGTCGAAGGTGGTGCCTTCGACGGAGCGCACTTCGCCGGTCGGCACCTGCTTCTCATCCGTTGGGGTATAGTGATCGGCGGCGATCATGATGTCGTGGCCAAGCGCGTCGTCGCGGCCGTCGAGATTGAAATAGGCATGCTGGCAGACATTGGCGAGCGTCGGCTGGTCGCTGGTCGATTCATAGGTGACCGAGAATTCGCCATTGCCATGCACCCAATAGGTCGCCTGGATCGTGCAATTGCCGGGATAGCCGGCGCGGCCGTCGGGATCGACGATCTTCAGCACGACGCGGTCGACCGCATGCTCAACGATCGTCCAGTTGCGCTTGGCGGTGTTGTCCTTGCCGCCGTGCAGGTGGGTGACGCCCTTCTCGTTGAGCTCGAGCTGGTAGTCCTTACCATCAAGCGCGAAGCGGCCGGCGCCGATGCGGTTGGCACAGCGGCCGGGCGTGGCGCCGAAATAGGAGGAATGGGCCGGATAGTCGGCGAAATTGTCGAAGCCGAGGAGGAGTGCCGGGCCGTGGCCGTCGAGCCGCAGGTCCTGAATGACAGCACCCCAGCTGATGATATGCGCCGTCAGGCCGCCGCCAACGATCTTAGCGCGATAGACTGTTTCACCGCTCGGCGTCGTTCCGAAAACTTCCCGTTGCAAACTGTTTTCCGTCATATCAGCTCATCCATTCCTATCAGAAATTCGAGGCCAGACCCTGCCCCCATTCGCGCCGATCCGCAACCAGTTCGAATGCGAAATTTAGGGGCGATGGAATGCCGATTAAGGCTTGGTTCGGGTTTCTCTTCATCGGCTTCGGAGTTGTCAAACTGCGCTGTAAATGTGCAGTGCATACGACAGATGGGTTCGTTTCCTGTTCGGAATTGTCACCGCGACAATTCCCGCGTCGCCCTCTCTAGCCCGCCGAGCGTCAGCGGATACATCCGGTCGGAAAACAGGCGGCGGATGATGGAGATCGAGGTGGTGTGGCTCCAATAGTCCTCGGGCACGGGATTGAGCCAGACGCATTTGCGGAAATGGCCGGTCATGCGGTTGAGCCAGGCTTCGCCGGCTTCCTTGTTCCAGTGCTCCACCGAGCCGCCTGGTTGGACGATCTCGTAGGGGCTCATCGAGGCGTCGCCAACGAAGATGATGCGGTAATCGGGGCCAAAAGTGCGGATCAGGTCTGATGTCGCGGTGATGTCGACGCGTCGGCGGCGATTGTCCTTCCATACGCCTTCATAGAGGCAATTGTGGAAGTAGAAATATTCCATGTGCCGGAATTCGGCGCGCGCGGCGGAGAAGAGTTCCTCAACCACGCGGATATGGTCGTCCATCGAGCCGCCAATATCGAAGAACATCAGCAGCTTGACGGCATTGCGCCGCTCCGGCCGCGTCTGGACATCGAGATAGCCGTGTTCGGCGGTGGAGCGGATCGTGCCGGAGAGGTCGAGTTCGTCGGCGGCACCTTCACGCACCCAGCGGCGCAGCCGTTTCAGCGCCAGCTTGATGTTGCGGGTGCCGAGTTCGACGCCGTCGTCAAGGTTTTGAAATTCCCGCCGGTCCCAGACCTTCACCGCCTTGCGGTGCTTGGATGTCTCCTGGCCGATGCGCACGCCCTCGGGATTGTAGCCATGCGCACCGAAGGGCGAGGTGCCGGCCGTGCCGATCCATTTCGAGCCGCCTTGATGCCGCCCCTTCTGCTCGGCGAGACGCTGGCGCAGCGTCTCCATCAGCTTTTCGAAGCCGCCGAGCGCCTCGACCAGCTTCTTTTCCTCTTCCGTCAGATGTTTCTCAGTGAGCTTGCGCAGCCATTCCTCGGGAATGGTGGCCGCCTCACTCGCCTCAGTGCCGCCGCCGATCGCCTCGACGCCACGGAAATAATCGGCGAAGACCTGGTCGAAACGGTCGATGAATCGCTCGTCCTTGATCAGCGTTGTGCGGGCCAGATAATAGAAGGCTTCGACGTCATAGTCGGCGATCCCTTCCTCCATTCCCTCCAGAAGCGACAGGAATTCCCGGAGCGTCACCGGAACCTTCGCTTCCTTCAGTTTCAGGAAGAAGAGAATGAACAAGGGTCAGGACCTCTCGTTGCCGATCTCCTCCAGATCATAGGACGTGGTCTGGTAGAGTTCGTTGATCCAGTTGCCGAAGAACAGATGCGCATGGCTGCGCCAACGGTTCTGCGGTGGGATTTCCGGGTCGTTATGCGGGAAATAATTATGCGGCATCTTGATCGGCACGCCGGCATTCACGTCCCGGAAATATTCATCCGCCAGCGACGTGGAATCATACTCCACATGATTGAACATGTAGAGCCGGTTGCAGTCGCGCTCATGCACCAGGCAGATGCCCATCTCGCTCGATTCCATCAGGATCTCGAGGTTCGGCACCTTCTCGATGTCGGCGCGGCGCACTTCGGTCCAGCGCGATACCGGCACGGCAAAGTCATCGGAGAAGCCGTTGAGATAGACCGAGGATGGCTTCAGGTTCTGGTGACGATAGACGCCGAAGGCTTTCTCCTTCAGCGTATATTTCGGCACCTTGTGGAAGTGATAGGCCGCCGCCATGGCGCCCCAGCAGACATTCAGCGTCGAATGGACATTGGTCGTCGTCCAGTCGAAGATCTGCTTCATCTCGTCCCAATAAGTGACCTCTTCGTACTCCAGCAGCTCGATCGGCGCGCCTGTGATGATGAAGCCGTCGAACTTGCGGTGCTTCACCTCTTCCCAGGTATGATAGAAGGAGAGCAGATGTTCTTCGGACGTGTTCTTGGCCTTGTGGCCGCCGACGCGGACCAGCGAGAATTCCACCTGCAACGGCGAGGCGCCGACCAGGCGCGCCATCTGCACCTCGGTTTTGATCTTGTTCGGCATGAGGTTGAGAAGCCCGATCTGAAGGGGACGGATATCCTGACGGATCGCCATCGTTTCAGTCATCACCCGCACACCCTCGTTCTGAAGGGCTTCGAACGCGGGCAGCGTGTCGGGAATCTTGATGGGCATCGTTACCACTCGACCAAAAAACAAAAACCGGCCGCGATCATGAATCGCTACCGGTCCGCACGCGGCCCTTTAGCGACTTATTTAACGTGGCTGCAAGCCGGCCGGCCAAATCACCACAAGGCAAATTCAATAAACCCGCGGCCTCTATCGGTCAATGGGGAAGCGCTTGAGGGAAAAGCCGGTGTCGGGCTGCATGCCGGTGGCCTCTACAGATCTTCAAGGAAGTGCTGCATGCCGTAGCCGAGACGCTGCCTTGCCGCCACGATCGGCAGCCAGAAGAAGCGGAAGCGGATCGGGTCGCTGCCGTCGAACGGCGTCATTTCGAGATGGAGCCAGCTATCCGGCGTTGCTTCGGGCAGGGTGCAGCGGAAATAGTGTCTCTGATGATGGTATTCGCGCCCGTCCTTTTCGAAGCGGTAGTCGTGAATGCCAAGCGGACGTAATTCGGTCGCCGCAAGCCCGGTCTCTTCCTCGAATTCGCGTCTCGCCGCTGCAGCTATATCCTCGCCGGGCTCGACGGTGCCGCCGGGAACCTGCAGCTCGACAGCGGGAAAGTCCGGTTCGTCGAAGACCAGCAAATGCCGGTCGCGCAGTGCATAAATCAGGACTTTGACGGCATCCGGCCGCATTATTTCGACTGACCCCGCGCCATGAAAGCCAGCCGTTCGAAGAGGTGGACATCCTGCTCGTTCTTCAACAGCGCGCCGTGCAGCTTCGGCAGGACGGTCTTCGCATCGACACGCAGGGTGGCCGGATCGACATCGTCGGCGACAAGGAGGCGGATCCAGTCGAGCGCCTCTGAGGTGGACGGCTTCTTTTTCAGGCCCGGCACATCGCGGATCTCGAAAAATTGGGCCAGTGCCGCCCGCACCAGCGTCTGCTTGATGCCGGGATAATGCACCTCGACAATGCGCGTCAGCGTCTCAATGTCGGGAAAGCGGATGTAGTGGAAGAAGCAGCGGCGCAGGAAGGCGTCGGGCAACTCCTTTTCATTGTTGGAGGTGATGATGACGATCGGCCGGATGGCGGCGCGGATGGTTTCGCCGGTCTCGTAGACATGGAATTCCATGCGGTCGAGTTCCTGCAGCAGGTCGTTCGGGAATTCGATGTCCGCCTTGTCGATCTCATCGATCAGCAGCACGCATTTCTGCGACGCCGTGAAAGCCTGCCAGAGCTTGCCCCGCCGGATATAGTTCCGGACATCATGGACGCGCTCGTCGCCTAGCTGGCTGTCGCGCAGGCGAGAGACGGCATCGTATTCGTAGAGGCCCTGCTGCGCCTTCGTGGTCGATTTGATGTTCCATTCGATCAGGTCGAGACCGAGAGCGGTTGCCACCTGACGGGCCAGCTCCGTCTTACCGGTGCCCGGCTCGCCCTTCACCAGAAGCGGCCGTTCCAGCCGGATGGCGGCATTGACGGCGACCATCAAATCCTTGTCGGCGATATAGTCCGCAGTTCCCTGAAATTGCATCGGAAGGCTTTCATCAATATTTGAGGCGCAAGCTAGTCCCTGGCCTTAATCGGTTCAAGGCATGAGTCGGTGTATATATTGAACGTGATCGCCCTGATGAACTGCGTGGATGGACATGTGGGCAGGTGATGGTTAACTGACGGTACGTGCGTCGCAGGGAAGTATTGATGGCAGTTGAAACGCAAGCCGCGCCGAATAATCAGGGAAACGACCGGGTCGGATACGATTTCAGCGTTCTCTATCGGCTGAGGATGATGTTTTCCGCCTTTTGGGGTTCGGCGGTCCGCATCAAGATCATTTCGCTGACAGTCTCGCTGTTCGTGATCATTATGGTCACGGCCTATGTCCAGGTCCTGCTCAATAGTTGGAATGCGCCGTTTTATGATTCGCTGGCGCGGCGCGATACTGGCGCCTTCTTCCACCAGCTTGGCGTTTTCGGCATCATTGCCGGCTCGCTTCTCGTCCTCAATGTCATCCAGGCCTGGTTCAACCAGATGACCGCGCTCTATATGCGCGAGGGCCTGGCGCGCGATCTCGTCGATCAATGGCTGAAGGCCAAGCGCGCCCTTCGTCTCGCCTCTTCCGGCCTGATCGGCGTCAATCCCGACCAGCGACTGCACGAGGATGCGCGCAATCTCGCTGAGAGCACCACGGGCCTGGCGATCGGCCTGGTGCAGGCGACGATCCTGCTCCTGAGCTTTATCGGCGTGCTCTGGGAACTGTCCAATGGCATGGTCTTCCATTACAACGACATGAGCTTCTCGATCCCCGGCTACATGGTCTGGGCGGCGATCATCTATGCCGGTTCGGCGTCGTTCCTCAGCCAGTTTGTCGGCCGCCGGCTGGTGCGGCTGAATGCTGACCGCTACTCCAAGGAAGCCGAACTGCGCTTTGCGCTGATGCATGCCAACGAACATATGCCGGCGATCACCATTGCCAGCGGTCAGGAGAACGAGCGCCGGCGGATCAATCTCGATATTTCCGCCGTGCTTGCCGTCATCCGCCAGCTTGCCATCGCCAATACCAATCTCACATGGGTCTCGGCCGGCTACGGCTGGCTGGTGCTGATCATTCCGATCCTGGTGGCTGCGCCCGCCTATTTCTCCGGCGGGCTGACTTTTGGCCAGCTGATGGTGGCGGTCGGCGCCTTCAATCAGGTCAATACGGCCCTGCGCTGGTATGTCGCCAACTTCGGGCCGATCGCCGAATGGCGCGCGACGCTGATGCGCGTCACCGATTTCCGCCAAGCGCTGATGGAAATGGACGATACGACGCCGATGCCGCACACCATCACCTTCGACCAGGCAGCCCCCGGTACGATGGCATGGACCGACATGGAGATTTCCACCAAGACCAGTGAGGATGCCATGGAAAATGGCTTCCGCATTCGCGAGGGCTCGGTGACCATTGCCGCCGGCGAGCACATCATGGTCAATGGCGATCATGGCGTGAACCGCAGGCTGCTGTTCCAGTCGCTGGCGCATCAATGGAATTGCGGCTCGGGCACGATCAGCATGCCGCCGATGGAAGACATGCTGTTCATGCCGCACACGCCCTATGTGCCGGGCGGTACGCTCCGGGAAGCGATCTGTTTCCCCGAGGATCGGGATGCCTATGATGATGCCGCCATCGAGGCTGCGATGGACAAGGTCGGCCTTAGTCGCCTCAAGGCCCGGCTCGACACGCAGGCGCGCTGGGACCGACTGCTGGACAATGACGAGCAGAAGGCCATCGCTTTCGCGCATTTGCTGCTGGCAAAGCCGAAATGGATCATCCTCGACGAAGTCATGGAAGGGCTGGAACTGGATATCCAGGCCAAGTTCTCGGCGCTGCTGACGGAGTTTACCGAGGCGACCGTGATCTATATCGGCCGCTCCGACGCCTATCTCCAGGCGATGTCGCCGCGCGTGCTGCATCTGCAGGCGCTGGTGCCGCATGAGGAGGAAGTCGCCGAGGCAACCGCGCAGCCGGTACCGGACGAGGAGCCGGAGGTGGATAGCAAGAAGGCGAATGCGCCTTCGCGGTGAGCGATCTCTGCTTGGATGTTGACTTAGAAAACAAAAAAACGCCCCGTCGATCAAGACAGGGCGTTCTTTATAAAACCACAAGGCCGATTGCTCAGTCCTTGGCGCGCTCGACGTAGGAAACGTCTTCCGTGGCGATGACGACGCGGGTGCCGGCGTTGATGTGCGGCGGCACCAGGGTGCGCACGCCATTCGACAGGATCGCAGGCTTGTAGGAGGAGGAGGCGGTCTGACCCTTGACGACCGGTTCCGTCTCGGCGATTTCCAGCGTGACGTGGCGCGGCAGCTGGAGTGCCAGCGCAATACCTTCATGCATCGACAGCACGCAGGTCATGCCTTCCTGCAGGAAAGCCTTCTGGTCGCCCATGGTTTCGACATCGACGACGACCTGATCATAGGAGGACGGGTTCATGAAGTGGAAGCCTTCGCCGTCTTCATAGAGATACTGGAAGTTCACGTCTTCGACGAAGGCGCGCTCGACCTGCTCGGTGGTGCGCCAGCGCTCGGATACCTTCACGCCATCGACGATGCGGCGCATGTCGACCTGGGTAACCGGCGTACCCTTGCCCGGATGAAAGTTCGCGGCGGTGAGAACGACGTAGAGCTTGCCGTCGACGTCGAGAACGTTGCCCTTGCGGACCGAAGAGGCGATGACCTTGACCATAAGACTTCCTTGTAACTCGGCTTGTCGCGTCGTAGAGGACTGTCGAAATACACCTCAAGACGCAGTATTGTTTGCTTGGGGGCGCAACTATCCTAAATCAGGGGAAATAGCCACCCCCCAACCCAGGCGATACCGAGAAGAAGCGAGCGATGGAGCCAACGAGCAGCAGAGCGTCCCCCCTGGTGGACCCGCAGCGTCCATGCGGACCGGCGGCCGTTCCTCCTTGGCCGTAACGCCATCCAGGCGGCGCTGCGTGGTTTCTTCGCGCGCAACGACTTCATCGAGGTTGATACGGCAACGCTGCAGGTGTCGCCGGGCAACGAGGCGCATCTGCATGCCTTCGCCACCGAGGCACTGACGACGGACGGCCAGGCGGCGCCGTTCTATCTGCATACCTCGCCGGAATTTGCCTGCAAGAAGCTGCTGGCCGCCGGCGAGGAGCGCATCGCCTGCTTCGCCCATGTCTATCGCAATCGCGAGCGCGGGCCGCTGCACCATCCGGAATTCACCATGCTGGAATGGTATCGGGCCGGCGAGACTTATGAGGCGTTGATGGCCGATTGCGCCCAGTTGTTGGCGCTGGCGGCGGAGACGGTCGGCGCGAAGAAGTTTACCTATCGCGGCGCGGAGACCGATCCGTTCCTCGTGCCGGAACGTATCAGCGTTGCTGCCGCCTTCGAGCGTCATGCCGGGATCGACCTGCTCGGGTCGGTCGGTCTTGACGGCTCCACGGATCGCGAGCATCTGGCGGCCGAAATGCGGCGTGTCGGCATGCGTGTTGCGAATGACGATCATTGGGCTGATCTTTTCAGTCGCGTGCTCGTCGAGAAGGTCGAGCCCTATCTCGGCTTTGGCCGGGCGACGATTCTCGACGAGTACCCGGTTTCGGAGGCGGCGCTTGCCCGGCCTTCGGCTGGGGATCATCGCGTGGCGGAACGCTTCGAGCTCTATGTCTGTGGCGTCGAGCTTGCCAATGCTTTCGGCGAACTCACCAATGCTAGAGAGCAGCGGCGGCGGTTCGAGATCGAGATGGCGGAGAAGGTGCGGATCTACGGCGAGACCTATCCGCTGGATGAGGATTTTCTTGAAGCCCTTGCCGTCATGCCGGAGGCGAGCGGCATTGCGCTGGGCTTCGACCGGCTGGTAATGTTGGCGACAGGGGCTTCCAGGATCGAGCAGGTGCTCTGGGCGCCGGTATCGGAGTTTGGTTCATGAATGTGATGCGCCCGATCAGGAATGTCGATGATCTCGAGCAGGCCGGCTTGATTGATAGCGGCGAAGCGCTTTCGCTGGAGGCGGTGGCGGAACGCTATGCCATCGCCCTGACGCCGACGATCGCCCGTTTGATCGACAAGGCCGATCCCGCCGATCCCATCGCCCGGCAATTCGTGCCGGATATGGCCGAACTCGTTGTCACGCCGGAGGAGCGGGCCGATCCGATCAGCGATCATGCCTATAGTCCGGTCGAGGGTATTGTTCACCGCTATCCCGACCGCGTTCTGCTGAAGGCCGTGCATGTCTGCCCGGTCTATTGTCGGTTCTGTTTCCGCCGTGAGATGGTCGGGCCGCAAGGGCTCGGGACGCTGGACGGGCCGGCGCTTGATGCCGCCTTTGCCTATATCCGCGATCACGAGGAAATCTGGGAGGTCATCCTCACCGGTGGCGATCCGCTGGTGCTGTCGCCGCGACGGCTGGAAGAGATGCTGCGGCAGCTTGCCGCTATCGAACATGTGAAGATCGTTCGCTTCCATACCCGCGTGCCCGTGGTCGATCCGCTGAAGATCGACGAGGCGCTGATTGCCGCGCTAAAGGCGAGCGGCAAGACCGTATACGTGGCGTTGCATGCCAATCATCCGCGCGAATTGACGGCGAAGGCGCGCGTTGCCTGCGCCCGCTTGGTGGATGCCGGCATTGTTCTGGTCAGCCAATCTGTGCTGTTGAAGGGTGTCAACGACGATCCGGATGTGCTGGCTTCTTTGATGAAGGCTTTCGTCGAAACGCGGATCAAGCCCTACTATCTGCACCACCCGGATCTTGCCCCCGGCACCAGCCATTTCCGGCTGACGATCGCGGAAGGCCGGGAGATCGTCGCGGCGCTGCGCGGCCGCATTTCCGGTCTTTGTCAGCCCACTTATATTCTCGATATTCCCGGTGGCCACGGCAAGGCGGATATAGGCAAGAGTGCTGTTCGTGACGTCGGCGAAGGTTGCTATTCCATCTCGGACTATCGCGGCGGCGAGCATGTCTATCCGCCGGAGGGATAGGGTGGCTATATTGTGTTTCTTCTTGTCTCACGACACCCGCTACATGGCATTTTCTGAGTGAAACGCCTTTCGTAACTCGGCGCATTAACCTTGCGGCCAAGTGCCATTTTTCCGCATGAAATCCCATATAAACTTTAGAATTCCAAGATATTGCTTCATAACCGATGGGTTGCATGGCTTAAATAGCGTTAACTTTATTTAGTATATGCTTAAATATGGGATTTTATTACCAAGTATAGCCTATTTATATTTACCACGTCGCTTAGCGGAATTTTTTATGTTATCTGTTACTTCCTGACCCAAGATTAAGGCGATGTTGTCGCCGTCATGTTGCGATTGCTTGGAGGGACTACGGATGAATGAGACGATTCGCGATTTGCTGGCCAAGTTTGGCGCGCTTCCCGTTACGCTGGACCAGGTTGCCGACGATGCCGATCTCTATGCGGCGGGGCTGTCTTCCTTTGCGTCGGTGCAGTTGATGCTCGGCATCGAAGACGCCTTCGACATCGAATTTCCCGACAATCTGCTCAACCGCAAATCCTTTGCCAGCATCATTGCCATCGAAAAGACGGTCGGCATGATCCTGGACAGCCGAAAGGTCGCCTGATGAACGTGGCGGTCGCTTTGGTTGATGCTGGGGCCGGCGACAAGATGGCCGTGCGGGCTGCCCGCGTGGCGGCGATCGCAGGCACGCATGCCGATGCTGTCGACCTCGAGGGCCGCTTCCCACAAGAGGCAGTCGAAGCGATGCGGGCCGAGAAGCTGTTGTCGGTCCAGATCTCCGAAGAACTTGGCGGCGAGGGCGCCTCGATCACCGAGATCGCCGAGCTTTGCTCCATCCTCGGGCAGACCTGTGCCGCCAGCGCCATGGTGTTCGCCATGCATCAGATCAAGCTGTCGAGCCTGGTCGAACACGGCGCCGGCAGCGACTGGCACCGCGATTTCATGCGCCGCATCGCGGGGGAACAGCTTCTGCTGGCCTCGGCGACGACGGAAGGCGGGATCGGCGGCAATCTGCGCAACAGCATCTGCGCCATCAAGGTCGAGGGCGACAGCTGTTTTCTGGAGAAGGACGCGACCGTCATCTCTTATGGCGCCCATGCCGATGCGATCCTGATTACCTCGCGCAGCCATGCCGAAGCGGCCTCGTCCGATCAGGTACTGACCGTTTTTCTGAGGGGTCAATACACGCTTGAACGCACCGTCGAGTGGAACACGCTCGGCATGCGCGGCACCTGTTCCGACGGCTTCCTCTTCAAGGGCGAAGCGCCTGCCGTGCAGATCCTGCCGAAGCCCTTTGCCGAGATTGCCGCGCAGTCGATGCTGGCAAGCTCGCATCTGCTCTGGAGCGGCGTCTGGTATGGCATCGCCGCCGATGCCGTCGCCCGCGCCCAGGCTTTCGTGCGCGCCGCCGCCCGCAAATCGCCGGGCACTCAACCGCCCGGCGCGTTGCGGCTGGCGGAGGTCTCCGGCCTGCTGCAAATGGTGAAATCCAACGTCGTCGCCGGGCTGAAAACCTATGAAGAGGCGAAGGTCGATGCTGATCGTCTCTCCTCCATGGCCTTTGCCGTTGCCATGAACAACGTCAAGATCGCGTCGTCGGAGATGATCCTGCCGATCATCAACCACGCCATGCTGATCTGCGGCATCATGGGCTACAAGAACGGCACGCCTTATAGTCTCGGACGCCATCTGCGCGACGCCCATTCCGCTCAATTGATGATCTCGAACGACCGCATTCTCGGCAATACGTCGACCATGCTGCTCGTTCATAAACAAGATACCAGCCTGTTGGGGTAATCGTCATGGATATGCAAACATCGTTTCTCGACCGCCTTTTCGAATCCGGTCTTCTGATCGACACCGGCGTTGACGGTCTTTATGGCCGTAGCGGCCAGTTCGAAGATGTCATTGCCGCTTTCGAGCGGCTGATCGACCGTTTCGGCGGCGCCGATGGCGCTGAAGCCATCCGCTTTCCGCCGGGCATGAACCGCGCCTTCTTCGAGACCAGCGGCTACATGAAGAGCTTTCCGCAGCTTGCCGGCACTGTGCACAGCTTCTGTGGCAGTGAACTCGACCATATGAGCCTCTTGAAATGCATGGAGGTGGGCGAAGACTGGACGAAAGAACAGCAAGCGACCGATATCGTGCTGACGCCGGCTGCCTGCTATCCGCTTTACCCGACGGTCGCCAAGCGTGGCGCATTGCCGGAAGGCGGCGCGCTCTTCGATCTGCAATCCTATTGCTTCCGCCATGAGCCCTCCAAGGATCCGGCCCGCCAGCAGCTGTTCCGTATGCGCGAATATGTCTGCATGGGCACTGACACGCACGTGACCGACTTCCGCCAGAGCTGGATGGATCGTGGTATCGAGATGATGAAGGCCGTCGGCCTCGACGTCGTCATCGATGTCGCCAATGATCCGTTCTTCGGCCGCGCCGGCAAGATGCTCGCCAACAACCAGCGCGACCAGAACCTGAAGTTCGAGCTGCTGATCCCGATCACATCGTCCGCCAATCCGACTGCCTGCATGAGTTTCAACTATCATCAGGACGCCTTCGGCGCGAAATGGGGCCTGAGTTTTGCGGATGGCAGCGTGGCGCATACGGCCTGCGTCGGCTTCGGCCTGGAGCGCATCGCGCTGGCGCTGTTCCATCATCACGGCCTCGATACCAAGGATTGGCCAGAGAGCGTGCGCAAGGCGCTGTGGGGCTGATCGTGGCTTCCATCTTTGCGGGCCTGGATCCTGCCGCCTACAAACCACATGCGCTGCACGACAGCGAGCGCATGTGGCCGGAAACCAATTGCTATATTGATCTCTGGATCGAAGTACTGTCGAGCCTTAAGCTGCCGCCGGAAGCCATGCTCGGCTTCACCATGGGTCAGGATTTCGAGGGCGACCAGTTCACCTTCTTCAAGGCGCCGCTCGAGGATCTAGAGGCGCTCTACGGCATCCGCTGCACGGAACTGGCGATCTACGACAAGGTGGAGCGCCATGTCCCCGAGCAGATCGACCGCGGCCGGCTCTGCCTCGTCGAGATGGATTCTTTCTACATGCCCGACACGCAGGGCGTCGGTTATCGCCGTGAGCATGGCAAGACGACGGTCGCCATTAACCGGCTGGATCTGGCGGGCCGCGAGCTGGATTATTTCCACAATGGTGGTTTCTTCCAGCTGTCGGGCGAGGATTTCGACGGGCTGTTCCAGCTGCATCTGACGGACGAAGACCTGCCCTTCCTGCCCTATACGGAATTCGCGAAGTTTCCGCAGACCAAGCCCGGCGAGGCGGCTATCCGGCAGACGTCGAGACAGCTCCTGGTCTTCCATTTCCGCCGCCGTCCTGTCGCCAATCCCATCCGCGCTTTCGCGGCGGTTTTCCCGGCGCAGGTGGAAGCTTTGGCCGAGCGACCCTTCGGCTTCTTCCATAAATATGCCTTCAACACGCTGCGCCAGCTCGGTGCCAATTTCGAGCTGGCGGGCAGTCATCTCGATTGGCTGTCGGCGGATTTTGCCGAGGTTTCCGCGCAGGCACGGCGGATTTCTGAAGTGGCGAAATCCGTGCAGTTTCAGCTCGCCCGCGCCATCACGCGCAAGAAATTCGAGCCGTTGCAGACGGCGCTTGATCCGGCGGCGGATGCATGGGATTCCATGATGGGGCTGCTGGAACAAAAGCTTTAGGGATCCAATGCACGGGCGTTTGGCTGATATCAGCGGCAAGACGTTGCTGAGCGAAGGATGGAATCTGGTTCTGACGGATGCGGGCGCCTGCGCCTCGCCTTCGGACCTGTCGTCTTCGGCCGGTCTCATCCCGGCACCGGTACCGGGCACGGTGGCCGAGGCACTGGAAAAGGCCGGGCTTTTCGACCGGGAACATCCGCACCCGCTGAACGACCGGGACGCCTGGTATCTCTGCCGATTGGTCGATGCCGAGGCCGGCCATGCCGTGCTGCGGCTCGAGGGATTGGCGACGCTCTGCGAAGTCTTCCTGAACGGACGGAAAATCCTGGTCTCCGAGAGCATGTTCGAAGCGCATGATCTCGCTGTTCACCTGCAGGGCGGCGATGAGCTGGCTCTATGTTTCCGCGCGCTGGAACCGCGCCTTACTGAGCCCGGCCCGCGCGCCCGCTGGCGACCGCAGATGATCACGCCGCAGGGCTTGCGGCTGGTGCGCACGACGCTGCTTGGCCATATGCCCGGCTGGTGCCCGGAAATCCATGCGGTGGGTCCGTGGCGGCCAGTTTCGCTGCTGCGTCCGCACAAGCCGATCATTCGCGACCTTTCGCTGCGTCCAGACCTGCTGGAGGACGGCGAGGGCCGGCTCTATGCCTCTCTGTCGATCGAGGGGCATGTCAGCGAGGTCATGCTTCGCTGCGGCGAGGTCGAACAGGCTTTCGAGCGGGATAGTCACGGCCGCTGCACGGCGATCCTGAAGATCCCCGGCGTGACGCCATGGTGGCCACACACGCATGGCACACCGCATCTCCATGACGTTACGCTGGTGATCGATGGCCTCGAGCATCCGCTTGGGCGCACCGGTTTTCGCCGGCTGGCTGTCGATCGCGGCGTGGATGGCCGGGATTTCGGCCTGATCGTCAATGGCGAGCGCATCTTCTGCCGTGGCGCGGTCTGGACCACGGCGGATATCGTGCGGTTGCCCGGTGGTCGAGAGGATTACGAACCCTGGCTGCGGCTGGCGACGGAGGCCGGCATGAACATGATCCGCATCGGCGGCACCATGGCCTATGAGACGCCGGAGTTCTTCAAGCTCTGCGACGAGCTAGGCCTGCTGGTCTGGCAAGATTTCATGTTCGCCAACTTCGACTATCCGAAGGGTGACAAGGGTTTTAACGCCCATGTCGAGGCGGAAGTCTCGCAGTTTCTCTCCGGCACGAGGCTGTCGCCTTCGCTCGCTGTGCTTTGCGGCGGTAGCGAAATGCATCAGCAGGCGGCGATGCTTGGTCTGCCGGAGCGCTTTTGGGCAAGTCCCATCGTGGAGGAGATCATTCCAACGGTCGTGCAGTCTCTGCGGCCCGACGTGCCCTATGTCGTCAACTCTCCCTCCGGCGGCGCCATACCGTTTTCCGCGAATGAAGGGGTGACGCATTATTACGGCGTCGGGGCCTATATGCGGCCGCTCGACGATGCGCGTCGCGCCGATGTCCGTTTCGCAGCGGAAAGCCTGGCTTTCGCGCATGTGCCGCAGGCCCGGACGCTGTCGCGGCATCTGCCGGTCCCTCCAGTCCATAGTCCGCTATGGAAGGAGCGCGTGCCGCGCGATCGCGGCGCCTCCTGGGATTTCGAGGATGTGCGGGATCATTATCTTAGAGAGCTCTACGGTTTCGAGCCGGATCGGCTGCGGCGGGAGGACCCTGACCTTTATCTTGCCCTCTCGCGGGCTGTCACCGGCGAGGTCGCGGAAGAGACCTTTGCCGAATGGCGCCGGCAGGGTTCGGGCTGCAACGGCGCGCTGGTCTGGACGCTGCAGGACCTGCTCCCCGGCCCCGGCTGGGGCGTGATCGATTCGACCGGCGAGCCGAAGCCCGTATGGTATGCGCTGCGCCGCGCTTTCCGGCCGGTGCAGGTGCTGCTTACCGACGAAGGCACCAACGGGCTGGATGTGCATGTGATCAACGAGAGCGATCTGGCGCTTGAGCTCGATCTTGAAGTTTCCTGCCTGCGCGACGGACGGCAGAGGGTCGTGGGTGGAAGGCGAGAGTTGACGATCGAAGCGCGAACCAAGGAGAAGATCGCCTGCACCGACCTCTTCGGCGCCTTCTTCGATACCACCTATGCCTTCCGCTTCGGCCCGCCCTCGCATGATGTCACGGTGGCACAGCTTACGGCTCGCGATACGGGTGCGTTGATTACCGAGGCTTTCCATTTTCCTTTAGGCAGGACGAAAGCCTTCCACGCGGCGGAAATCGCGACATCCGTTTCACAGCAGGATGGCGACTGGTTCCTCGATCTGCGTAGCGATCGCTTGGCGCAGTCGGTCCAGGTCGATTTCGAAGCCTATCGGGTGGAGGATGACTGGTTCCATCTGGCACCGGGCGTGACACGGCGGCTGCGGCTTCAGTCGAGAGCCGGAATTGCGGTCGAAACGGTTCCGACAGGCCAGATCAAAGCCGTCGGTAGCCGGAAAATAATCGAAGTTTAATGGTCGCGGAAAATTCCAAGCCATTAAAATTGCAAGAAGGGAGGTCCGTTTCTTGCGCTGGTAGGCCGGAAACTAAATGCGTCCCTGCCTACCCATGCTCTGGTAAAAACCAAGAATTAGACGAGGGACGAACCCTCGCCTAATCCTCAGCTTCTGCGTTCTCGCCCACCAGGGGCGAGACAGGCCCCACCTGCGTCAGCAGCCTTTTTACAACGTTGTCCCATCCGGCCCGAACAAATGACAACGCTCGGGATCGATGCGGATATTCACGGTTTCGCCGGCGCGGATCGCCTGCTGGTCTTCCAGCGCGATCGTCAGCGACTGGCTCCCGTGCAAGGTGGCATAGAGGATTGTCTGACCGCCGAGATGTTCGACCAGATCGACATGGGCACTGCCGAGTGCGAGGCCGCGATCGCTGACGTTCAGATGTTCCGGGCGTGCGCCGAGCGTCACGCTGTCTCCGGGCTTAATGCCGCCCAGCCGTCGCGGCAGGCGAACGGTCTGGCCGTTGAGGTCGATGACGGCGGAGCCATCGTCCGATGCGACGATCTTCGCTTCCAGGAAGTTCATCTTTGGCGAGCCGATGAAGCCAGCGACGAATTTGTTCTTCGGCTTGTTGTAGAGATCGAGCGGCGCGCCGACCTGTTCGATGCGGCCGCCGTTCAGCACCACGATCTTGTCGGCCATGGTCATGGCCTCGGTCTGGTCGTGGGTGACGTAGATCATGGTATTGCCGAGCCGCTGGTGCAAACGGGCGATCTCGACGCGCATCTGCACGCGCAATTCGGCGTCGAGGTTGGAGAGCGGTTCATCGAAGAGGAAGATGTTGGGCTCGCGCACGATGGCGCGGCCGATGGCGACGCGCTGGCGCTGGCCGCCGGAAAGCTGCTTCGGCTTGCGTTGCAGGAGCTGCGTGATCTGCAGGACCTCGGCCGCCTTTTCGACGCGCGGGTGGATGTCCTGCTTCTTCATGCCGGCTGTCTCCAGGCCGAAAGCGAGGTTCTTGTAGACCGACATATGCGGATAAAGCGCATAAGACTGGAACACCATGGCGATGCCGCGCTTGGAGGCGGGAACATCGTTCATGCGGGTGCCGTCAAGATAGAGCGTGCCGCCGGAAATCGGCTCCAGCCCGGCGATCATGCGCAGCAGCGTGGACTTGCCGCAGCCGGATGGGCCGACGAAGACGGTGAACTCCCCCGGTTCGATTTCCAGGTCGATGCCGTGAACGACCTCGAGTTCGCCATAACGCTTGATGATTTTCTGCAGCGAGACGCTGGTCGCCATGGGCGCATCCTCCTTGTTCGTCCTGATGGCTCGCGCGGCAACGTTCATGCCGGCCTCCAGCTCTTGTATTTGGTGCTTTCCGGACCGACCGGAAAACGGACTTCGGTGCGGGTTTCCGACGATTCGTAGAAGGCGGTCACCAGCTCCAGCGCCTGACGCGCGTCGACGGTGGTCACCGGCAGCGGCCCGCCGGAGACCAAGGCCTCATGAAACAGCTTCATCTGCGTGTTGAAGCGGATCGGGACAGGCGTCCAGTCGGCAAGCAGCGCGTCGATCTTCTCTGCAATCTCGTCATTGGCGGGGACGATTTTCCACGGATCCTGGCCGGGGCTATAGGGCTCGTGATTGCTCTCGATCAATACGTTTTCGAAGCAGAGGCGCAGGCGGCTGATCTGCTCCTGCGAGCCGAGCGTGGCGCTGATCGTCGCAAGCGCGCCATTCTCCATCAGCAGGCTGGCGCTGGCACAATCTTCCACCTCGATATCGTTGACGCGGGTGGCGACACGGCCGAAGAGCCCGGCGATCGGTCCCATAAGGAAGGTCAGCATGTCGTGCAGGTGGATCGAATGCGTCATCAGCACGCCGCCGAGCTCCGTCGCCCATTTGCCGCGCCAGGGGACGGCATAATAGTCGGCGCCGCGCACCCAATGGGTTTCCGAGGTGGCGACGTAGGCTTTGCCGGCAATACCGGCCTCGATGATGCGCTTGGCCTTCTGGATGCCGTCGCCGTAGCGGTACTGGAAGATCGGCATCAGCCGGCCCTTGGCTGTCTTTTCCGCCGCGATCACGGCGTCGATATCGGCAAGCGAGCCGACCAGCGGCTTTTCGCAGACGACACTCTTGCCGGCGGCGAGCGCCTGCAGGATCATTTCGAAATGCGAGCCGGGCGGCGTGCAGATATCGATGATGTCGATATCCGGCATGTTCAGCACTTCGACGAAATCCTTGAGGCGTCTGGTGATGCCGAATTCGTCGCCGACAGCGTTCAGGCGTTCCTCGTTGAGATCGCAGAGCACGGCGACCTCGAAGCGATCGGAATGCGGCAGATAGCCCTCGACAATATGGGAGCGGCCGATGCCGAGACCGATGACCGCGACTTTCTTGATGTCGGACATGTCCAGATTACCTCTGCAAGCTGTTGAGCGATGTCGCTTCGGCCAGAGCCTGCGCCTTCAGCGCCAGCTCCATGGCCTTGAAGCAATGTTCCTGCCCCATCGCGGTTTCGGTGCGGTCGCGAATATCGGCGGCCAGTTGCCGGCCAAAGGGCAGCTCGACCTCGCTGCAATCGATATGCTGCATGCCCTTGCGATCGGTGAGGAAGAGATGGTCCGCGCCGGGACGGCCGGCAACGTCGAGATATTTGCGCAGTTCGATCGTGCCTTCGGTGCCGACGATGAACAGGCGGCCATCGCCCCAGGTCGAGAGACCGTCGGGCGTGAACCAGTCGACGCGGACATAGCCGGTGACATCGGGCGTTCTCACATGGAAATCGCCATAGTCCTGCAGGCCCGGTGTCTCGGGATTGGCGCGGTTGGAAACGGTTGCCGACAGGATCTCGGCTTCGAGCGAGCCGGCGAAGAACAGGAACTGTTCGCATTGATGCGAGGCGATGTCGGCAATGATGCCGCCATAGCGCTTGCGGTCGAAGAACCACTCCGGCCGGGTCGGCTTGCGCAGCCGGTGGGGGCCAAGGCCCGTGGTGTGGATGACCTTGCCGATGGCGCCGGCCTGCACCAGCTCGCCGGCCTTGACTGTGGAGGCTGTCTCGAAATGCTCGGAATAGAGAATGGAGACGATGCGCTTGGTCTCGGCCTGCACCCGGCGGACCTCGGCGAGCTGATCCAGCGTCACCATGCCCGGCTTGTCGAGCATCACGTCCTTGCCGTGGCGCATGGCCTCGATCGCAAGGCCGGCCCGTTCGCTGGAGATTGCGGCGCTGAGGATCAGCGCGATGGAACGATCTTCGAGGATCTCTCTCTTGTCGGCAACGCGCTTTGCCTGCGGAAAGCGCTCCGCGAAGACGGCCGCAAGGTCGTCCTCGATGGCGTGGAAGGCGACCAGTTCCGCGCCTGCCCGGAGCATGACGTTGACCTGGCCGTAGATGTGATCGTGGTTGATACCGATGGCGGCAAAGCGCAGGGCGCTCATGCGATATTCCTTTCAGTGGATTTGGCGATACGATCCCAATTGCTCCGCGGCTTTTGGGATCGCGTTTTCGTTTTCAGCGTTTGAGACCGGCCGTGGCGATGCCATCGATCAGCAGTCTCTGGAAGAACAGGAAGATCAGGAAGACGGGGATCAGCGAGAGGCTCGACATGGCGAACAGGCTGCTCCAGTCGGAGCTTCCGGTCGAGTCCACGAAGGAGCGCAGGCCGAGCTGCACCGTGTAGGTATTGATATCTGAGAGATAGATCAGCGGACCGAAGAAGTCGTCCCAGGTCCAGATGAAGGAGAAGATGGCGGCGGTGGCGAGAACCGGCAACGACAGCGGCAGCATGATGCGCCAGTAGATGCGCCAGGGGCTGCACCCGTCCATCATCGCCGCTTCGTCCAGTTCGCGCGGGATGCCGCGGAAGAACTGCACCATCAGGAAGATGAAGAAGGCGTCGACCGCGAGGAATTTCGGAACGACGAGCGGCAACATGGTCTTCACCCAGCCGAGCTTGAGGAAGAGGATATATTGCGGGATCAGCGTCACATGATAGGGCAGCATCAGCGTGCCGAGCATCAGCGCGAACCAGAAACTCTTGCCCCAGAAATTCAGCCGCGCGAAGGCATAGGCCGCCAGCGAGCAGGATATGACGTTGCCGATGACCGAGAGCACGGCGATGACGACGGAGTTCCAGACGAAGGAGCCGAAGTTCACCTGTCCGCCGAACCAGCCGCGCGGAAACGAGCTGAAGTCGAAATGCGAGGGGATCAGCGATGCCGTTCCGAAGATCTCGTTCTGATCCTTGACCGAACCGGAGAGCATCCACAGCAGCGGATAAAGCATCAAGATCGACGCACCGATTAGCGCGACATGGATGAGGATGGAGAAGAACCAGGGGCGCTCGCGCGGCGGGCTCAGATCTTCGGGAAAGTGGGTGAGCTTCGCGTCAGTCATCGTAATGAACCCAATAACGAGCGGAGAGGAAGGAGAAGGCGGTGAAGATTGCGATGATGATCACCAGGATCCAGGCGAGCGCCGAGGCATAGCCCATGCGGAAATAGCCGAAGGCTTCCTGGTAGAGGTAGAGGGTATAGAACAGCGTCGAGTCGATCGGCCCGCCGGTGCCGGAGGAAATCACATAGGCCGGCGTGAAGGCCTTGAAGGCGTCGATGGTCTGCACGACGGCGTTGAAGAAGATCACCGGGGTCAAAAGCGGCAGGGTGATCTTGAAGAAGATCCGCACCTTGGAGGCGCCATCGAGACTGGCGGCCTCATAGAGATCGGTGGGGATCTGCCGAAGACCGGCCAGAAAGATGATCATCGGTGAGCCGAATTGCCAGACGGCCAGGATAACAAGCGTATAGAGCGAATAGTCCGGATTGGAGATCCAGCTCGGGCCGTTGATGCCGAAGAGATACCAGAGCAGCGTGTTGACGACGCCGTCGGCATCGAAAATCTGCCGCCAGAGCACGGCGATGGCAACGCTGGAGCCGAGCAGTGACGGCAGGTAGAAGATGGCGCGATAGACCGGCAGGCCGCGAATGCCGCGGTTGAGCAACAGCGCCACCAGCAGCGCGAAGGTAAGCTTCAGCGGCACGGAACAGACGACATAGAACAGCGTCACCTTCATCGACGAGATAAACTTGTCGTCGGCGGTGGCGATGCGCACGTAATTGTCCAGCCCGACCCAATCCGGCGCTTGCAGCAGGTTATAGTCGGTCAAGGACAGATAGAGCGAGGCGATCGCCGGCCCCAGCGTCAGGCCGAAAAAGCCGATCAGCCAGGGCAGGAGAAAGAGATAGCCTGGCGCATTGCGCGAGAACGCGCTCGGCGCCTTGTAAATGGTCGTGACGCGCGCTGGCGCGTTCGCGCCGATGGCCAAGCCATCGGCAACGCTGTTGCTGTTTGTACCCACGGTATCAGCCTCGCGTTATGTTTGCTGCTGCCTGTTCGACGAATTTCGTTGCGCCGTCCTGCGTGCTGCTTTTGCCAAAGGCGACTTCCTCGGCGATTTTTTTCAAGAGGAACGCATTTTCGCCGGCGCCGTTCGGCGGAGCTGGCGGCAGTGCTCCGACATGCGGTGTCAGGCGGCCGATATAGTCGACGACCTGCTTGCTGATTGCATCGAGGTCCTGCGTCAGAAGATCGCGGATCTTCGGCGAGGCGGGAACGCCGCGCTCGACGCCGAGCGTCTTGGCGCCGTCAGGACTTTCGACCAGATAGTTGATGAAGGCGACGGCGGCGTCCTTGTTGGCGGAACTCGCCGAAACCGACATCAGCATCGACGGCTTCAGGTATTGGCCGGGCTTGCTGTCCGGGTTGCTGGGATAAGCGATCAGATCCAGCTTTTCCTTGACGAGGCCCTGGATGGCGACGAACTGGTTGGAATGGGCGTAGCTGACAGCCGCCTTTTTGGTCACGAGCATGTCGGTTTCAATGGTCTGCTGGTCGAGTGCCTGCACGTCGGCCGGCACGCAGGCGCCGCTTTTGCGCAATTCGGCCCAGAAGGCGAACCATTCGGCGGCGTCCTTGGCCTCGAAGCCGAGCTTGCCGTCATTGGTGTAGAGCGCCTTGCCGTGTTGGCGCAGCCAGCATTCGAGAGCGGGCTCCCCGCCGCTTTGATCGCCGGTGCCGTAGAAACCACGGCGCTTCTTGGCGGCGGTGACCTTGGCGCAGGCGTCGCCAAGCTGCTCCCATGTAATGCCGTCATGCGGCTGTTCAACGCCAGCTTCCTGCCAGGCGGCGGCATTGACGACGACCATCGAGGAGTTGACCCCGAGGTTGACGCCATAAATCTTGCCGTCGACTTTGCCGGAATTGATGTTGGGAGCGCCGAAATCCTCTATCGCGAGGCTCTTGCCGAGGTAGGGCGTCATATCGAGCAGCGTGCCGCGGCGCGCATATTCGAAGATGTAGCGATAATCCATCTGGATGAGGTCGGGCGCATTGCCGCCGGCGGTCTGCGTGGCGAGACGCGTCCAGTAGCTGTCCCAGCCGAAGGTTTCACCGGCGATGCTTACGTCCGGGTTCTTCGCCTGATAGGCCTTTACGGCTGCGAATGTGCGGTCGGCGCGTTCCTTGGATCCCCACCAAAGAAGCCGCATCGCTGTTGCCGCATTGGCGCGGCCAAGTCCGATACTGCCGAAAGCAAGCGTTGCTGCCATGCCGGCAAGCAATTGCCGGCGGTCGATCGTTAAAGTCATCCTGGTCTCCTCCCCAGTTAACCGATGATCTACGAACTGCTATGCAAGATATAACTATTTGGTTACAAGTTGGATAGAAACGCGACCGCTGTCAAGCACCAATCGTATCACAATCAAAACGACGCGCGCTGAAGCTAGAGGCGCTCGTCGTCAGAGAGATAGATCGGGGAGGGGAAATGCCAATGGCGACAAAGGCAGGGCAAGGACCTGAAAAATCTGCAAAGGCCGAGGTGGATGGCAATGCGATCACCAAGCCGAAGAAGGTGCCGCGCAATCCGCAGCGCACCCATGCCATGATCCTGGATGCGGCAATGGCGGAATTCGCCGCGCATGGCTTCGGTGGCGCCAGGGTGGATGCGATTGCTGCGCGGGCGCAGACCAACAAGCGCATGCTTTATCATTATTTTGGCGACAAGGAGGGCCTCTATGTCGCCGTTCTGGAGGCAACCTATGCCGAAATCCGCAGCGCCGAGAAACAACTGGATCTCGCCAACCGCAATCCCGAGGAAGGAATGCGGGAACTGGCGCTGTTCACCTGGCATCACTTTCTCCATCATCCGGAGTTTTTGAGTCTGCTCGCCACCGAAAACCTGCATGAGGCGCACTATCTGAAGCGCTCCGACAAGATTCTGGCAATGCACTCGCATTTCATCGACGAGCTTGCCGGCGTGCTGCGACGTGGTGAAGCAGCCGGCGTCTTCCGGCCGGCCGTCGATCCGGTCTCGGTCTACCTGACCGTCGCAGCACTCGGTTTCTTCTATTTGTCCAACCGCCATACGTTGTCGACGATTTTTGCCCGCAGGCTGATGGCACCCGCCGCGCTGAAAGCCTGGGGCGAGCACATCGTCTCGGTGACGCTCGCCTCGATCAAGGTCTAGAGAAATTTTCGAAAGGCGATTGACAAGCCCGGATGGATCGCGCCATCGTGTAACTATATAGTTACATTGGCTGCTTGGCCAAGCCTTTGCTTTTCCTGACTCGGGAGGGAGTCGGGTCAAACGATCGGGAGGGATCATGAAACGCATCGGGATCATCATGCACGGCGTCACGGGACGCATGGGGCTGAACCAGCATCTCATCCGCTCGATCGTGGCGTTGCGCGCCGAGGGCGGCGTGCTGCTGTCCAATGGCGAACGAGTCATGCCGGATCCGGTCCTTGTCGGCCGCAATGCGGCGCGGCTGGAGGAGCTGGCCCGTACATACGGCATCGAGCGCTGGACCACCGATCTCGACGGCGCGCTCGCCGATCCCGACGATGCGATCTTCTTCGATGCGGCGACGACGCAGATGCGCGCCGAACTGGTTTCCAAGGCGTTGGACGCCGGCAAGCACATCTATTGCGAAAAGCCGATCTCGGACGATCTCGATGCGGCCGTGGCGCTTGCCCGCAAGGCCAAGGCATCCGGGCTGAAGAATGGCGTGGTGCAGGACAAACTGTTCCTGCCCGGTCTTCGCAAAATCGCCATGCTGCGCGACAGCGGCTTCTTCGGCAAGATCCTCTCGGTGCGCGGCGAGTTCGGCTATTGGGTCTTCGAAGGCGACTGGCAGACGGCGCAGCGGCCGTCTTGGAACTACCGCAAGGCGGACGGCGGCGGCATCATCCTCGATATGCTTTGCCACTGGCGCTATGTGCTTGATAATCTCTTTGGACCGGTGAAGGCGATCAGCTGCCTCGGCGCTACCCATATTCCCGAACGCGTCGATGAGGCCGGACGGCGCTATGTCGCCGACGCCGACGATGCGGCCTATGCCACCTTCGAGCTTGAAGGCGGTATCGTCGCGCACATCAATTCCTCCTGGGCCGTGCGCGTCCGTCGCGACGATCTCGTCACCTTCCAGGTGGACGGTACGCATGGCTCAGCTGTCGCCGGATTGAGCCGCTGCTTCACGCAACACCGCGTCAACACGCCGAAGCCGGTGTGGAACCCGGACCAGCCGCAGACGATCGATTTCTTCGACACCTGGGACGAGGTGCCGGACAATCAGATCTATGACAATGGCTTCAAGATCCAGTGGGAAATGTTCCTGCGCCACGTACTCGAGGACGCGCCCTGGCGCTACACGCTGACGGAAGGCGCCAAGGGCGTGCAGCTTGCCTCACTCGGCCTGCAAAGCTGGGCCGAGCGCCGCTGGCTGGATGTCGAGCCGCTGGAAATCTAAGCCGGCTCACCGCCGCAAGAGGAATGTCCTGCCATGACCGAGCCATTGAAAATCAGACTTGTCGAGGCGGAGGCTTTCGAGCGCCCCGTCAAGTTGCGGCTTCCCTTCCGCTTCGGCGCTGCGACGCTGCGGGAGGCGCGGCAGATTTTTCTGCGTGTCCGGATCGAGGATGCGAGTGGTCGTTCGGCAAGCGGGATGGCGGCCGAGCTGATGGTGCCGAAATGGTTCGACAAGTCGCCTGAGCTCACCAATGCCGATAATGAAAACCAGCTTCGCCGCTCGTTGGCTTTGGCGCTCGATGCCTTGCAAGGCGCGGGGCTGGGGACGGCTTTCACGCTGCATGCGGCCGTTGAAGCGGCCCATCATGCGCGGGCCGCCGCCGAGACGCTGAACGGACTGGTCGCCTCCTTCGGCCTGGCGCTCGCCAACAGGGCGATGCTCGATGCCCTCTGCCGGCTGGAAGGGTTGACGGTCGCGCAGGCAATCAAGGCCAACCGTCCCGGCATCGACGCATCGACCACGCCGGATCTGGAAGGTTTCGATCTCTCAGGCTTCCTTTCGACATTGGCGCCGGCCCGGAGCCTCGCCGCCCGCCACACCGTCGGCCTCGTCGATGCTATCGAGACGCGCGATATCGCAGCGGACGAGCGTCTCAACGACGGGCTGCCGGAAAGCTTCGAAGAGGCGATCGATACCTATGGCCTGACCTTCTTCAAGGTGAAGGTGTCGGGCGTTCCCGATGCCGATATCGATCGCCTTTGCCGGATTGCCGCGGTGATCGACGCCAAGGTGCCGGTCTATTCGGTGACGCTGGATGGCAACGAACAGTTTTCGTCCGCCGAGGCGGTGGCCGATCTGCTGGCCCGCATCCAGGCCGAGCCGAGACTGGCGCGGTTCGCGACGTCGATCCTGTTCGTGGAGCAGCCGATCGCCCGCGCCTATGCTTTCGAGAAACCGGTGTCGGCGCTTGCGGCCTTCAAGCCGGTTGAGATCGATGAATCCGATGCCGACATCAATGCTTTCATAACGGCGAGGCGGCTTGGCTATACCGGCATCTCCTCCAAATCCTGCAAGGGGTTCTATCGCTCGCTATTGAACCGGGCGCGGGTCGCCAAGTGGAGCGCCGATGACGGGATACCCTATTTCATGTCGGCCGAAGACCTGACGACGCAGGGTGGTCTTGCCGTGCAGCAGGATCTGGCGCTCGCTTCGCTGATCGGCATGACGCATATCGAGCGCAACGGTCACCACTATGTCGACGGCATGGCCGGCGCGCCCGAAGCCGAGCAGGCGGCTTTCGCGCGGGCACATGACGATCTCTATGCCGTTCGTGACGGGCGGACTCGGCTGAGGATCGAAGGCGGAAGGATCGCCATCGGCTCGGTCGTCAGCGCCATCGGCCTCGGTTCGTCCATCGCGCCCGACTGGAGCGCGATGGAGAGATGATTCCTTCTCTCCCTGGGGGAGAAGGGGAAACCAGACTCTGGAGGAAGAACATGCCGTCGTCATCGAAGAAGCGCTATGCCCTGGTTGGAACCGGCAATCGTGGCGTTACCATGTGGGGCAAGGATCTGGTCGAGCGTTGGGGCAACGAGGTCGAGCTTGTCGCCGTCTGCGATCTCAATGCGATGCGGGCGAAACGGGCGTTGGAGTATATTGGCGCCCGGGTGCCGGTCTATACCGATTTCGACGAGCTGCTGCGGGTCGAAAAGCCCGATCTCGTCATTGTCTGCACGCGCGATTCCGCCCATGACGACCTGATCGTCAAGGCGATGGAGGCCGGTGCCAATGTCATCAGCGAAAAGCCGATGACGACGACGGTCGACAAGATCAAGCGCATTCTCGATGCCGAGGCGCGGACCGGCAAGCGGCTCGACGTCTCCTTCAACTATCGCTTCGCTCCGACGGCGGCAAAGATCAAGGAGCTGATCAATTCCGGCGTCATCGGCGATGTCACTTCCGTCGATTTTCACTGGTATCTCGATACCAGCCATGGCGCCGATTATTTCCGCCGCTGGCATGCCTTTGTTGAAAATTCCGGCAGCCTCTTCGTTCACAAGGCGACACATCATTTCGATCTTCTGAACTGGTATCTTGATTCCGATCCGGAAACGGTCTCAGCCTTCGCCGATCTCAAGCATTACGGCCGCAAGGGCCCGTTCCGCGGCGAGCGCTGTCGTGGCTGTCGGTACAAGGACGAGTGCGATTATTATCTCGATATCAGCGCGACGCCGCTGCTCGAAAGTCTCTATGAGGATCCGTCGACGGTCGATGGTTATGTCCGCGATGCCTGTGTCTTCCGCGAGGATATCGACATTCCTGACACGATGGTCTCCTCGATCCGTTATCGCAACGGTGTCAACGTCTCCTATTCGCTGAACACCTACATGCCGATCGAGGGCCACCACATCGCCTTCAACGGTCACAAGGGCCGTATCGAGATGCGGCAATATGAGAAGCAGAAATGGACGACGCCGCCGGCGGACGAAATCGTCGTCATGAAGAATTTCGGCGATGTCGAGCGCATCTGGGTGCCGCATTCCTCCGGCGGCCACTATGGCGGCGACGACCGGCTGCGCAACATGCTGCTGCGGTCCGGGCCGAATGATGAGCTGAGACAACGCGCCGGTTCACGCGCCGGCGCGCTCTCGGTCCTCTGTGGCATCGCGGCGCTGGAAAGCAGCCGCACCGGTCAGCAGGTTTCGATCGCTGATATCTGGGGCGAGGATGGCGGCTTGAATTTGCTGGAGGCGCGGCCGTAAAGGCGCGGGCTGTCGCTAGCTACAGCCCGGCAATTGCTGCGCGTAAATCGCGGTCATGCCGTTGAAGCGCTTTGCGCCGGCGAGCGCCGTCGCATTGCCGCGCCATGATCCCTGCAGATAACCCTTCGTGCCGGAATAATAGGCGAGATAGAGATCATAGGAATCGTTGAGCGCGATGCCGGTCTCGAGGTGCGTCCGGTAGTGATACCAGCCAACGAAATCGATGGCGTCGGAGAAGCTGGTGCGGCTTGCGCCCCAGTTGCCTGTCTCGCGCTTATACTTGTCCCATGTGCCATCCAGTGCCTGCGAGAAGCCGTAGGCGCTCGATGGGCGCTTCCAGGGAATGAAGCCGAGCAAATATCGTCTGGGCGGACGGGCGCGCGGCTGGAAGCCGGATTCGGTGTAGATCGTCGCCATCAGGATTGGCACGGGAACGCCGTATTTGCGCTCGGTGCGCTCGGCCGCTCGCTGCCAGTTGTTGAACCAGCCGTCGCGCTGATCGAAGATCGCGCAGACATTGCGGGTACGACTGGGCGCGGTGGCGCAGCTTGCCAGCACGCCGAGCAGCAAGACAGCCAGAATGGAAAGAACGCGAGTACGCATGACTAGAACCTCTTCATTGCTGCGCCGCGCGTCTTGTGGACGCGCAAAGGACGCAGCAACAACTTCGTTGGCGCATGATCCTTTCCAAAAATTCGAAGCCGAACTTTTGGGGTCATGCGCTAAGAGATTGCTAGCCGGGAATGATTAAAAACCGGTTTTTCAGGCGTGCCGAAATGGGGCGTTTTCAGGGTGTTTTCGTGAAATTGCTGCGTTGCGTCACGCCATGCGCGCCAGATCCTCACGACGGATTTCATAGAGCAGCGGTTTTCCCTCGATGAAGCGGATGGCTTCTTCGACTGCCATCTCGCCGAGGCGGGTGCGTTCCAGGCCGACGGCGCCGGCGATATGCGGTGTCAGGAAGACGTTCGGCAGATCGTAAAAGGCCGAGCCTGCCTCCGGGATCTCGGGATCTGTGACGTCGATGATCGCATCGATCCGGCCGGTTTTCAGGATGGCAAGCAGCGCTGCTTCATCGACCAATGCGCCGCGCGCCGTGTTGATGAAGGTCGCGCCGGGCTTCATCAGGGACAGGCGGTGGACGTCGATCATATGCCGCGTTACCGGCAGTGAAGGGGCATGCAGCGAGACAATATCGGCGCTGGCCATCAAGGCGTCGAGTTCGGTCTTCTCGACGCCGAGACGCGAGGCTTCCGCCTCATCGACCATCGGATCGTATAGCAGGATCCGGTAGTCGAAGGGTGCAAGCAGTTCGATCACCCGGCGGCCAATGCGCGATGCGCCGATGATACCGACCGTGCTGCCGTAATTGCCGATGGCTTCGGCCTGGATCGGCTGGGTGCGGTGGCGGTTACGGTCGGCGACATAGAGGTCGTGAAAGCGGAAGACCTGCTTGCCGGCAAAGATGATCGCCGCAAGGGTGAATTCGGCGACCGGCAGGGCATTGGCTTGCGCCGCATGACTGACGACTATGTTCCTGTCGAACAGGCCGTCCTCGATCAGGCCCTTCACCGTGCCCGCCGCATGCGCCACCAGCTTCAGATGTGGCGCCTGCGCCAGTGCAGCCTCGTTAATGGGCGGCGAACCCCAGCCGGTGATCAGGATCTCCGTTTCGCCGAGCAGCTTGCGTGCTCTTTCGTCGTCGAAGCGCACCATCGGCTCACTATCGAGCACACGGCCGATCGTGTCGAGGCGCTGGATCAGGCCAGGCGGTAGCACATGCTGCGTACGCGTCGGCTGCATGGAGAAGGCAATGGTCGGGCGGGAGGCAGATGGTGTCATGGCAGGCGTCCCGGCGCTTCGATGGCGCTGACATCGATGCCTTTCTCGGCGATCAGGGCGCGCAGGGCGTCGATGTCGGGTTTTGCGGGTGGCTTCGTCCAGGCGCCGGAGATAGCCGAGGGATCGCGCTCGGCGAGAATGGCAGAGACGAGAATGGTCTCGCCCGCCGGGATCGTGCCGCGCAACTGCGGTACCAACGTCTTGGCGACGATCAGGTTGGTGTTCGGCGGCGCCTTCTGTGCCACGCCGTCGCGGGCGACTGTCGAGCCGAGATCAACAATGCCGCTGAAATCCTCTTCGCCGATGGCATAGGCAGCACCCTTGCCGGCTGAGAGCGTGTCGGCCTCGAAATCGCGCCGCGCGATGGCAAAGCCGCCTTCGGCCGTTTGCAACGGCCGTGGCGTGGTAATCTTGTGCAGGCGGACATGCCAGGGCGTGGCGGGGATCAGCCAGGTCTCGACGGTCACGTCGGGCAAGGGCGACCATTTGGCATAGAGCGTATCGCCGGCGAGCTTCGCTTCCTGATTGGTCTCGCGGACGCGGTAGTGCAGGCCGTCATCGCTGAAGGCGAGCATCGAGTCGAAGACAGCGCCGGTGAAAGCGCGTTCGTCGCTTTCGATGCTGAAGCCATAGCGGGCGGAATAGGCGAACTTGGCGTATTTTTCCGCCCCGAAGCGCATCTGCTGATTTTCCTGACCGGAAGACAGCGCCACGACATCGGCCTTGCTGTGCATCATTACCATGCCGGGATGCTTGAGCGGCACGATAGCTGGCTCAGCACTTTGCGGCTTTTCCTCTGCCGTCCAGAAGGGATGTGTCTCGGGGAGCGCCAGCGGTAGGAAGGCCTTGAAAGCCCAATAGGGCGAGCCGGCGGAATTGTAGTTTTCCGACATCAGCAGGTTGGGATAGGCGTAGCCGATCGGCAGCGTGCCGTCGCGATTGGCGATCGGCTTGTCGGCCCACCAGCGCAGATGCCGGAGGCAAAGCCCCTTGATCTCGCCCCAGGGCAGCGCCTCGACATCGGCGAAGGCCAGTGCCGACCAGAAGCCGGCGCAGGCGAAGCGGTAGGTCAGGCTGCGGCCGAAGGGGGATGGTGGCGCCATCGGGGGCGAACCAGTGGCGGAAGTCCTTGGCGAAGAGCACGGCGCGCTCGCGGTAGCGCTCGGCGCGGTCGTCATTGACGAGCTTGGAATAGATCAGCCCGTAGAAATGCATGGCGAAGGGTACGTAGTGGTCGATGCGCCGGATATTGCCGTCGCGATACCAGCCGTCGGCGATGTAGAACCCGTCCAGCTCCTTGAGGTAATCCTCCGTCAGGCTGCGGTCGAAGGTGGCGCCAAGCCGGTCCAGCGCGATGTCCACCAGCACGCGGAAGAAGCGCCAGTTGTTGTCGGCATAGTCGAAGGTACGGGCGTGCTTGAGGTAGGCGATGAGATTGCCGCGGGCGCGGGTATCCAGTGGCTCCCAGATCTTCTCCGGCACCAGAGCTAGTGCAAAGCCCAGGGCAGCGAGTTCGACCATGCGCTGGTCGCGGCCGTTGACACCGCCCCAATATTCCGGATGGCTGGGGTCAACGCCGTTGGCGATCCCCTCGGCAAAGCGGGCCCAATGGGCGAAATCTCCGCCGCCGGCGCCGAGCGGCGCAAGGCCCCAGAGGGGGCGGGCAAAACCTTCGAGATCGGCGGCGGCACGGTCGAAATGCGCGCCGGCGGCGTCGATGCGGACGCGAGCATTGCCCTTGGAGAAGTAAGGCAGCAGCGGATCGAACAGGTCGGTCAGCGCGCAACGCATGTCGGCGCGGTTTTTGAGCGGATTGCCGGCGAGCGGATTGGTGCTGACGGGGTCGTAGATCATCGGTCTGGCTCTTGCTTGGCGCCTCCGCAGGAGACGCGGTTCAGGTTTCGGGCGGAAGGGTGCCACCGGGGACGGGTGTGACGGCATGGCAGACTTGACGGGCGGGCGCGTCGCGATCGCGCAAGCGGGCGATCATCAGGTTGATCGCCTCGCGCCCGAGGGCAGCGCGGTCGACACGCATGGTGGCAAGACGCGGATTGGTCATCAGGGCACAGGGCAGGTCATCGAAGCCAACGATGGCGAAATCCTCGGGCACACGCTGACCGGCTTCCACCACGGCATCAAGCACGCCGACGGCGATGAAATCGTTCATGCAGAAGGCGGCGGTGAAGCTGCGGTCTTCGGCGAGGATAGCGGCGGTGGTATCATGGGCTTCATGGCTGGAGCTGCCGCGAAACGTCATCGGCACCAGCCGGCCTTCGGCGCCCTCCACCGAGGCGATCGCCGCCTCGAAGCCGCGGACGCGTTCGCGGATGGTCTGGCGATGGGAGCCGGTGAAATGCAGGATACGGCGATGGCCGGCATCCAGTAGCCGGCGGGTCGCGGCATAGGCGCCGAAGAAATTCGAGGGCGAAACGCCGTCGAAGCGCAGCTTCGGGTCGTTTCCGTTGACGAGTACGGTCGGCGTGCCGCTTTCCTCCAGCCAGGGGCGCAGGTCGTCGGGCGGATCGATACCAACGAGGAACAGCCCCTCGGCGCCAGCCGCCTGAAGCTGCTCCTGGATATGCTCCGGTGACGTCCTTGCCTCGCGGACGAGGCGGATGTCGAAGGGCATGCCACGTTCGGCGGCACCGGCGCGCAAGCCCTCGAGAATGCCTTCGTAAAAGACGCTGAGGCCGCCCGTGGCGCTGTCGCTGGCGATCAACGCTAGTCCTCCCGGCATGGTATCGGCAGCGGCTTTTAGCGGATAGCCGAGATCGCTCGCCACCTTGAAGATCTGCTGGCGGATCGTGTCGCTGATGCCGGGTTCATTGGTCAGTACCCGCGACACGGTGGAGACGGAGACGCCGGCCCTGCTGGCAATATCGGCTTGGGTGATGCGTTTGGATCGAAGCTCGTTCATAGCGCAACAATCGTGCAAATTACGCAAATTTGCAAGAAAAAGATTGTTTCTTGCGTTTCGCAATGAAGTTGCATATCTTCACGCAGAATTTATCCGCAGAAGGCGTCGGGGAGATCGTCGCGGATATTAACGCAAGAGAAGGAGGAATCTCATGCGCCTGAATCGTCGTTCATTCATGATGGGAACTGCCGGTGCCGCAGCGGGGCTCGCTTTCGGTGGAGGGGCCATGCCCGCCTTTGCCGACGCGACGCAATTGCGGGCGATGTGGTGGGGCTCGCCCGATCGCGGCAAGCGCACGATCGGTGTCGCCGAGCTGTTCCATGCCAAGAACCCGGATGTTTCCGTCATCGGCGAAAGCATCAGCGGCGACGGCTATTGGGCAAAGCTCGCGACCGGCATGGCCAGCCAGAACATAGCGGACGTCTTCCAGCTTGAGCCGAGCACGATTTCGGATTATTCCAAGCGCGGCGCCTGCATGCCGCTCGACCAATTCGTGCCCTCGACGCTGAATGTGGACAGTTTCGGCAAGGATGTGCTGAAGCTGACCACCGTCGACAACAAGCTCTATGGCGTCGGCCTGGGGCTCAACTCCTTTGCGATGTTCTATGACGAGGAGATGTTCAAGAAGACCGGCCTGACGCCGCCCGGTCCGACCACCACATGGGCGGACTATGCCGATCTTGTCGTTGAAATGACCAAGGCGGCCGGCAAGCGCGGCTATTGGGGCGGCCCTTATGGCGCACGCTACAACTACGTGCTGGATGCCTGGCTGCACCAGCGTGGCAAGAGCCTTTACTCGGATGATGGCGGTCTCGGCTTTGGCGTCGATGATGCCAAGGAATGGTACTCCTATTGGGAAGACCTGCGCCAGCGTGGCGGCACGGTCTCGGCCGATGTCCAGACGCTCGACCAGAACGTCATCGAAAGCAACTGCCTGGCACTCGGCAAATCGGCCATCGGCATGGCCTATTCCAACCAGCTCGTCGGCTATCAGCTCGTGGTCAAGAGCAAGCTCGCCATCACGATGCTGCCGCGCGAAAAGAAGGACGGCCCGTCCGGCCATTACTATCGCCCGGCCCTGATCTGGAGCGTCGGCGCCACCAGCAAGAATGCTGAGGCGGCCGCGAAGTTCATCAACTTCTTCGTCAACGATCCCGATGCCGGCAAGATCCTCGGCGTCGAACGCGGCGTGCCGATGTCGCCCGCCGTGCGCGCCGCCATCCTGCCGACGCTGAACCCGGTGGAGCAGGAGACGGTGAAATATGTCGAGCTGTTGAAGGATCAGGTCGGCACCTATCCCGCGCCCGCGCCGCTCGGCTCGCAGGAGTTCGACCAGAACGTCATGCGCCCCGTCGCCGACCAGCTCGCCTTCGGCAAGATCACGGTCGCGGAAGCGGCACAGAAGCTGGTGGAAGAGGGCGCGCTGAAGTTGAAGCGGAAGAGTTGATTGATAGCTGGCTATATTGGTGACGGTCAGGTGAGTTCGGCTTTGCTGTAGCTCTGTGCCTGGCCCCTCATCCTAGCCTTCTCCCCGCAAGCGGGGAGAAGGGACGACAGCGTGAACGATCAGCTTTTCCGCTCTAGCGGAAGCTTATTGTAGAGCCCCCTCGCCCCGCAATGCGGGGAGAGGGTTGGGGTGAGGGGCCAGGCACCGAGTTACGGCAAGCGTGAACTCACCTGACAAGCCTCTATCGAGGATCGTTACTTCCCATCCCAGGGCTTCAAAGCATCCTGCTTCAGCTGGCGCTGCTTTTCAGGCGGAAGCTTGTAGTCGCCCTTGTAGGGCGCGCTTTCGAACGAGCCGTAGGTCGGGTTGGCGATGGCGATCCAGTCGTGGCCGAAATGGGCGGCGTTGGCGTCGAAGGCTTTCTGGCGTTCCTCGATCGTGCCCTTGTAGTCATCGGTGAAGTCGCCGAAATTATCGCCGAACAGCAGCAGAATACGGTAGTTCTTGGCGATGAAGGCGCGGCGCGTGCCCTTGGCGGAGCCCCAGTCGGGCTGTTCCTTGGCGCTGAGGAAGGTATCGACATTGTCGCCCATCGGGAAGCCGAAGCGCTTCATTTCCTCGACGGTCGGGCCCTCCTCATCGGCGGTGCGGTTGGTGACGTAGAAGACTTTCACACCCTTGGACGCCGCATATTGCGTGAACTCGACGGAGCCCGGAATGGGACTGTCCTGCTGGGCGTTGACATATTTGGTCCAGCTATCCGGCGTGAAGCTGGTGCCGGCGGTGATGTTATGGGCCTGATAGGGCGATGTGTTGAGCACGGTATCATCGACATCGAGGATGATTGCGGGCAGGAGGCCCTGGAAATTGCCGGTTTGTTCGACCGGCGCTGCGGTCCAGCTCTTGTCCGCGAGCGCTTCGTCGAGCCGGATGCGGCCGAGCGCGTAGGCGCCGAGCGCATTGGCCTTGGCCTCGACCGAGGTCTGGTCCCAGAGAACCGCGTTGAGATTGTCGTCGGGCTGGGCTGCCGGCAAGTCGGCCGCCAGAGCCGGCAGGGCGGCGGCAAGGCCGACGGCGACGACGAGCGCCCGGCGCCCAAAATATCCGTTTCTCACGCTGTTCTCCTTATCATTATTGGCTATTGAAAATCCGCAAAGCATATCAACGACTTCTGATGTATGCCGATGCCGTGTTCCGGATAGTTCGTGCTCGCAAGAAATGTGTCAAGTATGTGACAGCCTCTAGGCGGTTAGTTTTTTTGTTTTTCCGTCTTTGGCGACCACGCGAAAATGCCGGAGCCCTTTCAGGCCCCGGCATTCGTATTGCGTTACAGGCTCGGCTTACTTCTGTGCGTCGGCCCAGCTCTTGACCAGTTCGTCGTAGTTGACGGTGACCGGCTTTTCCTTCTCGGTGGCGATCTTCAGCTGCGGGGCGAGATGGCCGTTCTTGACGGCATCGGCGTTCCAGTAGGCGAGATCGTGTTCCTCGGCGAGCTTCGGACCGATATCGCCCTGAACGCCGGCGCGTTCGATGCGCTGCATCACCTTTTCCTGGTCGGCGCAGAGCGCATCCATGGCGCCTTGCGCGGTCTTGGCACCCGATGCGGCATCGCCGATCGCCTGCCACCAGAGCTGTGCCAGCTTCGGATAGTCCGGAACGTTGGTGCCGGTTGGCGACCACTGGACACGAGCCGGCGAACGATAGAACTCGATCAGGCCACCGAGTTCAGGCGCACGCTTGGTGAAGCTCTTGTCGCGGATGGTGGATTCGCGGATGAAGGTGAGGCCGACATGGCTCTTCTTCACATCCACCGTCTTCGACGTCACGAACTGCGCGTAGAGCCATGCGGCCTTGGCGCGGTCGATCGGCGTGGATTTCATCAGCGTCCAGGAACCGACGTCCTGATAGCCGAGCTTCATGCCGTCCTTCCAGTAGACGCCATGCGGCGACGGAGCCATGCGCCATTTCGGCGTGCCGTCGGCGTTCATGACCGGCAGGCCAGGCTTGACCATGTCGGCGGTGAAGGCCGTGTACCAGAAGATCTGCTGGGCGACATTGCCCTGCGACGGAACCGGACCGGATTCCGAGAAGGTCATGCCTTGAGCTTCCGGCGGTGCGTAGGCCTTCAACCAATCGAGATACTTCTGGATGGAGTAGACGGCGGCCGGGCCGTTGGTGTCGCCGCCGCGAGCAACGCAGGAGCCCACCGGACGCGAATTGGCATCGACCTTGATGCCCCATTCGTCGACCGGCAGACCGTTCGGCAGGCCCTTGTCGCCGTTGCCGGCCATGGAGAGCCAGGCATCGGTGAAGCGCCAGCCGAGCGACGGGTCCTTCTTGCCATAGTCCATATGGCCGAAGACTTTCTTGCCGTTGACGTCGCGGCCGGTGAAGAATTCGGCGATATCCTCATAGGCCGACCAGTTGACCGGCACGCCGAGATCGTAGCCGTACTTGGCCTTGAAGTCGGCCTTGTTCTTCTCGTCGTTGAACCAGTCGTAACGGAACCAGTAAAGGTTGGCGAACTGCTGGTCGGGAAGCTGGTAGAGCTTCTTGTCCGGAGCGGTGGTGAAGCTGGTGCCGATGAAATCGGCGATGTCGAGGCCGGGATTGGTGACGTCCTTGCCTTCGCCGGCCATCCAGTCGGTGAGGTTGCGGACCTGCTTGTAGCGCCAATGCGTGCCGATCAAGTCGGAATCGTTGACCCAGCCGTCATAGAGGTTCTGGCCGGTCTGCATCTGCGTCTGGATCTTCTCGACGACGTCGCCTTCCTGGATGACGTCGTGGGTGACCTTGATGCCGGTGATGGCGGTGAAGGCCGGTGCCAGAACCTGCGATTCATACTGGTGGGTGGTCAGGGTTTCCGAGACGACCTTGATCTCCATGCCCTGGAAGGGCTTGGCCGCGTCGACGAACCATTGCATTTCCTTTTCCTGGTCGGCGCGCGCGAGCGTCGAAACGTCGCCGATCTCCTTGTCCAGGAATGTCTTGGCTTCATTCATGCCGGCCTGAGCCGACCCGGCCAGAGCCAGCAGCACGACTGCCGTCGTTGTTAAGAGATTCCGTCGCATATATTCCTCCCTACAGGTTGCGAACGCAGTGTCAGGCGGCCGGATACCCGGCCATCTGTATCGACTTGTCTTACTGCGCCACATGTCCGAAGACGGGCATGGGACGCGGTAACTCTTGAAACCGTGTCAGAGCCCTTCACGGGAGCGCTCTGACTTTTTGTTTTCACGCAATTCCGGACGGAAAGCCGCTGGCGCACTTTTCCTGGAATTGCTCTAGACTAGGCGGAAGACGCCAATGGCGTAGACCACGGAAATTGCGACCGCCCACCAAAGGCTAGGCCCGATCAGACCCAGCCATCCGATGTGGATGAAGGCGGCGCCGAGCAGTGAGACGAACAACCGGTCGCCGCGCGTTGTTTCGAAATGCAGGATGCCGATGCGCGGATTGCCGCCGGGCGAAACATATTCCCAGACGGCCATGCCGATCAGCAGTGCCAGGATCGTGGCAAAGAACAGCGCGGTCGGCGGCGTCCAGGCCATCCAGGAAAAATCGGTATTCATGATGGTCTCCCTTCAGACGCGACCGAGCGCGAAGCCCTTGGCGATGTAGTTGCGGACGAAATAGATGACGAGTGCGCCAGGGACCAATGTCAGCACGCCGGCGGCGGCAAGCAGACCCCAATCCATGCCCGAGGCCGAGACCGTGCGCGTCATGATGGCGGCGATCGGCTTGGCGTCGGTCACCGTCAGCGTGCGGGCGATCAGAAGCTCGACCCAAGAGAACATGAAGCAGAAGAAGGCTGCGACGCCGATGCCGCTGGCGATCAGCGGAATGAAGATCTTGATGAAGAAACGCGGGAACGAATAGCCGTCGATATAGGCCGTCTCGTCGATTTCCTTCGGCACGCCGGACATGAAGCCTTCGAGGATCCAGACCGCGAGCGGCACATTGAACAGGCAGTGCGCCAGCGCCACGGCGATATGGGTGTCGATCAGGCCGAAGGCCGAATAGAGCTGGAAGAAGGGCAGTGCGAAGACCGCCGGCGGCGCCATGCGGTTGGTCAAGAGCCAGAAGAAAACGTGCTTGTCGCCAAGGAAGCGGTAGCGCGAGAAGGCGTAGGCGGCCGGAAGCGCACAGCCAACCGAGATCACCATGTTCATGACGACATAGGTGATCGAGTTGATATAGCCCTTGTACCAGGACGGATCGGTGAAGATGATCGTGTAGTTGCGCAGTGTCGGCGCATGCGGATAGAGCGTCAATCCGCCGACGATCTCCTCATTGGTCTTGAAGCTCATGTTGACGAGCCAGTAGATCGGCAGGAGCAGGAAGATAATGTAGAGCGTCGGCACCACCCAGGACCAGCGTCCCTCTTCACGATGACGGCTTACCGATTGTGTGCCGGTGGTGGCCGGAGCGTTCGCGGTGGAGCTTGAGGCGGCCAATTGGTGCATCGTCGCATCGTCGGCCGTGGTGGAAAGAGGTTTGGCGCTCATCGCGTCGCTCCCGCATCATAATTGGTCATGACGGTGTAGAAGACCCAGGACAACAGCAGCACGATCAGGAAGTAGACGAGCGACATTGCCGCTGCGGGGCCGAGGTCGAACTGGCCGAGCGCAATCTTCACAAGGTCGATCGACAGGAAGGTCGTGGAATTGCCGGGGCCGCCGCCGGTGACGACGAAGGGTTCGGTATAGATCATGAAGCTGTCCATGAAGCGCAGCAGCACGGCGATCAAAAGCACCCGGTTCATCTTCGGCAGCTGGATGTAGCGGAAGACGGACCAGCGTGAGGCGCCGTCGATCTTGGCGGCCTGGTAGAAGGCGTCGGGAATGGAGGCAAGGCCCGCATAGCAGAGTAGCACGACAAGGCTGGTCCAGTGCCAGACGTCCATGAGGATGATCGTCGCCCAGGCGTCGACCGGATCGGACACGTAATTATAGTCGATGCCGAGGCCGACGAGGACATAGCCCATCAGGCCGATATCGCTGCGCCCGAACACCTGCCAGATCGTGCCGACGACATTCCACGGGATCAGCAGCGGCAGGGCCATCAGTACCAGGCAGAGCGGCACGCCGACGCCCTTCTTCGGCATGTTGAGGGCGATGAAGATGCCGAGGGGCACCTCGATCGCCAGGATGGTGAAGGAGAAGATCAGGTTGCGGAACATCGCGTCCCAGAAGCGGCTGGAACGGAGGATCTCCTCGAACCATTGGGTGCCCGCCCAGAAGAAGACGTTGTTGCCAAAAGTGTCCTGCAACGAATAGTTCACCACCGTCATCAGCGGAATGACGGCCGAGAAGCCGACCAGCACCAGGACAGGAATGAGCATGAACCAGGCTTTGTTGTTCCAGGTCTTGTCCATCATCAGGCTCCCATCTCGACGCGCCAGGAGTTGGCGTAGATATTGATGCCGGCGGGATCAAACGCGATGTGCGGTTCGGCCGGCACGGTCTGGTCCTCGCCGATGACGGCGACGATGTCCTGTCCATCCAGCTTGGCGCGCACCACTTTGCGGCGGCCGAGATCCTCGACCTTTGTGACTGTCGCCGGCATGCCTTCGCGGCAGAGGCGGACGAATTCCGGGCGGATGCCGAGTTCGGAGCGGCCTTCGCGGCGCTCGAGAGGCGCGCCGGGGAGGGCGATGGTGCGGTTGCCGAGCCGTGCATTGCGGCCGTCGATCTCGATCGGCATGACGTTCATGCCCGGCGAGCCGATGAAATAGCCGACGAAGGTATGGCGCGGCCGCTCGAACAGGTCGTTCGGCGTGCCGATCTGCACCACCTCGCCATTGTACATCACCACCACCTTGTCGGCGAAGGTCAGCGCTTCGGTCTGGTCGTGGGTGACGTAGACCATGGTGAAGCCGAAGCGGCGGTGGAGCTGTTTCAGCTGCGAGCGCAGCACCCATTTCATATGCGGATCGATAACCGTCAGCGGCTCGTCGAACAGGATGGCGTTGACGTCGGAGCGCACCAGGCCGCGACCGAGCGAGATCTTCTGCTTGGCGTCGGCCGTCAGGCCCCGCGCCTTGCGATTGGCGCTGTCGGACAGACCGATCATCTCGATGATCTCATCGACCTTGCGCTTCACGTCGGCTTCCGGAATGTGCCGGTTGCGCAACGGGAAGGCGAGGTTCTCATAGACCGTCATCGTGTCGTAGACGACCGGGAACTGGAAGACCTGAGCGATGTTGCGCTCCTGGGTCGATAGCCGGGTCACGTCCTTGCCGTCGAAGAGGATGCGGCCTTCCGAGGCGCGCACCAGGCCGGAGACGATGTTGAGCAGCGTGGTCTTGCCGCAGCCGGACGGCCCGAGCAGCGCATAGGCGCTGCCGTCCTCCCAGCTATGATGCACTTCCTTCAGCGCATAATCCGCGTCGGACTTCGGATGGTCGTTATAGGCGTGTCTGATATGATCAAGGTCGATGCGTGCCATTGGCCGTTTGTCTCCTCAGGCCGCCTGTTGCAGGGCGGGTGTAACGGCGGCGCCATCGGTGTCGAACACCATGATGTGGCGCGGGTCGATGTAGACGTCGATCGCATCGTCGACGTCGATGTCCTGGACGCCCTGGATCAGCATCACCCAGCGCCGGTCAGCGAAATCGATGTGGATGTAGCTTTCCGAACCGGTGATCTCGGTCACCATCACCCTTGCGGGTGCGGCGACGGCGTCCGGCGTCTGCGGCTTCAGCGCCAGATGATGCGGCTGGAAGGCGATCGTGTAGGGACCGTCCGTCCGGTCCTCGAGGCCCTGCGGCACTGGCAGGCGAATGCTGTCGTTCAGCACGAACTGATTACCGCGCTTGTCGAGCGTGATGGTGTTCAGCGGCGGATCGGCGAAGGTGGTGGCGGTCATCAGGTCCTTCGGGCTGCGGAAGACATCGATCGTCGGCCCGAACTGGGTGATGCGGCCCTTGGACAGGGTTGCGGTATTGCCGCCCAGAAGCAGTGCTTCGGAGGGTTCGGTGGTGGCGTAGACGAAGATGGCGCCGGATTCGGCGAAGATTCTTGGCAGCTCGGCGCGCAGTTCTTCGCGCAGCTTATAGTCGAGATTGGCGAGTGGCTCATCGAGCAGCACCAGGCCGGCATTCTTGACGATGGCGCGGGCAAGCGCCGTGCGCTGCTGCTGGCCGCCGGAGAGGCTGAGCGGCAGGCGATCGAGGAAGGGGCCGAGCCGCAAAATGTCGGCCGCCTTCTTCACCTCGCGGTCGATCGTCTCCGCGTCGGTGCCGCCGAGGCGCATGGGCGAGGCGATGTTGTCGTAGACGGTCATCGCCGGATAGTTGATGAATTGCTGGTAGACCATGGCGACGTTGCGACGCTGCACGGGGACGCCGGTGACGTCGGCGTCATCGACATGGATTGTGCCCGTCGTCGGCTTGTCGAGACCGGCCATCAGCCGCATCAGCGACGTCTTGCCCGACAGCGTCGGTCCGAGAAGGACATTCAGCGTGCCGCGCTGTAGCGTCAGGTTCGTTTCAGCAATATGCGTTTCGCCGCTGACCGACTTCGACACGTTTCTGAGTTCAAGCACGATAGATTCCTTCCATGCGCGGCATGTCGATGTCGCCGCGAGGAGATTGATAGTTCTGGGTCGGTTACGTCTTATCGGGCGATGTTTTTTACCAAAGCCAGCTCGGCACTTGTCATGCCCGGCCGTGCCTTGGTGCCAGATTCCGAATGGTTAAATGCTCTTGGGAAATGCGGCGTCTGAAGCTGGATGCAAAAGATCTGCCTTCGCGCAGGCCATGGCGCGCAGGCTGAATGGCAATGCAGCTTGCGCTACAGACAATGCCATTTTTACTGTCGATTAGATCTATGAACAATGGAACCTCCCCCTGTTTCACTTTGCGCCCCTCACGCAAAAACCGAAACCATAACGACGATAAATGAAGATAAAGGAATGTCAAACGAAAACTAGCCGCGTTTCAGTTTCGCTTCATAAATCTCGTTTTAGTGCTTTTTTAGGGGGTTATAATAAGTAAGGTAACCGATTGATCGGGATGGGAAATGGCTTAAAATCTCTGTCCGGTCGCGAAAAGGCGAGGCAGTGGCTAAAGCCAGTTGATGCGCTTCAACACCCAGAGGGTGGCGATCGACGTGACCGTCACGAAGAGGACTATGACGACGAAGGCCCAAGTGTCGTTGACGCCGGGAATGCCGCCGACATTCATGCCGAACAGGCCGGCCACCACGCTCGGCGGCAGGAGCAGGGCGGCAAGGGCGGCGAGGCGGTTGGAGTTGCGGGCGATGCGCTCGCTGATGACGGTCGACAAGTCGTCATGCAGGATGCTGGTGCGGTCGCGGATGGCGTCGAGATATTCGATATAGCGCATCAGCTTGTCGATGACCTCTCGCATGCGCAGCTTGTCGCGTTCGGCAAGCCAGGGGGCATCGTCATGTTCGATGCGGTTCAGCGCGTCGCGCTGCGGCGCGAGATAACGGCGAAGCTGCACGGCCCGTCGGCGCAAAAGCTTCAGGCGCTCGCGCACCTGACCGGCTTCGCCGTGAAAAATCAGCTCGTCAAGCTCATCCACCTCTTCGTCCATGGCATCGAGCACGGGTTCGAGATCGCGCACCAGCTTGTCGCCGATGAGGGCCAGCAGGTCGCCTGAGCGCTGCGGCCCCTTCTTCTTTTCCAGCGCTAGGCGGATATCGCGCAGCGCCGTGATGTAATGGCCGCTGTCGCGCAGCGAAACGATGCGGTCGCCATCGACCCAGAGATGCAGCGGCACGAGGTCGATATCGGTGGGCTTCTGCGTCGTACCATCCGGCGATGTCGCGCAGACGCCGCGCAGGATGATCAGCAACCCGTCGCCCACCGGCTCGACGCGCGGACGGGATTCTTCTTCCAGCAGCGCTTCGATGACGAAAGGGTCAAGGCCGCTCTTGTGGGTGATCCAGTCGGCGGTGGCGGGATGATCGCGCTCGAAATGCAGCCAGGTGACACCCTCTCCGGGCTTGCAGGAGCCGCTCTGTTCCAGGCTGAGCTGTCGGCAGCCGCCCTGTCCGTCGAGCAGGGAAGCGAAACGCAATCCCGGTTCGGTGCCGTAGCTGACCGTCGAGCTGTTCGATGCTTCCATGGCGCCCTGATCCATCCCACCCCCATGGCAGCAAAAAGCGCGAGCATCACCGGAGTTTGTGGTGTGCTGGTGGGTAGCTTACCAGTTCGGATCAAAGTGGCAAGGTGCCTGCCTCCCACCATCAATCGGGAGAATTGAAGACGGCTTCGATATGATGGCCATCCGGATCGATCACGAATGCCGCAAAATAATGTGGCCCATAGTGTGGTCGAAGGCCGGGGAAACCGTTGCCTGTTCCTCCATGTTCGATAGCCGCTTCATAGAAGTCGACAACACCTTGTTTGCTTGGCGCGGCCAAGGCCAGATGAAAACCCGGACCGGGCGGCCGCTGACCTTCCGGACAGAACTTCAACGCCAGCTTGTCGCCACCGCCGGCAATGCCGTAGCCGACGGCCTGATCCATTTCTCCCGGCCTGAGATCCTCCCAAACGCGAATATATCCAAGCGGGGCAAGAGCAGCATCGTAGAATGTCGCTGCGCGTTCAATGTTGGAGACGCCGAAGGAAATATGATGAAGCATATGTCTGGAAACTCCGGTTTCGGCCTAATTCTCGCACATTGCAGAACATGCAAGGCGACAACATAACTTCCGTATCGTCTTCATCGTGCATTTTTCAAATACAAAACCGCCCGCAGCAGGTTGCTTCGGGCGGTTCCAGGGCTTCATCGGATATAGCGGCCACCTATAGCGCTGGCCTCAACCGGCTCGTCGTCAACGCGCCGCCCAGTTGGCGCCGCGGCGGAAGATGGTTTTCATCTGCGGGACGTTGAATTCCTTGGCCTGATGACCGAGCGAAGAATAGAAGACGCGGCCCTTGCCGTATTTGCGCTTCCAGGCGACCGGCATGACGACGCCGTCGATCCAGTGGGCGTGATCGCCGGTGAAGGTGGTGGTCGCCAGCACTTCGTTCGACGGGTCGACATGCATGTAATATTGCTCCGACGTGTAGGGGAAATCGGTGATCCCCTCCATGATCGGGTCGTCGGGCCGGGTGATGTTGACGGTGTAGTCGATGATGTTGCCGGGATGGGCGACCCACTGGCCGCCGATGATGAACTGGTATTCGACGCTTTCGCGGAAACTGTCACCGGCGCCACCATGATAGCCGGCAATGCCGACGCCGCTTTCGATGGCTTCGGCGAGGTTCTTCACCTCTTCCTTCTCAATCTTCGACATGGTGACGATCGGCACGATTAGGCTGAGATCGTGGATCGACGGATCGGCGAAGGCCTCGGTGCTGTTTTCGAGGTAGACCTTGAAGCCGTCCTCCTCCAGCATGTCGCGGATGACATGGGCGCATTCCTGCGGTTCGTGGCCGCTCCAGCCGCCCCAGACGATAAGTGCTTCACGCATGATATTCCTCCTGCAATTGCGCGGTTAGCGGCCGATTTTTCCGTCTACGAGGGACTCTGACAGAGGGGCCGGACGTTCCGTTTGTGTTGATATCGCGACCGTGCGGCCGGTGTCGGACGCGGTCTGGAAGGCTTCCATGACCTCGAGCACATGCAGCGCTAGGCTGCCATCGGCGCGGTGCGGCCGGTTGGAGCGGATGGCGTGCGCCAGATCCGCGACGCCGAGCGAGCGATAATTGCCGTCGGCATAGGGCGCCGTGACCTCGCGCGCCTCGAACTGGCCACCCTTCTTGAGATACTCGACCTCGCCGCCGAAATGGTTCGGATCGGGCACGATCAGCGTGCCCTCGGTGCCGTAGACTTCGAGCGGCACATGCTTGTGGCCGGCGACGTCGAAGCTCATGCCGATCTGCACGACGGCACCGCTGGCAAAGGCCATGACGCCGGCGACGTGGGTCGGGACATGCACGGGGATGTGCTCGCCGTTGCGCGGCTCGCTGGTGATGATGCGTTCCTTGCGCGGTGTCACCGTAAAGCCGGCGACCTGGGAGACCGGGCCGAGCAGGTTGACGAGGTCGGTGATGTAATAGGGACCCATGTCGAGCATCGGGCCGCCGCCGACTTCATAATAGAAAGCCGGATTCGGATGCCAGCGCTCATGGCCGGGGCACATGAAGGTGGCGGTGCCGCCGACCGGAATGCCGATCGCACCTTCGTCGATGATGGCGCGTGCCGTCTGATGGCCGCCACCGAGAAAAGTGTCGGGAGCCGCGCCGATGCGCAGGCCCTTGGCGGCGGCGGCATCCGCGAGCCTCTTGCCCTCGGCGAAGTTGATGCCGAGCGGCTTTTCCGAATAAGTGTGCTTGCCGGCATCGAGCGCCTGCAGGCCGACGGCGACATGCGCCTTCGGAATGGTCAGGTTGACGATGATCTCGATCGAGGGATCAGCGAAGAGGGCTGCGATATCGACGGCCTTCAGGCCGAATTCGGCGGCCTTGGCTTCGGCCAGTTCGCGATTGAGGTCGGCGACGCCTTTGATGTCGAGAATCGGAAACGATTTCATCGCTTTGAGATAGGCGCCGGAAATGTTCCCGCAGCCGATAATGCCAATGCCGACCTTTTCCATAAAACTTCCTCCAGATGAAATGCTTATCCGTCCTTGCGGGTCAGAGGGCCGATGCCGGCCCCGTCGTTCCCCAAGGCGATTCGTAGAGCTCGCGCAGTGCGACGACCGCCGCCCCCTGCGCCCAGGTTTCGTCTGTCGACTGGTCGAAGACGAGTTCCGCTACCCCCTTGATCGACGGAGGGATCGCCAGCGAATAGGCCTCCCTGAGGCTGTCCAGGAAGGGCTGGCCGAGCGCCAGGCTCGAGCCGACGAGAATGACACGCGGCGGCGCGAAGAGCGTGACGATGTTGGCAAGCGCCATGCCGCAGGCCTCGCCGGCACGGATCGCCGCGCTGATCAGCGCATTGTCCTCGGCGGCGATTAGGGTTTGCGCATGCGCCATGCCGCGACCGAGGCGGATGGCTTCCGCAAAGCGGCCGTTGGGCTGGTCGCCGAGAATGGCGCTTTCGCCGGCGAGGCTTGAAAGCCTCACCGTTCCCTGCGACCCGATGCTGAGTGCAAGGTCGCCAAGATTATGGCTGAGGCCGCCGGCGCCGCGAAACAGCTGGCCGCCATGGAGCACGCCGAGGCCAAGCGTTTGCTCCAGCGACACCAGCACCACATCGTCCAGGTCCCGCGCCTCGCCGAACCAGTGGTGTGCCAGCGTGATGGCATGGGCATCGCTCTCGACAATGGTGGCGACGCCCAGCCGCTCGGACATTTCCTTGGCAAAGTCGACGCCGCTTTCGCGGAAGATCGGGCTCGTGCGGACATGGCCGGTGCGGTGCTCGATGACGCCGGGCAGGCCGAGGCAGACCTGGTCGATCTCATCCAGCGCCAGATTGGCGTCGAGGACGCAGCGGCGGACGCCATCCTCAATCAGATCGGCGATGACGCTGATCGGCTGCCGATCGACACGAAGGGCCAAGGTCAGCTTCGACAGTACCTCGCCGCAGAAATTGGTGACGACGAAGACCATGCGGTTGGCGGCGATTTTTGCACCAACAACCCGGGCGGCATCCGGATTGAGCTCCAGCATGACCCGTGGCCGGCCACGGGTGGCCGCCTCGCGCAGATCGCCCTCGGTGCGTGCCAGGATCAGGCCGTCATCGAGGAGCGAAGCGGTGATCGCCGAGACCGTGGTGGTCGAAAGCTGAGTGTATTCACTGATTTCAATACGTGCGATCGAGCCCGCCCGCCGGATCGTATCCAGCACATTGAAGCGGTTTATCGCCCGCATAAGCTCGGGATCTGCTGTTTTCATGAGAATGGTGCCGAATGATGATTCCGCTCGGTTGCGGCCTGGTATTTTTGACGGGATGCGAATTAAATAGCCTATGCTTGCAGCCCGATGTCAAGCCACTTCCCGCCGCTTCTGCCGAAAATTTAGGAATGGTGGTTGACATTTCAGCAAAGCTCCGTTGAATTAATCCGCATAAGGGAAAAATTATCGAGACTGATGTTCCCTTGGGAGGAGACAATCATGTTTTATGAACGTGGGGCGAAGGCCCTTCGCGGTGTGCGTATCGCCGCCATTGCTGCTGCCACCGGACTTGCGCTGCTTTCCGGCGCCACAAGTGCCGCGGCTGATACGACCGTCAAGTGGCTGCATCTGGAAACCGATCCGAGCTATGTCGCCGTCTGGCGCAAGATCGCCGATCAATACGAGGCTCAGCATCCGGGCGTGAAGATCCAGATGCAATTCCTGGCGAACGAGGCGTTCAAGGCAAAGCTGCCGACGCTGCTGCAATCGAGCGACGCGCCGGATTTCTTCTTCACCTGGGGCGGCGGCGTGCTGAAGCAGCAGGAGCAAACCGGTACGCTGATGGACCTGACCGCGGCGATGAACGCCAAGGACGGCGCCTGGCTGAAGACCTATAATCCGGCGGCGGTCAAGGGTCTGACCTTCGACGACAAGATCAGCGCCGTACCCTACAAGCTCGGCACGGTTTCCTTCTTCTACAACAAGGCGCTCTTCGCCAAGGCCGGCGTCGACGCGACGGCTATCAAGACCTGGGACGACTATCTGGCCGCAGTCAAGAAGATCAAGGCGGCCGGTATCGCGCCGATCGCCGGCGGCGGCGGCGAGAAGTGGCCGATCCACTTCTACTGGAGCTATCTGGTGATGCGCGACGGTGGCCAGCAGGTCTTCAACGACGCCAAGAACGGCAAGGGCAACGGCTTCAACGATCCGGCGATCATCAAGGCCGGAGAACAGCTAGCCGAGCTCGGCAAGCTCGATCCGTTCCAGCCCGGCTATCTCGGCGCCACCTGGCCGCAGACACTCGGCATTTTCGGTGATGGCAAGGCTGCGATGATCCTCGGCTTCGAAAACACCGTCGCCAACCAGCGCACCAATTCTGGCGACGGCAAGGGCCTGGCCGACGACAATGTCGGCCGTTTCGCCTTCCCGGCGGTCACAGGCGGCGCCGGTCTCGGGACCGATACGCTCGGCGGACTGAACGGCTGGGCCGTGACCAAGAAGGCCCCGCCGGAAGCACTCGATTTCCTCGCCTTTCTGACCAACGCGGAGAATGAACGCACGATGGCGCAAGCCGGCATGCTCATTCCGGCGACGGTCGGTTCCGAAGATGGCGTCAAGGGGCCGCTGATGGGCGACGCCGCCGAACAGCTGGCGCATTCGACCTGGCACCAGAACTTCTTCGACCAGGATCTTGGCCCCTCCGTTGGTCGCGTCGTTAACGACATGGCGGTCGGCATCGTCTCGGGCCAGATCACGCCGAAGGATGGCGCGCAGCAGGTCCAGGACGCCTTCGAGCAGGATCAGCTTTAAGCATCGGCTGGCGCCGGCAAGTCAATTTGGCCGGCGCCGTTCCTCTTTCGAATTGCAAATGTCGAGACCATCCATGACTGATGTGAGCGCAACGACCGCCATGCCGCCCATCGCAAGAGCGAAGCCGTCCGCGAAACGAAAATCGCCGGCCGCCCGTGGTCGCATGCCCGTCATCCTGTTGTTCCTGCCGCCGGCGCTGCTGCTTTTCAGCATCTTCGTCATCCTGCCGATGGGAGAAGCCGCCTGGTACAGCCTTTACCGATGGAACGGCTACGGACTGCCGACGGAGTTCGTTGGCCTGCGTAATTTCCAGGTGCTGTTCAAGAACACCGCGTTCCTGACCTCGCTCAAGAACAATGCGCTGATCATCGTGGTGTCGATCGCCGTGCAGGTGCCGCTTGCCATTTGGCTGGCGACAATGCTGGCGCACCGCATTCGCGGCGTCGTGCTCTTTCGACTGATCTTCTTCTTGCCTTATGTGCTGGCGGAAGTGGCAGCAGGCCTGATCTGGCGCTTCGTCTATGACGGTGACTACGGCCTGTTTGCCGCGATCGCGCATTTCCTTGGTACGGCCACGCCCTATGTGCTCGCTGACAAGGATCTGGCGATGTATGCGGTGCTCGGCGTGATCGTGTGGAAATATTTCGGCTTCCACATGATGCTGTTCATCGCTGGGCTGCAATCGCTCGACAAGAGCGTGCTGGAAGCCGCCGAAATCGACGGCGCCACCGGCTGGCAGAAATTCCGCTATGTCACGCTGCCGCTGCTCGGCTCGACGTTGCGCCTGTCAGTCTTCTTCGCCGTCGTCGGCTCGCTGCAGCTCTTCGACATGATCATGCCGCTCACCGGCGGCGGACCGTTCAACTCGACGCAGACGATGGTGACTTTCCTCTACAATTTCGGCGTCACCCGCATGCAGGTCGGCCTCGGCAGCGCCGTCGGCGTCGTGCTGTTCGTCATCTGCGTCACCCTCGCCTTCGGCTACAAACGGATATTTATGCGCAATGACTGATATCGCCTCATCCGTTCGACTGAAGATCGGCACGAAGATCTATCTCTATGCGTCGCTGACCATCATCGCCGCCATCGTGCTGATCCCGCTGCTGACGACCATGCTCGGCGGTTTCAAATCGCTGGGCGATCTCCGGGTTAATCCCTTCGGCCTGCCGGCCGAGTGGCATTTCGAGAATTATACCGGCATTCTGTTCGGCGACCGCTATTGGCGGCAGATGATGAATTCGCTGATCATTGCGGTGCTGACCGTGTTCCTCACGGTGTCGGTTTCGGCGATGGCCGCCTTTGCCTTCGCGCATGTAAAATTCTTCGGCTCGAACTTCCTTCTCAACTATTTCCTGATTGGGCTGATGTTCCCGGCGGCGACCGCGATCCTGCCGCTGTTCATCCGCATCCGCGATCTCGGCCTGCTCAATACATATTGGGGCGTTGTGCTGCCGCAGGTGGCCTTCGGCCTCGGCATGAGCATTCTTCTGTTCCGAAACTATTTTCGAAACCTTCCGGAAGAATTGTTCCAGGCGGCTTTTGTCGATGGCTGCGGCTATATCCGCTTCTTCTGGTATATCTCGCTGCCGCTCTCCCGGCCGATCATCGCCACCGTCAGCATCATCTCCTTCGTCGGCAGCTGGAACAGCTACATCCTGCCGCTGATCATGCTGAACTCGGATTCGATCTATCCCTGGCCGCTCGGCATGATGGTCTATAGCGGCGAATTCGGCACGGAATGGGAACTGGTGTTGGCCTTCATAACGCTCACCATCCTGCCCACCATCATCGTCTTCTTCCTGGCGCAGAAACACATCATCGCGGGTCTCACCGCCGGTGCCGTGAAGTCCTGAGCCTAGAGCAGTTCAGCGTTTCACGGAAACTCTGAACTGCTCTATCTCTTTGTTTTCTAGCAATTCCGGACGGAAAACCGCTACGCACTTTTCCTGGAATTGCTCTAATCGGAGCAAAAAGCATGGCATCCGTCGAACTGCACAACATCCACAAGGCCTATGGCGCGCTGCCGGTCATTCACGATATATCGCTGGCAATCGACGACGGCGAGTTCATCGCCCTCGTCGGTCCCTCCGGCTGCGGGAAATCGACCCTTCTGCGCATGATCGCCGGCCTGGAAGAAATCACCGATGGTGACGTCTCGATCGGTGGACAGGTGGTCAACGCCATGACGCCGCGCGAGCGCAACATCGCCATGGTCTTCCAGTCCTATGCGCTTTATCCGCACATGACCGTCGCCGAGAACATGGGCTTCAACCTGAAGCTCTCGGGCGAGACAAAGCCGATGATCGAGCAGCGGGTCAACGAAGCCGCGCGCATGCTCGACCTCACCAAGCTGCTCGACCGCAAACCGGCGCAGCTTTCCGGCGGCCAGCGCCAGCGCGTCGCCATGGGCCGCGCCATTGTGCGCAACCCTGCCGTCTTCCTGTTCGACGAGCCCTTGTCGAACCTCGACGCGAAGCTGCGTGTGCAGATGCGCTCCGAGATCAAGGCTTTGCATCAGAAGGTGCAGACGACTTCTATCTACGTCACCCACGACCAGATCGAAGCCATGACGCTTGCCGACCGCATCGTCGTCCTAAACCAGGGGCGGATCGAACAGCAGGGCACGCCGATCGAGCTTTATAGGCAACCAGCCAATCTCTTCGTCGCCGGCTTCATTGGCTCGCCGGCGATGAATTTCCTCGATGGCGTGGTGGAGGGCGTCAACGGCTCGGCTTACGTGCGGCTGACGGATGGTACGCCGCTGCGCATCGCCAGCGAACGCAAGGTGCAGCCCGGTCAGAGCGTGAAGATCGGCCTGCGGCCGGAGCATCTCAGTCTGACGGGGAACGGTTCGCCGCTCACTGGCCAGACGCTGCTGGTCGAACCGACCGGCGCGCAGACGCATGTGCTGTTCGATCTTGCCGGCGAACAGGTAACCGCCGTCGTCGACGGCGAAGCGCCTGTTCGCTACGGCGAGCAATTGAAGGTCACCGTCAATCCCGATCAGGTCTATGTCTTCGACGCGACAAGCGGGCTGACGCTTTAAGCCTCCACAGTGATCGCATCGACGCGATCGGGGTAGAAAGCCATGTAACCTTTGATCCGGCCGACGGAAGGATAGGGATTTTCGTAGGTCCAGATCGCATTCACCGAACGCTTGCCGCCGGCCGGAATGCTGTAATAGGAGCAATCGCCCTTATAGGGGCAGTAGGTCGTATGGTCGGTTCTCCCGAGGGCTGACATGTCGACATCCTTGCGGGGGATGTAAAGGACCGCCGGATAGGAGGCTTCCTTCAGCGACAGTGCTTCCCGCGTATCGGCGATGACCTTGCCGGCGACTGTCACGGTGACATGCGCATGCTTGTCCTCGATCGTGATGGGGTGATCGGGGCCGGGGATTTTGACCGGTTTTTCGGGCATGATGGCCTCCTTGGGTGTGCCTGAGCATCCGCATTCAAAAGGATATAGGAACACTTCGGTGGATTATCAGGCTTTCATCGCCCCCCAGCGCAAGCCGTCCATCGCTCTTGACGATGGGGCGGCCGGCAAGTTCCGCTCAAGGGCTGCCGAAGTTGCCGCCGCCAGGACCCGGTCCGGGGCCTCGCCCGAAGCCGAAGAAGGGTGGCGGTGGCGGCGGATCGTGTTCGGCCGGAACGTCGAGATAGCTCATGATGTTGTCGACGTGATTGACCTGCGAGCGCAGATTGTCGAGCGACTTTCCGGTGAGATTGGTGCCGGCCGGGAGCTGGGCGGTCAACGGGTTCTCGTAGCGGCCGTTGACGCGCAGTTCGTAGTAGAGATGCGGGCCGGTCGAATAACCTGTCGAGCCGACATAGGCGATGACCTGGCCCTGGGTGACGCGTTCACCGATATGCAGGTCCGATGGCGTCGCGGAAATATGGGCATAGGTCGTCTCGTAGCCGCCGTCATGGCGAATGCGGACATATTTGCCGTAGCCGGTTTCCCAAGAAATCTTTTCGACGACGCCGTCGCCGCCGGCCATGATCGGGCTGCCCATCGGCGCGCGGAAATCGACGCCGTTGTGGAATTTCTTGACGCCCAGAATAGGATGGATACGCCAGGCGAAACCGTCGCCGAGTTTCCCATTGGGTACGGGTCGGTGGTTCAGCACCTTGGCGACGGAATGGCCGCCCTCGTCGTAGAATTCCGAGGGGCCTTCGCCGCTTCCCTTGTGCAGATAGTAGCGGTGCGTGTCGCCATCGGTATGGAATTCGATGAACAACAGCTCGCTTTTGTCATCGTCCGCCTTGCGGGACAAAAGGTCGACGCTGTCGGGTGCGTTGTCGCCACCGGTCAGCGAAATGCCGTTGGCCTTGGCGAGCTTGATCAGCTGGGCAGCACTTGCCTCGGAAAGGCCGGCCTTCTCCAGCTTGGCGTCGATTGTCGACTCATTGTCGTCGTCTATGCCCTTGAGATCGACGGCAGCGACTTCCGAAGAGGACGGCGCGTCGGCCTGGCTCTCGCTATAAAGCGTCGAAAACAGCCGGTCGTCGGTCATCGGCACGAAGCCGTCGGCATCGTCGCGGGCGACGATGCGCTCCGGTGTCTTGCCACCGCTGAGGCGGGCCATGATCAGTTTCGGCCGTGCGTCGGCGGTCTTCTTCTCCAAAAGCAGTTCCAGGCTGTCGCCGGGCGAAACCGTGTCGGTTTCCAGCGCCCGCTGCAGCTCGTCGCCGGCATCTCCGTCGAGACCGGCGGAGGCGAGGATGTCCTGCAGGTCCTGCCGATCCTTGGGCATGGAAACCAGCCTCTTGAACTCGCGGCCGGATTCGCCCGCAGCGGCCCTCGAGACGCTGACATTCAACGGCACGCCCCGGATCGGGAAGCGTGAGCGCCGGGCCGAGTCGTAGTGATTGGTCTGCGGATAGATGCCGTGGCGGATCTCGGTAAGTGCCGGCGGCGAGAACAATGCGGTCTCGGCACGCATATCGCCGCCATAGGCTGCGTTGATCGCCCTGGCGTCGCCGGTGGAGGGCTCGGTATTCTCGGCTTTGAAGACCAGCGTGGTGCGATGATAGGTGAAAATGCGGGTTTCGCCGCTCGAAAGCTTTTCCGCCACCTGAGCAAAGCGGGCGCCGTCGAAACGCTGTTTCGTGGCAAGCCGGTTGGCTTTGGGTGTTGCCGGCTGCGAGCGGACGATCTGGGCTGTCCGCATCGGCACGGCCTGTTCGATCGTGTGGCGGGCGAGCAGTGGATAGAGAACTATGGCGAGAAGGCCGAAAGACGCCGTGCCGGCAAGGCCGATGGCGATCAGGTGGCGAAGATGGGCAGAGCGCGGCAGAAAGGGGATATGAAATTCCTGCTGAGGCCGCGCCTGAATCGCAGCCTCTGCAGGAAATTGGACGCGCAATGGACTTTCGACCATGAAGTGAGGAACCCTGCAGACTGCGGTGGGCCCAAACTAGGGCAAATCATGGCGAAATCTAGGCAAATATTACGAGTCTGTTAATTGCCGTGATCGTCCACAGGGGTAGATTCACGCTTTGCGGGCGATTCGTCAACCGAAGATGGTGTCGTAAAGCAGCTTGAAGTTCAGCACCAGGATGATTGCGACGACAAGCCAGGAGAGAATGGCAACGCTCCTGGACACGACGAATTTGCCCATTTTCTGGGGGTCCGTGACGAATTGGACTAGCGGAATGACCGCGAAGGGCAACTGCATGGAGAGCACGACCTGGCTCAGCACCAACAGATCGGCAGTGCCTTTTTCACCATAAAATGCAGTGACGAACACAACCGGAATAATTGCAAGACCACGGGTCAAAAGCCGTCTTGCCCAGTGCGGAATGCGCAGGCGGAGGAACCCCTCCATCACGATCTGGCCGGCGAGCGTCGCCGTCACGGTGGAGTTGAGGCCGGAGGCAAGCAGCGCCACGGCGAACAGGGTCGAGGCGATGCCGAGGCCGAGGAGCGGCGACAACAACTCGTAGGCTTGGCCGATTTCGGCGACATCGGCATGTCCGCTGGTGTTGAAAGCGGCGGCGGCGACGATCAGGATCGCTGCGTTGACGAAGAGCGCCAGCATCAAGGCGATGGTGCTGTCGGTCGTAGCCCACTTGATCGCGTCGCGACGACCTTCGTCATCGCGCTTATAGGCGCGGGTCTGCACGATCGAGGAGTGCAGATAAAGATTATGCGGCATGACGGTGGCGCCGATGATGCCCATGGCGATGTAGAGCATCTCGTGATTGGTGACGATCTCCGGCGAAGGGATGAAGCCGTGAAGGATGGCGGCGATCGGCGGCGCGGCTGCGATGATCTGGACGGCGAAGCAGGTGGCGATGACGATCAGCAGTGCGATGACGAAGGCTTCGAGGAAGCGGAAGCCCTTGTTCATCAGGAGCAGCAGCAGGAAGGCGTCGAGCGCGGTGATCAGCGCGCCGCCGATCAGCGGAATGCCGAAGAGCAGTTGCAGCGCGATCGCCGTGCCGATGACTTCGGCAAGGTCGCAAGCGATGATGGCGAGTTCGCAGGCAAACCACAGGGCCAGATTGACCGGCCTTGGGTAATGATCGCGACAGGCCTGCGCCAGATCGCGGCCGGTGGCGATGCCGAGCCGGGCGGAGAGCGCTTGCAGCAGGATCGCCATCAGGTTCGACAGCATGATGACCGAAAGCAGGGTGTAGCCGAATTGCGCGCCGCCGGCGAGATCGGTCGCCCAGTTGCCCGGATCCATATAGCCAACCGAGACCATGTAGCCAGGACCCATGAAGGCGAGCAGCCGTCGGACCCAGGTGCCGGTATGCGGGACATAAACAGTGGCGTTGACTTCGGGAAGACTTGGACGGGCGTCCTCATCCGGGCTGGCGAATTTCCATGCGCGCGGCGCGGCAGTTTCTTGGATCTGCGTCATACTAAGGGGGCTCCGGGGGATTGAGCTATGATCTGTCTAAAGAAATATGCTGGATATCAACATTATGCAATAGGCTATATTTCATAGATTCGGCATTATAATCGACCGGCGCCACCCTCGTAATCCGAGCCGATGCCGCCTGTGTTTGCGCTGCTTTACCCACCCATCTCCACACCAGGGAGAGGGAGTTCTCCACCGCCGAATTCGGGAAAATCGGCTCGGCGGTTGCAGCAAGCTCGGCGAGCGGGTAACTGGGCGCACAAAATTCTGGCGAAGCGGGGAAATGCCTCAGGCTGCAAAGGCGGCATCCGCTTATGCCCAGGCTTTCAAGATTGAAGCCGGTGCTATAAAGATGAAAGTGAGTTTACCGGGACTCATGGGGAGAAGAACCTAGTTGCCGACGAAAAGACCGCCTATCCAACGAGATGAACCATTGCTGGATGCGGAGACGCATTCGGAGGGCTTTCGGCATACGAGGGAGGCCACGCGCGGCGCGCTCGTGGAGGATTATGTCGAGCTGATCGCCGATCTCATCGACGACGGCAACGAGGCCCGGCAGGTGGATATCGCGGCAAGGCTCGGCGTCTCGCAGCCGACCGTCGCCAAAATGCTGGCGCGGCTCTGCGAGGACGGGCTCGTATCGCGGCGGCCCTATCGCGGCGTTTTCCTGACGGATGCGGGCAACAGGATCGCCCAGGACATCCGCGCCCGCCACCAGACGGTTGAAGCTTTTCTGCGCTGGCTTGGCGTCAGCGCCGAAACGGCGCGGATCGACGCCGAGGGCATTGAGCACCATGTCAGTGCCGAGACGCTGGAGGCGTTCCGCCGCGCGATGCAGCACGAGGGCTGATCGCGGGCGACTGCCCCTATTCGGCGGCGTCGTGCTCGGAGATGGAGTTCTGACCCTCGACCGGCCGCCGCATCGACCCGATCACGCTGCGCACCAGCCTCTCGCCGACGTCGGTCACCGGAAACGACTTGCTCGAGCGAAGCCATTCGGCAAAGAGGCCGTTCATGCAGCATTGGAAGGCGCGGGCGGCGGTGTCGACGGTCCAGTTGGGCGCGAGCTTGCCTTGCCGGTCGGCCATGTCGATCAGCTTCTGCAGTTTGTCGTACATTTCGGCATTGGCGGTGATGATGCGCAAGGCGGCGTCGGAGGGGTCTTCGGTGAATTCGCAGCCCAGAATCATGATGGCGAAGATGCGCTGCTGATGCTCGTCGTTCGCCAGGATATGCACAACCTCGATCGATGCCTGTTCGATCAGGCTCAAGGGATCGTCATGGCCATGCTCCAGGGCGTGGTCGACGAGGTCTTCCTGCGGCAGGCGGATTTCGCTGTGCAGCGCCGTCAGCACCTCGGCCTTGTCCTTGAAATGCCAGTAGATCGCGCCGCGCGTCACGCCGGCACGTCTGGCGATCTTGTCGAGGGTGGAGCCGCTGACGCCGTTTTCATAGAAAACCTCAGCGGCGGCCGCCAAAACCTCCTCCCTGGTTTTGGCAGCATCTTCCTTGGTCCTGCGCATTCGATCTTCCCACTTTTGCGCGAGGCGAGAAACTTTATTTCATCTCTCCTCATCTAATTGATTTTATGTGAGATTGTCCGGAAACTCTTGCGCCGTCCCGGGGCTCATGTAACAGGTCACGCCGATTTGATATTTACAATCATTCATGTATGTTTGTATGCTGCGACGCAATAAAAATGTCAAAACTCGTGGTGATTTTTTATGACGGCGCATTCCCGCTCCTTTTTGCGCGGCAGCTTTCTCGCAGCCGGTGTCCTCCTTCTCAGCGCGTATTCCTCCCTTGCCCAGCAGGCGGGGCAGATGCCGCCGCCGCAGGTGACCGTGGTCGACGTTAAGCCCGAGACCGTGCAGCTCACCTATGAATATGCTGCGCGCATCTCCGCCTATAGGCAAGTCGATGTCCGCGCTCGCGTCGGCGGTATCCTGTTGAAAAGGAATTTTGTCGAGGGTGCCGAGGTCAAGGCCGGCGACGTGCTGTTCCTGATCGACCCCGCGTCCTTTGAGGCGGTGCTTGCGCAGGCTCAGGCGCAGTTGCAGCAAGCCGACGCGCAGCTAAATCAGGCGCAGCGCGAGGAAAAGCGCAATATCAATCTCTTCGACCAGAACGCCGTTACGCAAAAGGCGCGGGACGACGCGATTTCCACGCGTCAGCTGGCGGATGCCGCGGTCGCCTCGGCCCGGGCGCAGGTGCAGACGGCGCAGCTCAATCTGGACTACACCAAGGTCACGGCACCGGTCGGCGGCATTACCACCCTGGAACAGGTCTCCGAGGGCAGCCTGATCGGCACGACCGGCGATACGGGCCTGCTTACCAGCATCACCCAGCTCGACCCGGTCTATGTCAATTTCTCCTTCTCGGACACGCAGGCCGCCGAAGTGCGCCGTTTGATCGATCTCAAGAAGGCCAAGGGCGAAGCGCCTAACCTCGGCGTGAAGATCTCCTTCGGCGACGGCACGACCTATGACCATGACGGCGTCGTCGACTTCACCTCGTCCACCATCGACGCTTCGACCGGCACGTTGCAGGCGCGAGCCGTGGTGGACAATCCCGTTCGCCGGCTGCTGCCCGGCCAATTCGTGCGCGCTACCGTTACCGGTGTCTCGCTCGACAATGCCATCACCATTCCGGAAGTGGCGTTGATGCAGAGCCCGCAGGGGCAGTTCGTCTACACCATCGACAAGGACGGCAAGGCGCATGTCAATCCGGTGACGCTCGGCCAGAAGGTCGGCGGCAACTGGCTCGTCCTGTCGGGCCTCAAAGCCGGCGATAGACTGATCGTCGAAGGCATCATCAAGGTGCGCCCCGGCGCGCCCGTGCAGGCGGCGGCAGCCGCCACGCCCAGCGACGCGAACAAGGTAGTGCAGAACTGATGTTGGGAAACAGATTCTTCATCGATCGCCCCGTTTTCGCGGCGGTGATCTCGATCGTCATCCTGCTTGCGGGCGCCGTCTGCATCCGCATCCTGCCGATCGCGCAATATCCAGAGCTGACGCCGCCGCAGGTGGTCGTCACCGCCACCTATCCCGGCGCCAGCGCCGAGACCGTCGCCCAGACCGTTGCCGCTCCGTTGGAACAGCAGATCAACGGCGTCGAAAACATGCTCTACATGCAGTCGTCGAACTCCAATAGCGGCGCAATGCAGATCACGGTCACCTTCGCGCTCGGCACCGATCCGGACCAGGCGGCGATCAACGTCAACAACCGCGTGCAGCGCGCCGTCACCACCCTGCCGCAGGACGTGACCCGTCTCGGCGTCGTCGTCACCAAGCGCTCGACCTCGATCCTCGGCTTCGTGGCGATGTATTCGACAGACAGCCGCTACGACCGCGCCTTCGTCGGTAACTACGCGCTGCTCAACGTCATCGACGATCTCAAGCGCATTCCCGGCATCGGCGACGTCAACCTGCTTGGCGACATCGATTATTCCATGCGGATCTGGCTGCGGCCGGACAAGCTGGCGCAGTATAATCTGACGCCGAGCGATGTCTCGGCCGCCATCCAGGAACAGAATTCGCAGTTTGCGGCCGGTAGGTTCGGCGACCAGCCGAGCAACACTGCCCAGCCCTTTACCTATACGGTGACGACGCAGGGACGCCTTGCCGATATCGACGCCTTTGGCGACATCATCCTGCGTTCGAATGCCAATGCCGCGACGCTGAGGCTGAAGGACGTGGCGCGCATCGAACTCGGCACCAAGAGCTATTCGGTCCAGAGCAGCCTGAACGGCACGCCAGCCATCCCGATCGCCGTCTATCTCCAGCCCGGTGCCAACGCGCTGAATACGATGGCGGCGCTCAAGGGGCGTCTCGACGAGTTGCAGAAATCCTTCCCGCAGGGCGTCGCATACCAGATCCCCTACGACACGACCAAGTTCATCCAGGTGTCGATCGAGGAGGTGCTTCGTACCTTCCTTGAGGCGATCGTGCTCGTCATCATCGTCGTCTTCGTCTTCCTGCAGAACTGGCGCGCGACGCTGATCCCGGTCATCGCCGTACCGATCTCGATCATCGGCACCTTCGCCGGCATGTATGTGCTCGGCTTCTCGATCAATCTTCTGACGCTGTTCGGCCTGGTGCTGGCCATCGGTATCGTGGTGGACGACGCTATCGTCGTGCTCGAAAACGTCGAGCGCTTGATGGCAACAGAGAAATTGTCGCCGAAGCAGGCGGCGATTAAGGCGATGGGCGAAGTGACCGGTCCAGTCATTGCGATCGTGCTGGTGCTCTGCGCCGTGTTTATCCCGGTCTCGTTCATGGGCGGGCTCGCCGGCCAGATGTACAAGCAGTTCGCCGTCACCATCGCGATCTCGGTCACCATCTCGGGTATCGTGGCGCTGACGCTGACACCGGCGCTCTGCGCGCTGATCCTGAAGCCCGGCCATCACGAGCCGGTGCTGCCCTTCCGTATCTTCAATCGTGCCTTCGACCGGTTGACGCGGGGCTATACGGCCGGCGTCGCCTTCTTCCTGAAGCGCATGGTGCTTGGCTGCGTGCTGGTTGCCGGCATGCTCGGCGCGACCGGTTATCTTTTCTATACTCTGCCGGGCTCGCTGGTGCCGGACGAGGACCAGGGCTCGCTGTTCCAGATCGCCATCCTGCCGCCGGCGGCCTCGCTGACGCGCACGCAGGCTGTCATGGATCAGGCGCTGGTCAATACCGAGAAGCTCCCCGGCGTCGAGAACGTCTTCGCCGTTGCCGGCTTCGACCTGCTCTCGGGTGGTCTGAAGAGCAGCGCCGGCGTCGCCTTCGTGACACTGAAGGACTGGAGCGAGCGCAAGACGCCCGAACTCGACGCCCGCAACATGGCTGGTCCGCTGATTGGCGCCAACATGGGCATCAAGGACGCCATGGTGCTCGCCTTCAACCCTCCGCCGATCCAGGGCCTTTCGACGACGGGCGGCTTCGAAGTCTATGTTCAGGACCGCTCCGGTAAGGGCGTCGCGGGACTTTCGGAGGAAGCACAAAAGCTCGTGGCGGCTGCTTCCAAGCGGCCGGAGCTGGCGGGCGTGCGTACCACGCTCGATACCAACGTGCCACAGTTCCGCGCCGATCTCGACCGCGAGAAGGCGAAGGCTCTCGGCGTGCCGATCAACTCGGTCTTCGATGCCATGCAGGCGACCTTCGGCAGCCTCTATGTCAACGACTTCACGCTTTATGGCCGCAACTATCAGGTCAACCTGCAATCGGAAGCGCCGTTCCGCGAATCGCCCGACGACCTGCGCCAGGTCTTCGTGCGCTCCGACAGCGGCAAGATGATCCCGCTCGACACGCTGATCAAGGTGACGCGCACCATCGGGCCAGACCAGCTCGAACGCTACAACGCCTTCAACGCCGCCAAGGTCACTGGCAATCCGGCGCCCGGCTATACCTCCGGCGATGCGATCAAGGCGATGCAGCAGGTGGCGACTGAGACCCTGCCGGAAGGCTTCCAGATTGCCTGGACGGGCTCGGCCTATCAGGAACTGGAAACCGGCGGTGCGGGCACGCAGGCGATGATCTTCGGCGTCATCATGGTGTTTCTGATTCTGGCCGCGCAATATGAGAAGTGGAGCCTGCCGCTCGCCGTTCTCACCGCGATCCCCTTCGCGCTGTTCGGTGCCCTGCTTGCCACCTATCTGCGCGGGCTCACCAACGACGTCTATTTCCAGATCGGCATGGTGACGCTCATCGGTCTGGCGGCGAAGAACGCCATTCTGATCGTCGAGTTCGCGGTGATGAAACGCAAGGAGGGCATGAGCGCCGCCGAGGCGGCGCTGGAAGCCGCGCGCCTGCGTTTCCGTCCGATCGTCATGACCTCGCTCGCCTTCATCCTCGGCGTCGTGCCGCTGGCGATCAGCACCGGCGCAGGCTCCGCCAGCCGCCATGCCATCGGCACAGGCGTCATCGGCGGCATGCTGGCGGCGACTTTCCTTGCCACCTTCTTCATCCCGATGTTCTACCGTCTGATCGCTTGGAAACAGCCGAAGCCGGAAGAGGACGACAAGGATGATGTCGTCGTCCACCGGCAGGCGGCGGAATAGGTCGTCACTATCGAATGTCTATTATAAAAATGGCGCCCTCGGGTGCCATTTTTATTGCCCTGAAAGAGGCATCGATTACATCGGCGGAACGGTGCCGTTGAGGCCGACGGCGATGCGGTCGGCGGTGACTTTGCCGTCGTCGGATGCTTCGGCGGTGATGAAGACGGCGGCGCCGGCTTTCATGTCGTCCTTGGTGGCTGACGTTAGCGTTACGACCGGAGTGCCGTCCGGAATATTGATCTTCTTTTCACCGCCCTTATAGGTGAGGGTCAGCGTCGGGCCGCTGACCGATGTGACCGCATTGGCAACCGTGGCGTTGGTCATGGAACTGTTCGGCTTCGAATCCCATGGGCGGTCGCCCTCGCCGGTGCCTTTCATCGCAGCCGGAAAAATGACGACTTCGATGGCGCCGGCGACGCCGCTGGCGGTCGGCTCATTGGCAATGCCGACGAAATCGCCGGGCTTGATGTCGGCGGCCGAAGCCTTGACGACGCCGGCGACATTCCAGCCGGATTTCAGCGTGACGGCGATATCCTTGCCCTCGCGGGACTTGATCTTGAGGGTGTCTCCCTCGAGGCTCTCGATCGTGCCGCGCACGCGGACGCGTTCGGCGGCGTTGGCATCCTGCAGTGCTACGAGCGTCGCGACGACACCGGCGGCGAGCGTCAATGCGCCCTTCGTCAGAAGCTTGCGGTCCATGGACAGTCTCCTTGAGACATTCACTAATCGGTGGGTTTTCGATATGGCGGCCGGAGCCGGCCATCAAAGTTGCCGGCATGAGGCCATGCTCGACTGCAACGGGGCGATCCTATCGACCGCCCCGTAACCCCGCCAATCAAACAAGCGTGAGAGAGGTGTTCCCTGCCGGCAGGGCATACGCGGTGCTCACGCGGATGGCGGATCGCGCTCGGATATGAGCTGCCGTACCGCCTCGATATCGCGGTTCAGCGGCCGGTCGTCATGATAGTGGGCGACATGCGATCGCAGCAGTTTGTGGATCGCGTCAGTGCCAGGGGCGCGATTAGCGGTCGTTTCGAGGAAATCATGTGCCTGCGCCGCCGCCATCAATTCGATGGCGAGGATATGGTCGGCATTGTCGAGGATGGCGAGCAGCTTATTGGCCGCTGCCGTGGGATGCGCGAGAAAATCCTCCTGCAGGCCTGAAGTCAGGCCGCCGTCGAGGCTGGCGGGCGCGGCGAGCCGGCGGCTGTCGTTGACCAGCGCGGCTGCGGTATATTGCGCGATCATGAAGCCGGAATGGCTGCCTGCGTCGCTCGCGAGAAATGGCGGCAGGCCACTCACGAGTGGATTGACCAGCCGGTCCATGCGGCGTTCGCTCATCGTGGCGATCTGCGCCAGGGCGATTGCCAGGCTATCGGCGGCCTGAGCGAGCGCCGGCGCGACCGCGTGCGCCTCGGAGGAGACGACCGGCTCTTCCGGCGTGCCCGAGACGGCGGGATTATCGGTGACGGAGGCAAGTTCGCGGTCGGCGACGCTGGCGACGAAATCGAAGACGTCGCGCGCCGCGCCATGGGCATGCGGGATGGCGCGCAGGCTGAGGGCGTCCTGCGTGCGCCGGCCGATGGCGGCGGCAATCAGCCCGCTGCCCTGAAGGCACGCCCGCAGGGATGCGCCGACGGTCGCGATGCCCGGCGACTGGCGCAAATCCAGCACGGTCTCGTCAAAGGCCGCCATTTGTCCGCCGGCCGCCTCCAATGTCAGCGCCGCTGTGGCATCGGTCCAGGCGAGCAGGCGCTGGGTGCGGGCCAGCGCAACGCTGAAGAGGCCGGTGGCGCAGGCTGTGCCGTTGACGAGGCTCAGGCCTTCCTTGGCGCCGAGCACCAGCGGCTCCAGGCCGATCGCCGCCAGCGCCTCGCGACCGGACATGGACTTGCCGCCGACCCGGGCCGATCCCTCGCCGATCAGCACCAGTGCCGTGTGGGCATTGTGCGTCAGATAGCCGGCCGATCCCTTCGACGGTACGTCGGGAACGCAATCTTTTTCCAGAAAGGCGAGCAGATGCGCGACGATCTCCCGCCTCACGCCGGAATAACCATGGGCGAAATTGGCGATCTGGGCGGCGATGATGGCGCGCACCTCGCGCGGCTGCAACAGACTGCCGACGCCGCAGGCATGACTGAGGATGATGTTGCGCGACAGTTGGCTTTGTGAAGCCCGGTCGACCACCGTATCCGAGAGGGCGCCGACGCCGGTATTGATGCCGTAGGCGCGCACGCCGCGTTCGACGATGGCCTTGACGATCCGGCTGGCATGCTCGATCCGAGCCCAGGCGGCATCGTCCAAAACGAGCGTTTCACCGGCTGCGACATCGGCGATATCTCGCCAGGTGAGGGTGGTTTTGATTGTCACGGTCATTGCCGTATTGTCCTTGAGAGATCCCGGAAATCCGGGGTTTTGGTTTGAACTTTAAGGTTTCGTAGAGAGTTTAGGCCGCAAAACAGGCCAATTGCCTCAAAATGCCCTTCCTGCCGTGGTACTACTTTGGGCGTGGGAAATTGGAGGACCAAGATGACAGCGATTCGCCCATTTTTGATCGGCCTTACCCTCATTCTGGTGCTGGTGCTGATCGCGCTCAGCATCCTGCTGGTCAATCCTGTGCAACTGCCCCGTCAATCCGGAAGTCTTATTCCGATGCAGACCGAGCCCGGCGGTGCTAATGGCAACGGCGGCAGCGTTCAGCTCGAGGGCGCAAAACGCGCCACAAGCGAGTGACGGTCGCCAGGATAGGTAAGGCGAACGTGGGTGATCGGGCCGAGACCGCTCCAGGTGCGTCGCTCGACGACGAGGCAGGCGGTGCCCCTGGTGATATCAAGGCTTACGGCCGCTTCACTGTCCGCCGCAATGGCGCGGATCTGATGTTCGGCCGTGCTCCACGGCACCTGATTTAGCAGCCATGGCCCCGGCGGCAGCTCGTCGAAACCGGCATGACCGGCCTCGGGAACCGCATCGAGATTGATGACGCGATCTTCCAGGCAGAAGGGCCTGCGGCCGGCATAGTGAATGCAGATGACTTCGAGCGTCGATACCGAGCCGGCAAACTCCAGCCGCCGTGCGTCCTCGGGGCGGCCCCTGTGCTTGGCGTGTTTTACGATCTTATGGGAATAGGGCAGGTTCAGCGACTGAACTTCCGATTTGATGTCGTGGATTTCCAGCACCGCCGACTGTGCCTGCGGTTGGGTGACGAAACTTCCCGAGCGTTTGCGCCGCTCGATCAGTCCCGCCCGGGCAAGCTGCGTCAGCGCCTTGTTCACCGTCATGCGCGAACAGTCATATTGTTCCGCCAGCGCCAGCTCGAAGGGAATCCGGTAGCCGGGCGGCCAATCGCCGGAGACGATCCGGCCCTCAATATCGCTCAGGATACGCTGATGCAGGGTCGCCTCTTTGCCTGTGGTCATGCCGCCGATCATTCCCTCGTGAGACCTGGGTATTCGCCGCCTGATGTATTTAGGCGTCAATCGCCGTCAGGAAAAGTTCTTTATCAACCGAGCAATTCGGTCATCGTGGCGCGGAACCGTTCCGAGATTGCCTGCCGCTTACTGTGACGGCCGCCTTCGACCTGCTTGCGGCCTTGCGTCCAGACGCAGTCGATGGTGACGCCACCGGCAAACATCCATTGATCGAGGATCTGATCTCCCGAGAGATAAGGCACGGCGCTGACGTCGAGCGAGACCAGATCGGCGTAGTGCCCAACGTCGAGCCCAGCTGGCGCCTTCAATGCCACACCGCCGCCGGCAAGCGCATGGTCGAACAGCGTGCGCGCCGTCGAGCCGCCGGGTGCGGCGACGACGTTGCGGGCGCGAAGTGCCAGGCGCTGCGAATATTCGAGCTGGCGCAGTTCTTCAGGGACCGAGATCAGGATATTGGAATCCGAGCCGATGCCATAGCGCCCGCCTTCCTCCAGGAACAGCGGCGCGGAAAAGGCGCCGTCGCCGAGATTGGCTTCGGTTATGGGGCAGAGGCCGGCTATCGCGCCGCTTTTCGCCATCCGCCGGGTCTCGTCGTCGGTCATGTGGGTCGCATGGATCAGGCACCAGCGCGCATCGACCGGGGCGTGATCGAGCAGCCATTGCACCGGCCGCGCGCCGGACCAGGCGAGGCAATCCTCGACCTCCTTCACCTGTTCGGCGACATGGATATGGATCGGCCCGTCACCGGCCAGCGGCACGAGCTTTTCCAGCTCCTCCGGCGTGGCCGCCCGCAAGCTGTGCGGCGCAAGGCCGAGTTCAGCGCCGGGCAATTGGTCGACGATCGTCCGGCATCCGGCCATCAGCGCCTCGAATCGGTCGAGCAAATTGATGAAGCGGCGCTGGCCGTCGATGGGGGCCGCACCGCCGAAACCAGAATGGGCGTAGAAGACGGGCAGCAGCGTCAGCCCGATACCGGTCTCGGCGCTGGCAGCGCCGATGCGCTCCGCCATCTCGGCGATGTTGGCATAGGGGCTGCCGTCTTTGTCGTGATGCAGATAGTGGAATTCGCCGACGCGGGAAAAGCCGGCTTCCAGCATTTCCATATAGAGCTGGGCCGCTACCGCCTCGACATGATCGGGGGTCATCGATAGCGCGAATTTGTACATGACGGTGCGCCAGCTCCAGAAGCTGTCATTCGCCGGGCCGCGGACCTCGGCAAGGCCGGCCATGGCGCGCTGGAAGGCGTGGCTGTGGAGGTTCGGCATGGCCGGCACGAGAACCTCGTGCCGCTCGTCGCCGGCCTCGGCCGCGACGCCAATTTCGATGCCGGCAACGCGGCCGGCGTCCAGGGTTATCCGGACATTTTCCTGCCAGCCATCATGAAGCAGTGCCGAGCGTGCATGGAGTTTCGTCATGGTCCAACCCTTTCCTTTTGGATGCCGAGTCCAAAATCCCTCTTGTCAGGCTTTTTATTATGTATATACATTATGAACCCATGAGGAAAGGCGTAAAGCTGATGCGTGGGAACAAAATTTCCGAAGATGGTGTGAAGTCCGACGGCAAGAGCCGCCTTTGGCGCAATGCCCGACTGGCGACCTTGAAAGAGGGTGAGCCTGGGCTCGGCATTGTCGAGAAGGGTGCGATCCTGACCAGGGATGGCCGTATCGTTTTCGCCGGTCGCGAAAGCGATCTGCCTGAGACCGGTGGTGCCGAAAGCGTCGATCTTGAGGGACGCTGGGTCACGCCCGGTCTCGTCGATTGCCATACGCATATCATCCACGGCGGCAATCGCGCCCGAGAATTCGAAATGCGGCTGCAAGGCGCGAGTTATGAGGAAATCGCGCGGGCCGGCGGCGGCATAGTTTCCTCGGTCAACGCGACCCGGGCTCTTTCCGTCGATGGGCTCATTGAAACCGCCCTGCCACGCCTCGATACGCTGCTGGCCGAGGGCGTCACCACGATCGAGGTGAAGTCCGGCTACGGCCTTAGCATCGAATCCGAACTGAAGATGTTGCAGGCTGCTCGCGGACTGGAAAAGCTCCGTCCGGTCCGCGTCGTCACATCTTACCTCGCCGCACATGCGACGCCGGCTGACTATAAGGGCCGCAACGGCGAGTATATCACCGATGTTGTGCTGCCGGGGCTGGAACTGGCGCATGCCGAAGGTCTCGTCGACGCCGTCGACGGCTTCTGCGAGGGCATCGCATTTTCGACAGCGGAAATTGCCCGCGTCTTCGATCTGGCCAAGTCGCTCGGCATCCCGGTGAAACTGCATGCCGAACAGCTCTCCAATCTCGGCGGCGCCAAGCTTGCTGCTTCCTATGCTGCGCTCTCAGCTGACCATGTCGAGTATCTCGATGAGGATGGCGTCAAGGCGATGGCGGCAGCCGGCACGGTGGCCGTTCTTCTGCCCGGTGCTTTCTACGCTATTCATGAAAAGCAGAAGCCGCCGGTCAAGGCGCTGCGCGACGCCGGTGTTCCGATCGCCATCGCCACGGACTGCAATCCCGGCACCTCGCCACTGACTTCGATGCTCTTGACGATGAATATGGGCGCGACCCTTTTCAGCCTGACGGTCGAGGAATGCATCGCTGGTGCCACCCGAGAAAGTGCCCGTGCGCTTGGCCTGTTGGCTGAAACCGGCACGCTGGAAGCCGGCAAGTCGGCCGATTTCGCCATCTGGGATATCGAAAGCCCCGCCGAGCTTGTCTATCGCATCGGCTTCAATCCGCTTCATGCCCATGTTTTCAAGGGCGAAAGGTTCGACCGATGACCACTACTCTCCATCCGGGCTCTGTTTCGCTCAAGCAACTGGCCGCAATCTACTGGACCGGTGAGCCCGCCAAGCTCGATGCTTCTTTCGATGCGGGCATCCTCAAGGCTGCCGCCCGTATTGCCGAAATCGCTGCCGGCAATGCGCCGGTCTATGGCATCAACACCGGCTTCGGCAAACTGGCCTCGATCAAGATCGACAGCGCCGATGTCGCCACCCTGCAGCGCAATCTCATCCTTTCGCATTGCTGCGGCGTCGGCCAGCCGCTGCCGGAAAATGTCGTCCGCCTGATCATGTCGCTGAAACTGGTCTCTCTCGGTCGCGGCGCTTCCGGCGTGCGCCTGGAATTGGTGCGGTTGATCGAAGCGATGCTGGAAAAGGGCGTCGTGCCGGTTATCCCCGAGAAGGGTTCCGTCGGCGCGTCCGGCGACCTTGCTCCACTCGCGCATATGACGGCCGTGATGATGGGCCATGGCGAAGCCTTCTATGCCGGCGAACGGCTTGATGGTGCCGCGGCGCTCGAAAAGGCCGGGCTGACGCCGGTCGTGCTCGCCGCCAAGGAAGGCCTGGCGTTGATCAACGGCACGCAGGTTTCGACCGCGCTCGCTCTGGCCGGCCTGTTCCGGGCCCATCGCGCCGCCCAGGCAGCCTTGATCACCGGCGCCATGTCGACAGATGCCGCCATGGGCTCTTCCGCGCCGTTCCATCCCGATATTCATACGCTGCGTGGCCATCAGGGCCAGATCGACACCGCCGCCGCCCTTCGCGGCCTGCTGGCCGGCTCGGTCATTCGCGAAAGCCATATCGAGGGCGACGAGCGGGTGCAGGATCCCTATTGCATTCGCTGCCAGCCGCAGGTCGATGGCGCTTGTCTCGATTTGCTGCGCTCCGTCGGCCGCACGCTTGAAATCGAGGCGAATGCGGTCACCGACAATCCGCTCGTCCTTTCCGACAATTCCGTCGTCTCCGGCGGCAATTTCCACGCCGAGCCGGTGGCCTTCGCGGCCGACCAGATCGCCATCGCCGTCTGCGAGATCGGCGCGATCTCGCAGCGCCGCATCGCACTTCTGGTCGATCCGGCTCTGAGCTATGGCTTGCCGGCCTTCCTTGCCAAGAAGCCGGGCCTGAATTCCGGCCTGATGATCGCCGAAGTGACCTCGGCGGCGCTGATGTCGGAAAACAAGCAGATGTCGCATCCGGCCTCGGTCGATTCGACGCCGACCTCTGCCAATCAGGAAGACCATGTTTCCATGGCCTGCCATGGCGCGCGTCGCCTCCTGCAGATGACCGACAATCTCTTCGCCATCGTCGGCATTGAGGCGCTGACGGCGGCACAGGGCGTCGAGTTTCGCGCGCCACTGGCCACCAGCCCCGAACTGACCCTTGCCATCGCCACCATCCGCTCCGTCGTGCCGACGCTCGATGAAGACCGCTACATGGCAAATGACCTCAAGGCCGCCAGCGACCTTGTCGCTTCCGGCGCACTCAACGCATCCGTATCCGCCGATATTCTGCCTTCCCTGGAGATATGACATGACCAACCCACGCCATAACATCCGCGAAATCCGCGCGCCTCACGGCCCAGAACTCAATGCCAAGAGCTGGATGACCGAAGCGCCGCTGCGGATGCTGATGAACAATCTCGATCCTGACGTCGCGGAAAATCCGAACGAACTGGTCGTCTATGGCGGCATCGGCCGCGCCGCCCGCACCTGGGAGGATTTCGACCGCATCGTCGCGACGCTGAAGACCTTGACCGAAGAAGAAACGCTGCTGGTGCAATCCGGCAAGCCGGTCGGCGTGTTCCGCACCCATAAGGATGCGCCGCGCGTGCTGATCGCCAATTCCAACCTCGTGCCGCATTGGGCGACCTGGGATCATTTTAACGAGCTGGATAAGAAGGGTCTTGCCATGTACGGCCAGATGACTGCCGGCTCGTGGATCTATATCGGCACGCAGGGCATCGTGCAGGGCACCTATGAAACTTTCGTCGAAGCTGGCCGTCAGCACTATAACGGCAGTCTCAAGGGCAAGTGGATCCTGACCGGCGGTCTCGGCGGCATGGGCGGCGCGCAGCCGCTGGCGGCCGTCATGGCCGGCGCCTGCTGCCTCGCTGTCGAAAGCGACGAGACCCGCATCGATTTCCGCCTGCGCACTCGTTATGTCGACGAGAAGGCAACGACGCTCGACGAAGCGCTCGAGATGATCGGCCGCTGGACTAAGGCCGGCGAGGCGAAGTCGGTTGGTCTGCTCGGCAATGCCGCCGAAATCTTTCCGGAACTGGTCAAGCGCATGAAGGCCGGCGGCCCGCGCCCCGACATCGTCACCGACCAGACCTCGGCGCATGATCCGCTGAACGGCTACCTGCCGCTCGGCTGGACAGTGGCCGAACACAAGGCAAAGCGCGAGAGCGATCCGAAGGCTGTGGAAGCCGCCGCCCGGGCCTCGATGAAACAGCATGTCGAAGCCATGGTCGCCTTCTGGGACGCCGGTGTGCCGACGCTCGACTATGGCAACAATATCCGCCAGGTCGCCAAGGATGAAGGCCTGGAAAATGCCTTCGCTTTCCCCGGCTTCGTGCCGGCCTATATCCGCCCGCTGTTCTGCCGAGGCATCGGCCCATTCCGCTGGGCGGCTCTGTCGGGCGATCCGGAGGATATCTACAAGACCGACGCCAAGGTGAAGGAACTCACCCCCGGCAACACCCATCTGCACAACTGGCTGGACATGGCGCGCGAGCGCATCGCCTTCCAGGGCCTGCCGGCGCGCATTTGCTGGGTCGGTCTCGGCGATCGTGAACGTCTCGGCCTTGCCTTCAACGAAATGGTGCGCAACGGCGAGCTGAAGGCTCCTGTCGTCATCGGCCGCGACCATCTCGATTCCGGCTCCGTTGCCTCGCCGAACCGCGAGACGGAAGCGATGAAGGACGGCTCGGATGCCGTCTCCGACTGGCCGCTGCTCAACGCCCTCCTCAACACCGCGTCCGGCGCCACCTGGGTGTCGCTGCACCATGGCGGCGGCGTCGGCATGGGCTTCTCGCAGCACTCCGGCATGGTCATCTGCGCCGATGGCACCGACGACGCGGCCCGCCGCATCGAACGCGTTC